>JAGXFQ010000017.1 GCA_024637145.1 Desulfobulbaceae bacterium
ACGATGGTCTGGTGCCACCAGAAACTGGGATCATGAGTCGTTGGTAAGACTCAATCCAGTCAATGAACAACGGCAAAATGTAGTCGTACAGCAAGCGGCTTAAATAAGATGTTCAGGCGAAAAGTATGTTGACACCTACCGATATACAAAACTTTAAGTGATACACTGCGCTATCTACGACGCCATCACGAAAGGCCTTGTTGAATAAGGCATATTTGCAAAATAAAAAAAGCGTAACAGCATTGAGCTGTTACGCTTTTTTTATTTTTTCCGTCTCCCCGGCCCCGAAGAGCGCCACGGAAAATACACACTTTTTAACCTTTTTGATTCATTTAAAAAAAGATTAAGTTGTGAACGAAAACTCTTATTTGACGGCGTCAGCCAGTTTGCTACCTGGCTTGAAACGGGCAACAGTACGGGCATCAATCTGAATGGTGGCACCGGTTTGGGGATTACGTCCCTGCCGAGCTGCTCTTTTAGATGTGGAAAAGGTGCCGAAACCAACCAGGGTTACCTTATCATCACTTGCGAGTGCATTGGTGATGGAATCAAGAAGACCAGTTAATGCTTTTTCAGCAGCAGCTTTACTGATACCTGCAGCAGAAGCCATATTGTCTACCAATTCACTTTTATTCATTCTCTTTTCTCCTCGTGTTACAATTTGGGGGTGTGAATGTTCTCGTTAGTAAGGAATTGTACTAAACGAGAAGTTGTTGTCAAATAAAACTATCCGTTTTTCATAGATATTTTCGAATATCTTCTTTGACAATTAAAAAGAAAGGATCTTCAACCCATTCTGGGTGGTTTTTAAGAAAATTTTTCAGCCATATTTTATAGGGAAAACTCAGCTATGCCCGGCACTGTGGACATTTCAAGGCAAGATACCCTGTCGCTCAGAAAGATCAAGAAAAAATTTTGAAAAACCGCGCTCTCTCATTCTTTTTTCAATATTTATCCTTACTTCAGCCATTGATGCCCTCTCCAGATCACCCTCCTGAAATGTCAGGAGGATTGTATCATCATGAAGACGTGCCCGCCCCCCTGCAAAACCCAGATTCCGTAACGCCTCTTCAGCACCTTCCACCTGCCGCAGCCCTTCCTGGGTAAGGGCGTTATATCTCGGGATACGGGTGGCAAGACAGGAATCACTCGGCAGATCCCAGTTGGAGAGGCCCAGGGCCCGACTCATCGCCCGGATCTGGCCCTTGCCAATCCGGCAATCCAGAAAGGGAGTGGCAATCCCCAGTTCAAGAATGGCCTGAAAGCCTGGTCGGTCATCTGGATTATCATCCAGATTTGTCCCGTCGGCAAGATGCCAGCCAGGCGCCAGCCCCCCTTGCAGTTTGCTATAAAGACCTTTCTTGCAGATATAACAGCGGTCATCTCTGTTTTCAGAAAAACCAGGGAGCTCAAAGGGGGAAAACGCCTTTTCGTCAAGGGGCAGATTATGCGTCCGGCCAAAGTTTCTGGCCGTCTCAAGCTGATATTTTGACATCAGAGGGCTCAGGGCGAAAATCCCCAGACAATGAGGCCCCAGAACCTGACTGCCCAGAAAAAGCAGCAGGGAGCTGTCCACACCTCCGGAAAAAGCCACGGCAACCTTCTGCCTTGAGCCAAACCACTGCTTCAGGGCTGCAACCTGTTCCTGCTGAGGCGTGGTCAACATCGCGTCTGCTATTTGTCCGGGAGTGTCTGGACAGGTTTTTCCAACAGAAAATCACCCTTTTCAATCCACTCCTTGAGGATATTGGCAATCTCCCGGGCCTTGACCATGCTGGAGAGGCCAGCAGTCTTCACCTTCTTGCCGTTCACCTCGATCTCGCCGCTTTTTAACTGGGCGTAGGAGACCTCACCATAATTTCTGGCCACCCCATGGGAATAGTCATAGGAATAATCAACCACCTGCGTAAACAATTCCGCATCAGCTACCCCGGTAAAGGCGGCCATTTCCTCATTAAGAATGGGAATGGGGATACCTACGCCCACCGCCAGGGTGGTACCATAACCCTGCATGGAAATCCCCTTCAGCCAGTCCGCAGACATCTTTTTCAGGTCTCCCTGCAGCATGAGGGTGCCGGCTGGTCTTTTCGGGGTGCCGTTCTCAAGGCGAGGGGCCTGAGGACTGTGCTGGGTGCCCTGCCAGGTTACATAGCCGACAGAGCCGCCCAAAAAGATGCGGGTACCCAGGCCTATGGTTTTATAGAGCGGATCATTTAAAAGGGGGCTTAACTCGCCGGCACTGCAATAATTGGCATTTTTACCCTTGGCCAGCAAGGTGCCCATATAGGTATAGATATTCTTGTCAGAGAGATTAATGGCACAATTATAATTTTGATAACAATTCCGGGGATTGAACAACAAGGCATAGGGCAGTTCCGCCAAGGTAACAATTTTTTCCGCCTCTGTGGTGGGGTAACAGTCGGTTCCATAGCCGATGGCCTTGAGCTTCACCTTTTTGCCGGCAACCAGATCTTCAATGACATGTCCGCCGCCATAGCGGAAACTGCCGGGATAGACCTTGTTAAGGGGGTCGTCCTCGGCTACCTCTGCAGCGCCCAGGTAGACATCAACAGCGGCCAGGCCGGCATAGGCCTGGACATTGTTGAGCCACACCTTTGAGGCCTTGATGGTGGGATTGGTCTGGCCGAAGTTAATAACAGCCCCGGATGAACACATGGGTGAAAAGGTGCCGGTGGTAACCACATCCACCTTGCGGGCCGCTTCTTCGGCGCCGTGCTCCCTGACAATGCCCACCATCTCTTCAGCAGTAACAACAACAGCCTCACCCGCCTTAATCCGGGCGTTTATTTCTTCATAGGTTTTTTCAACCTTGAAAGCCTTCTTGGTCATATTTACAGTCCTTGTTCTCTTAAGATCAGCTACGCCGATAAAATCCATCCTGGCCAGGGGCCGAAACGCTTTTCACCGATATAATCGATTTGCGGAAATTTTAAAAAAAATAAGATATTTTTCCTGGCACACTTAGCAGCCCAATTGGCCAGCACGCTCTCTTTTACTCCATAACCGAGACCACCTTGTGGCCATTTTTCTCCAGGGCCTTAACAATGGGCAGCACATCACATTTATCCAGCCGAAAATAATGGACCTTGCGCCGCGAAGAGTGACTCTCCTGGGCCACACTGATAATCTCACCCTTATTCTCGCGGATGATCCGGCTCACATCCTCCACCCCACCCTTCTTATTGACGATGACATCAATACGGGTGGATTTCTTTAACAGCCCCATCATCTCAATGAAGGCCGCCAGGATGTCAGACAAGGTGATGATGCCCACCAGTTTTTTCTTATCCAAAACGGGCAGGCCGCCAATCTTGTAATCATGAATCAGCCGCGCCGCTTTTTCAATACTGGCATTGGGATTAATGGTAATGGGATTAATGACCATCACCTGATGCACAGGGATGTCCTCAACCATGGAGGGGAAAGAGAACTGACGCAGGTCGCTTTCGGTAATAAAACCCACCAGGTTCTCTTCTTCATCCACCACAGGCAGATGCCGAAACCCATACTTTTTCATTAAGGCCGCAGCATCCTGCAGAAGGGCCAGGCGATCAATGGTTACAGGCTCTGCCTGCATCCAGTTTTTAATTTTCATAGTCAGACCAAAAGTGTACCTGACCCGCGACGCTCTGTCACCAGCCCGGAAAAGCCCATCTTGTTTTGTTCATATGCCTGTAATCAAACTAAAACAATAGATTTTTCTTTTCAACCATTAAGAAAGAAGGCGCTGCCTTGTCCCTTGCCCCCGCCGCCCTTGCCATGGAAAAAAGGGCCCTAAACGCCCCTTTTGCCCGGGCAAGGGCTGCTATGCAGAGGAAGAATTTCCTTTATTTTCTTGGCCAAGTTCATTAAGTGAATTGTAACCTTACGAATTCCCATACAAACTTACATGCCTCTGAAAATTATGTCTGAAAATAACAAGGTCGATCTCGGCAAAGTCCGTGACCGCATTGATGAGATAGATGACACCATTTTGCGTCTTTTAATAGAACGCCTGGGATATGCCAAAGAAATCGGCATGCTGAAATCAAAGGATAATCGGGCCAAATGGGATCCTCTCCGTGAACGCCAGATCTATGATCGTTTAAAAAAGAATAATGGCAAACAGTTCCCTGAGGATGCCCTGTTCAGCATCTTTCACGAGATCATCACCACCTGTCGCCTTTCGCAGAAACCAACCCAGGTGGCCTATCTCGGTCCTGAGGCCACTTTTTCCCACCTGGCCGCGGTGAAATATTTCGGTCAAACCGCCGACTATCGGGCCATCGAAACCATCGAGGATATTTTTTGCGAGGTTGAACGGGGCCGGGTGGACTACGGCATTGTCCCTTTGGAGAATTCCATAGAAGGATCGGTGACCTCAAGCCTCGACTCTTTCATAAAGTATAAGGTGCAGATCTGCGGCGAGGAATTCCTGCCCATCACCCACAATCTCATGAATTTCTCAGGCAACATGGAGGACATCAAAACCGTCCTCTCCCACTCCCAGCCTCTGGCCCAATGCCGCGAATGGCTGAAAAAGAACCTGCCCGGCATTCCCTGCCAGACGGTCTTTTCAACAGGTCTTGCCGCCCAGATGGCGGCCAAGGACCCTAGCGTGGCAGCCATTGCCAGCTCTCTGGCCATCAAGACCTACCAGCTGCAGATAGTTGCCAGGGGAATCGAAGATTATCGGGGCAACACCACCCGTTTCGTGCTCATCGGCAAGCAGTCGCCCACCATGAGCGGTCGCGACAAGACATCGCTGCTGGTGGGGTTGCTGGATAAACCAGGGGCCTTGAACGACAGCCTCACCATCCTGGCCCGCAGAAACATAAACCTGACGCGCATTGAATCGCGGCCGGTGAAGGGTGAGCCGGGCAAGTATCTCTTCTTTATTGATATGCTGGGCCACATGAATGACGGCGTCATCACCGAGGCCTGTGAACGGCTGCGGGAGTCATGTTCCTATTTTGAGTGGCTGGGCTCCTATCCCCAGGCCAAGGAATCAGCCGCCGATGCGTGACATCCGGCCGTGACAACTATCGCCCTCAGTCACCTTGTGGCCCTCGGGCTTGGCAGCTATGGTCTGCAAGACAAGTTCGGCAATTTCCTCATCACTGGCCCCTTGGCGCAATAAGGTCTTCAGGTCCTTTTCCTTGTCTGACAACAGACAGGAGCGCAGCCTGCCTGCAGAGGTAAGCCTGAGCCGATTGCATTTCTCGCAGAATTTATGGCTCAAAGGACTGATAAAGCCGATGCTGCCCTTACCGCCGGCAATTTTATACACCTTGGCCGGGCCATCCATCCGCTGTTGGTCCACAGGTTCCAGGGTCCCGAGTACCTGCAGCCGGGCCATGATTTCCGAGGAGGGAATATACTTCTCCTTGCCCCAGACCGCTGCATTGCCAATGGGCATGAATTCGATATAGCGGACCTGCACCGCCCTCTCCATGGCCAGCCTGGCAAAATCAACGAGTTCATCGTCGTTAACGCCGCGCATGGCCACCATGTTGATCTTCACCGGCGAAAACCCTTTGGCACAGGCCCGCTCAATACCATTCCACACCTTGTCAAAACAGGCGGTGCCGGTTATGTGCGCAAACCTCTCCGGCTTTAAGGTATCCAGACTGATATTGAGCTTCCGGACGCCGGCCTCATAGAGCAGATCGCAATATTCAGCAAGATAGACGCCATTGGTGGTGAGTCGGATATCCTCCAGCCCTGAAATCAGGGAGAGCCCTTGGATGAAGGAACCGACATCTTTGCGCACCAGGGGTTCCCCGCCGGTAAGGCGGACTTTTTTTATACCCAGATCAACGCAGATGCCGATAACACGCAGCAGCTCCTCATAGGTGAGCAGTTCTGCCTGGTTGAGCTTTGACAACGGCGCCGGGGTGCAGTATATACAGCGCAGATTGCATTGATCGGTCAAGGAGACCCGCAGGTAGGAGATGGTTCTGTCGAATAAATCGGTGAGTTTTTTTACTGGCAAGGTGGACCTGCAATCATTGGTTTCAAAAGGGTAACGAATCAGAAAATAACGAAAAAATCCAGAGCGAAAAGGGTTAAATACCCCACTGCCGCTAAAAATACAATCAATGGCAACCTTTTTTTTTGACAGCCCTTGCCGGTTGAGGCACCCCGGCCTGCATGGCTCCTCTTATTAAGGTGCCACCACTTATCTTTTTAACCCGAAGCACACTATGCTTATTCTTGGAATCGAAAGCTCCTGCGACGAAACGGCGGCGGCGGTCATGCGTGATGACCAGCAACTGTTGGCCAATGTCGTGGATTCGCAGATTGCCATCCATGCCGAATATGGCGGCGTGGTGCCGGAAATCGCCTCCCGCAAGCATCTGGAAAACATTTATCCGGTGGTCACCAAGGCCCTGGCCGATGCCCGGGTTGGCCTGGACGACATCGACCTGCTGGCTGTTACTGCCGGACCGGGACTCATAGGTTCCTTGCTGGTGGGCCTTAATTTTGTCAAGGCCCTGGCCCTGATCAAGAAAATTCCCTTTGTGGGCGTTGACCATATGGCCGGCCACCTGCTCTCGGTGTACCTGGGTGAGGCCCCGCCGCAATTCCCCTTTGTTGCTCTCATCGCCTCAGGTGGTCATTCCTCCCTTTTTCATGTCAGAGATTTTCATGACCTTACCCTGCTGGGCCGGACCCGCGATGACGCGGCCGGCGAGGCCTTTGACAAAGTGGCCAAACTTCTGGATCTGCCCTATCCCGGGGGACCGGAGATCGGCAGGATCTCCAGGGAGGGCAATCCTCAGGCCATCACCTTTCCCCGCTCATGGCTTGAACCGGGAAGTTATGATTTCAGCTTCAGCGGCCTGAAGACCTCGGTGGCAAATCAGGTCAACAAGATGAAAAAGGGCACACTGCCCCTGCCGGTGGCTGATATCAGTGCCTCTTTTCAGGAGGCTGTGGTTGATGTCTTGACCCAAAAAAGCATCCGCGCCGCCCAAGAGATGGGTTGTAAGACCGTCGTGGTGGCCGGGGGGGTGGCGGCAAACAGCAGGCTGCGGGAGATGATGACCCTGGAATGCGACAAGGCCGGACTGGAGCTGGCCATGCCTCCTGTCTCTTTTTGCACTGACAATGCCGCCATGATTTGCGTGGCCGGCTTTCACCAATACCAGCAAATGGCGGGCTCCCCCCTTGATCTTGATGTCTATTCCCGCTCCCCCCATCTCATGCAGGGCTGACTGCCCCCGCTGCTGATGACAGATATCCTGAAGACAGTGAGGCCCCTCAGGCCCCGGCCAGAGTGAAAAATGGCCCTTCGCCTGATCAAATACCATTATCTCCGATTCCTGCGTCTGCCGGGGGATCCCAGGGCCATTGCCAGGGGTATTGCCGTGGGCATTTTCATTGGCATCACCCCGACAATCCCCCTGCATACCCTTCTTGTGCTGGCCTTCTGCCTGCTCTTTAAGGCCAGCAAGGTGGCGGGCGTCCTGGCATCCATGGTGGTCAGCAACCCTTTCACCGTTGTTTTCCAATATTACCTGAGCTGGCGGGTGGGCAACGTGATTTTTCCGGGCCTTCTTTCCCGGGAGCGCCTGCAGGAAATCATGGCGATACTTTCCGCAGACTCCGGCTTTTCAACCTTTCAATCCTCTTTATTGGCCCTGAGTGGCCTGGGCTTTGATGCCATCCTGGTTATGGTGGTGGGCGGCATCCTGCTGGCCCTCCCCTTCACAGCAGCTGGTTACTCCTTTTCCGCAAAGTTCTTCACCAGACTGCGAAAAAACACAAAAACAAGTACGTAAGCGGACTGCCTTTATGAACCGAAGTGATATAAAAAAGATTCTGAAGACCAATGCCCTGGCCCCCAAGAAAAAACTGGGGCAGAACTTTCTTGTCCACCAGGCGACCTCTGAACGTATTGTTGAGCTTGCCGGGGTCACAGAAGAGGATACTATTTTTGAGATCGGCGTCGGCCTTGGCTCGCTCACCGTGCCCCTGGCCCGGCAGGCCAAGAGGGTCATCGGCCTTGAGGTTGATGCGGGCATTGTCAGATATCATCAGGAAAACGACTCATTACCGGCCAACGCCACCCTTATCCATGAGGATATCCTTAAGACGGACTTCACCAGGCTGGCAGCGGAGTCCGGCGGCCCCTTAAAAATTATCGCCAACCTCCCCTACTCCATCTCCAACCCCCTGCTCTTTAAATTTCTGGAGCATAAAGAAATAATGTCCTGGGCCGTGCTCATGCTCCAGAAAGAGGTGGGCATGCGCCTCTGCGCCGCTCCCGGCACCAAGGAGTATGGCATTCTTTCGGTACTTTTTGCTACCTGCGCCACGGTCAAGGATCTGCTGCACGTCAGCCCCGAACAGTTCCACCCCCGGCCCAAGGTGGACTCGGTGGTGGTGAAGATCTCCTTTCATCCCCCCACCCGGACCGATTACGACCCTGAGCTCCTGGTAAAGGTGGTCAAAACAGGTTTCCAGAAGCGCCGCAAAACCCTGATCAACTGTCTGTCCAGCTCCCACCTCCTGGCCATGACCAAAGAGCAGGCCACCCAGGCCCTGAAAGAGACGGAAATCTCCCTCAAGGCCCGCGGCGAAACCCTGACCATTGACGATTACATCCGTCTCACCAAAACCATCCAGCCCCTCCTATAGCAGCCTGTTGGAAAAGGTAGCGAGCGCAGCTGAGGCAAGGCGTAAGTACCCCTTGAGGGTGAAAAATGAGGCGAAAAAGTACCACAAGGGTATTACCTGCGGGGCACGCAGTTTACATGTGGTAAATGAGCATTTTAAGCCGAATTTTGACGCCGCATCAGCAGATAGCAAACGAAGAGAGACCTTCGAGCGCAGTAGTTTTTCAACGGGCTGATAAGGAGCATCAGGGTGGTGCCAAGGAGGAGAAAAGAGTTCTGTCCCGGCTTTACCCGTCCTTCTCTTTTCCCATTTTGCCCAGATCAGGGCATAACGATCTCATCTCCTCAGTCATTTTTATATACCATACGGATTATTTCGCCTATACTCCACAGCTGCTCTGGGCAGAAGCCCTGCCGGGCATAAAAACGCTCACCGCCCCACCGGGCGGCTGCCCCATTGAGCCCGAATCAACTCTTTGACATAAGGACAATATGAAAATAACAGTTCTCATTCCCCTGCTTCTGGCTTTAACCCTGGTGGCTTCCCCCTCCTTTGCCAAGAAAAACGATCACGACGGGCAGCTGCCCCCCGGGCTGGCCAAAAACGTAAAGCGTGGCAAGCCTCTGCCCCCGGGCTGGCAGAAGAAAATAGCGCCGGGCAAGATACTGGACAGAGAAGTCTATGGGCATGGCACGATCATTGCCCCGCTGGACCCTCTGGGAATCGTCACTATCAAGATCGACAACAAGGTGCTGCGGGTCCACCAAAAGAGCATGGAAATATTGGATATCCTGACGCCTTAACTTCAAATTTTGTCTTGGGTGGACACAGGGCTGAAGGGGAAAACGCACTGACAGGAACAGGCCCTGGCCTTTCTGGTGAAAAAGAGGGCCAGAATTATTTTTTATCTTTCCTTGGCCGCCCGGGGTCGACGATTGTCATCGATAGTCGTCGTCACC
Source organism: Desulfobulbaceae bacterium (assembly GCA_024637145.1). Classification (GTDB taxonomy): domain Bacteria; phylum Desulfobacterota; class Desulfobulbia; order Desulfobulbales; family SURF-16; genus BM506. The sequence goes on from JAGXFQ010000017.1 coordinate 9,585, forward strand.
TGCAAAAACACCCTGGCGGTTGTGCCCATGTTGAATAATATAATCAAATATGGTTTCTCCGGAATTCCAGGCGATAAAGAAACCACCGAAGGTCAACAACCGATGTGACCCCTTTTCGATGGTTCTTACCTGCAAAAATCTACCGAGCACTAGGTCTAATAGTTAATCTACCGGCCCTTTCTCATCATATCTCCGCTATATGCTGGATGCGAGCCAAGATGATCGGCACCCTTGCCTGACTTGCTTTATCACAAGGCATGTGACCGAAAAGCGCTTCCCGGAAGCAAAAATCCCCAAGCAAGGCTTGAAATCGACCAACCAGATGCTGACGTAAGTTGTCGGAGGCTTGCGCGATCTCCCCATGCAGCTCTGGCCTGCCGTCCAATACTGCGATGATATCTTCCATGTCATGGCTCATGAGGAAATCGCCCTTACCCCGGTTATCAAAGGCAGTAAATTTACAGGCCAAAAAATAGGGTGCCGTGATCATGCGAATACTTTAACCGGACGGCAAAACATGAGGCAGTGCAGCAGTAAGCGCTTCTTGATACCACTCACTGCCAAAACCGAGCAAAGCTGGATTTGTCGGCATCACATCCAAAAGAAGTTCGCCCGCTTTCCATCGGCATATTGGCGCGTCTTCGCTGGAATCTTCAAAAAAACCTTTTTGACGCAACTGTTCAGCCAACCGATAATATTCAGCCAACGTTGCCACTTCGGTTATAACATTCATGTCATGCGTATAGCGAATCGGTGGTGCGGCGACATCGGTGAGCAACAGTCCGGTGGCGCAGCCGCCAAGAAAAACAAGGCGATCGACCAGATTATCCAGATGCCTTACCGCTGCTTCCAGTATCTCAATATTCGGATTAGTGAGTCGAGGCATACTGCTCTAACCTCATACTTATTTCCTTGGCAGCAATCTCACGTTCCCGAGCCCGTCCACCCCGAACGGCATCCACCAGGGCGAGCATTTCATATAGATTTTCATCGGCCCGTGCTGCCTGCGGAGCCATTTTATAAAGGGGTGAAAAGGCAATCCCTCGCATTTCCCCTTGAGGGTCGGGCCAAACAGGCGGCGGCTCAGAGAATGACTCAACGAGAAACTGGGAAAGCGGCGGCGCCGCATGGGCGGTTGGCACCCCTCGGGTTAAATCACCCCGTACCGGCCAAAAAACATAGCGGAGCCCATGGAGGATAAATTCTTCAAGATTACGAAAATGAGGCACAATTCCCTCCCCCTTCCGCACGGCAAGCTGGGCCGCCACACAACGCTTCACCGCCCCATGTAACTGGGATGGGCTCATCCTCAATTCTACGGCCAGACCGGCGTAGGACCACGATTGCGGCCCGATAACCACCAACTTTAACAGCACAAAAACATCCTGTGACTTAAGCATTTTCCCCATTCCTTATTCTAGATTCTAAATTTTAGAATAACAAAACAAATAACAAATCTCAATTTTTTTTCCAGGAGCGCAGCTGCCAGCAAAGGAAGGAATCGGACCAGGGCCTGCCTGGTCCGATTTATGAGGCCGCGAGGAGGTTGCGGAAGACTTTCTGGAAATGCGTTAGAGATACCGGAACAAGACAATTCCGAGTAGAGAGAAGCAACTCAGCTCTTCCTCCACGCTTGTCGGAAAAAAGAGTGTATCCGCAGCGCACGTCCCTTTGGCCACTTACGCTTTTGTTTCAGTGGCGCTGGCGCCAAGCCGTTTGCCTGTTGCCGGGAAGAGTGCGATGTCGGTATGGGGCAGAAATAAGGAGGCCACATACTGGTCTTTGAAGTCTGGAACCTCGGACAGCTCGAAACTGGTCATCCGATGGACCACATCAACCACATCTTGCCTGATGTGGTTGCTCAAGGCACTCATCCATGATCCCAGCAGCGAACCGTTACCCACATAGATGACCTTGTCAGGGGATACCTCCGGCAACAGGCCGATGGTCATGGCGGAATCAAGGTCAATATAGCTGCCAAAGGCCCCGGCCAGGATGATCTGCTCCAGGTCACCGATGGCAAGCCCTACCTCCTCGACCAGGGTCTTGACCCCGGCGTAGATGGCGGCCTTGGCGCGGATGAAGTTGTCGATGTCCACCTCGTTAATAACGATATCGCTATGTGCCCCTGATTCATCCTTCCAAGCCAAGACATATTCGTAGCCGCTCCGCCCCGGCCGAATGCGGGGCGTATCCAGCTGACGGTTGAATTTGCCGCTGCGGTCAATCACCTGATTTTCCAAAAGAGTAGCAACGATAACCAGGAGTCCGGAACCGCAAATACCCAGGGGTTGCTGGTTGCCGATGGTAATGTTCATCGGCTCCAGAGTGGCGGGATTGAGACTGAAATCCTCAATGGCGCCGTTGGCGGCCCGCATGCCGTGGGTAATACCGCCGCCCTCAAAGGCCGGCCCGGCAGAGCAGGCGGCACAGGCCAGCCACTCCCTGTTGCCGATCACAATCTCGGCATTGGTGCCAATATCAATATAGAGGGTTACCTTGTCGGTGCGATACATCCCGGAACCCATCACCCCGGCGACGATATCGCCGCCAACATAACTTGATATCGAGGGATAGAGGAGTGCCACGGTATGATGAGGCAGCTTGATGTTGAGATCAGCGGCCCTGATCGGGGGGACAAAGGTGGTCACCGGCACATAGGGGGAGCGCCTGATATTGTCCGGCTCCAGGCCCAGGAGAAGGTGGGTCATGGTGGTGTTGCCGGCCAGGGTTATGGAGCTTATCTCGTCCCGGGTGATCTTGCCTTTTTTCTTGCCTGCCGCCGGCTTGGCTGAGGCCAGCAGATGGTCGATGCAGGAATTGATGCTTTTGACCACCATTTCCTGCATCTGTTCTTGTCCTGCCGGGTTCTCCGCATGGATGATCCGGGTGATAACGTCTTCGCCGTAGCTTAACTGGCTGTTGTAATCACCATGCCGAGCCAGGACCTTGCCGGTATTGAGATCAAGGAGAAGACCATAGACGGTGGTGGTGCCGATATCAAAAGCCAGTCCGAAATTTCTGGACGTCCAGTTGCCGGGCTGGATATTAATCAGGTGGGTCTTGGTCTTGCTGTTGACGGGATGGGCCAGGGTCACGGTGAGCCGGAAATTATCGTCCCGTAATGCCTTGCGTATCTTGCCCAGAATCGGCAGACTGGTGACGATGCCCCGCTCATCGTATTGGTTGCTCAGACCCAGGATAATGCGGCCGGCATCAGCCATGTTATCCAGCGCCGAGGCCGGGGGCAGCTCCAGAAACAGTTTCACCACCGGCGGCACAAAAATGCCTGCCTTACGGAGATCCTGAATGTCGAAGCGGTGCATGGCGGCCCGGTGTCTGACGGGCACGGCCGTAGACAGGCCGCCCGTTTTGAGGCTCGACATCTCAGGGACGGTGACGGTGGCATCGCCGGAGACGGTGGCAATGCAGGCCTGCCGATAGCCGGCGCGGTAATCTTCCGGGGAGAGTTTGTCGCTCCGTCCCCCTTCCACAGTACCTTTTTCCAGAATGACCCGGCATTTGCCGCAGACCCCGGCCCCGCCGCAGGAGGCATTGATATGGATACCAGCGGCCTGGGCCGCCTTGATAAAGGATTGGCCGCCCTGGATTTCAACCTCGCGGCCGCTGGGCAGAAAATGTATTTTATAGAGTTGCTCTTGGCTCATCAGCTGATTTCCCTGACGTTAAGTTCCTTCAACTGGGCGAGGTTAAACACCGGCCCGTCAACGCAGACCAGTTTACCATCCAGATGGCAATGGCGACAGACCCCAACGCCACATTTCATATGGCGTTCCATGGTGGTGATGATGTCCTTATCGCTGAAGCCTCTTTCTGCCAGGGCCTTCAAGACGGCCTTAATCATCAGCGGCGGGCCGCAGACCACCCCGCTCTGCTGGGCGGGATTGATTGCCACCTGGTCAAAGAGCGTGGTCACCAGGCCGGTGTTGCCCTGCCAATCTGCGGAGGCCAGGTCAACAGTGAGCTGGCAGTGGACGCCCGGGTTTTGACGCCAGAGGGCCATGTCGCCCATAAAGGCGATATCTTCCGGAGTGCGGCTGCCATAGAGGATGGTTATGTGACCATGGTAGTCCGGGTTCGCCAGGCAGCTGTTGATGACCGAAGACAAAGGAGCCAGACCAATGCCGCCGGCCACAAAGAGCAGGTCGAGCTGGGATAGATACGCCATGGGGAAGGGTTTGCCGTACGGCCCTCTGAGACCGATTATTGCCTCTGTACCAAGGCCGTGCATGGCGGTTGTCAAGGTGCCGGCTCGGCGGACACTAAGGCGTATCAGGCCTTTGTCGACCGGAGTGGATGAAAAGGAGATAGGTGCCTCGCCGCAATGGGGCAGGGAAACCATCATGAATTGCCCGGGCTGGTAAGAGAAGCTGGCGTTGTCATGCTGATCGACAATCTGGGTCTGACACCGCAAAGGGGGTCTGGACACGAAAAACTTGAGATAGTCATCGTCGCCCGCAAAAATAACCTGGCGGTTGTGGCCGCGTTAAATAAATATGATCAAATATGGTTTCTCCTGAATTCCAGGCGATAAAGAAGCCACGAAGATCAACAACCGATGTGACCCCTTTTCTTCATTGTGGCTTTTTAAGACTTGAGCCGCGGCTCCGCGAACCAGGAACAGATAAGAAGGATTTCCCATGAAAAAGAGCATGGTCTATTTTGCGGCGGGTAGTCTGGGAGGAATCGCCAACGGTCTGGCGATCTGATTTTTCGGCGCCGTCGGGATTACCGGGGCGGCGGGGGTCGCAATCGCGCCGGCCCTGACCGCAAGCTTTCTGTATCCCCGCATCGTCTGGGGCGGCCTCTGGGGGTTGCTGTTCCTGCTGCCGCTCAAGAATATAAATGTCTTCACGTAAGGGGCATTGCTCAGTCTCGCCCCCACCGCCATTCAGGTGTTTATCATTTCCCCCCTAAAGACCCACCAGGGTGTGGCCGGATTGGAACTTGGTTTGGCAACCCCTCTTTTTGTCTTGTTCTTCAACTGGATCTGGGGAGTCGCCACGGCTTTCGCCATTAAAATAGCAAGGTAAGGAGAGTCGAAGAGCTATAAATAAGCAAGGTGTCTCCAGAACTCCCCAGAACTCAATTTCATATCAGCTTCCTCCCCTACTACCCCGAACTATCTCGTAGGCGGTCAGACGGCGGCTTGTGTCGCTGCTCTCTGGAGGGTTATTTTCATCTCGTTGTCACCACAATTACCCGTTTTGATACCATGATCGTCATGATTAAAAATCCTCATAATAGTCCTCTTTTTTTGTGGCTGGCAGGCTGAGCTTGGGGACCGCGGCAGCCCTGGCCAAACCGCGAACAGCAGTTTGCGTTGGTGCTTGGCTGTGGGGGGAGCTGTCATCATGATCCAGGCCGGCACCTGCCCCTTCCACCAGAAGATGCAATTCGTTGACAAAGGCATGAAGCTCACTGGCCATCAAACCCATATCGTCTGCAGAGGCCGAAGATTCCTCGGCCGTGGCCGCATTATTCTGGGTCACCTTATCCAGTTCGGAAATGGCCTTGTTAATCTGGTGGATACCTCGGGCCTGTTCTGCGCTGCCGACACTGATTTCACCCACCAGACCACCGACCTTCTGACTGCTTTCAGAAACCTGGCTGAAGGATTCGTTGGTCACCTGGACATATTCGGAGCCCTCCTTGACCTTGCCGACAATACCTTCGACAAGGGTGGCGGTGTTTTTGGCGGCCTCGGCGGCCCGCATCGCCAAATTACGCACCTCGTCGGCAACCACGGCAAAGCCGGCACCGGCCTCACCGGCCCGAGCGGCCTCCACTGCAGCGTTAAGGGCGAGGAGATTGGTCTGGAAGGCGATATCATCGATGGTTTTGATAATTTTAAAGGTTTGTTGGCTGCCCACGGAAATTTCCTCCATGGAACGGGTCAGAGCCCCCATGGACTCGTTGGCCCGGATAACCTTCTGGTTCACCTCCTGCATGAAGGAGTCGGCCTGGGCGGCATTGTCGGCGTTCTGGGTGATCATGGAAGAGATCTCCTCCAACGAGGAGCTGGTTTCCTCCAGGGAAGCGGCGGCCTCTGAGGCCCCGGATGCCAGCAGTTCACTGTTGGCGGAAATCTGGGAGGCGGCGGTGGTTACCTTGCCAGCCACATCCTGCAGGCCTTCTTTGGTCTTGGCGATACTTTTGACAATGGAGCGGGCAATGAGAAAGATAATGACAATGGCCAGAGCGGTAATGAGTAGTGCCATGACACTGTTGATATAGCCCAGTCTTTTTACCGGTGCCAGTAGTTCCGCACTGTTTATGCCCACGGCCAAGTGCCAGTCGAGGTCTTTACTGTGTCGATGAATAACGTTCTGCTCTACGTCTTTGTATGTATAGGTGATATGGCCGTTCTCTGTGGCGAGCATTTTTTTGCCGAAAGCAAGCTCTGAGATGTCCATCTTCAGGATGTTTGTGTGGTCCGGATGGGCAAGGATGAGACCAGTATTATTATAGAGATAGGCATAGCCCGAGGAGCCGACCTTCACCGTCTCGATGAACATCTTGCTGAATTTGAGGAGATCCACCAGGCAAACCATCACCCCGGTGATCTCTTCATTCTTTTGCCGCACCGGGCAGGAGATGGCAAAGACCGGGGCGCCGGAAACGGGGCTTTTGATAGCCTCAGAGACCATAACTTCGCCGGCCAGGGCCCGCTGAAAATAATCAGTGCCGGCAAGTTTGACCTTGTCCAGGCTCGTTTCGTCGGAGGCGGCCACCAGGGTGCCGGTCTGGTCCGCCACATAGAAGGATTCAAAATAGGGGTAGTTGCCAAGATGAGCGGCAAGCTGGGTACTGGCTGATTTACGCGCTGTTTTGCCCATGAAGGTGTCAAGGGTGGCGGTCTGAAAAAGAGCTTGCTGGGCCAAATTGACCAGATCCAGCTCGCGGTCCTTGATCCAGTTCTCAATGACAACCAGAGTGGAGTCGGTGACCTGGGTGAGTTGGGCCGTATAGGCGTCTTGCAAGGCCCCCTTGGCATTAAAAAAGGCAGCGCTAGTGATAATGCCCATTCCGAGCAGCAGCAAGGCCAGGGTCGGGAGCAGGAATTTGTTGCGTAAATTTAAAGTGATCATGGTGGTGTCTCAGGTCCTTTTTACTTGCAATCCAGTTGTGACTGTGACTGACTGGTTCTGTCGCGGTGCTTGTATTGAAGAATACCCTGCCGACTTCCTGGATGAGAACATCCAGGAAGCCGGCAGGGGGTGATGGGGGTCCTTATTCAATAACCTTTGTGGCTGATTGGATGAGCTCAAAGGGAATTTCCATACCCAGCTTGCTGGCAATGCGGGTATTGATGATCAAGGCACCCTCTTTGTTCTGGACAATTGGAATGTCGGCAGGGCTTTTACCCTTGAGGATCTCCAGGGCGGTCATGGCAGACCAGTTGCCTTGTTCTTCGGCGATTTTGGCAAAGGTGATCAAGGCGTAGTCAGCTATGAACTCCTGGGTTGCCCCGGTGGCAATCTTGGTGTTGTCTCGCACAAAGTTCTTGGCCTCGGCCTCGTTCCAGTCCATAATGCCGGCGTTGTTGCCGACGATAAGCATGTCAACCTTGCCCTGGAATTCGTTAAAACCCTTTTGCCAATCAGCAAAGTCCGTGGCGTAGTATTCCACAAGGTCCATGTTGAATATTTTTTTGTAATATTCGCCTTCCTTGCGGGCAGAAGGCGCATCCGCGGCAAGATGGCCGACCCGGGTCCCTTTGCTGTAAGGCTGCAGTTGGGCAAGGAGCTGGGGGATGGGAGAGACCTCCAGCATGCCGGTGATGTTCTTGGTGGGAAAACCATAGATGGAGGCATCCCAGTTCAGGCCGCAAAAGACAAAGGGCAGGGTGCTCTCTTTATAATAAGGAGCAAGGAGATATTTGGCGGCATTGTCGTCCGCGGCAATAACCACATCCGGCTTGAACTGCTCAATGAGGGCTTTGGCCTTGAGGGCGGACTCTTTCGCGAAGGCCTCTCCCTTGTTGCGTTTGGTGTCCATCCGGAAGATTTTCAGCTCGGCGCCGCTGCCGGCCAAGGCGGTTTCAATGCCATTGGTGACCCCGTCGCTCCAGGCATAGCCGGCGTGGTATGAATCGATGAAGAGAATTTTCTTGCCCTTGGCGTCCTGGGCCATGGCCAGGGCGGTGACTGACAGCATGATCAGCAGCATTGCAACTATACGACGTGTCTTTTTCATGGAAGAAGCTCCTTGTGGGGTTGGGAATTGAGGGGAATATTTAAATGACTGGTCTTCTTGAGCCTACTCTTTTTTCGGCGCGCTTCAGGGTGCCTGGAACTCAGGTCGATTGCCGCGGCAGCTTATGCCGCCTTGTTGATCAGGATATTTTCGATAACCTTGGTCACCATCAGGTAGTCATCATCAAGGCAGCATAGAAAGCGGGGAAACAAGGAATGGGCCAGGGCAATGTTCTCGTCGCTTTGCTCCTTAATGAGTAAAACCAGCGGGATAGTGGTCAGCAACTCCTTCTGCTCTTGTAAGAGCCGCAGCTCAACAAGGCTGGCGGTTATGAAAACCACCACACCGGGGGTTCTATCCGTCTGAGGATGGGAGAGCTGCTGGCGGAGGTCGTCGATGGAGGGCACCAGGTGGATCGATTCGTGCTCAAGGTGGCCCCGGAGGGTGGCGTGAAGACGCGCCCCGGCGGCCTTGAGCGGGATGGAACAAAATAAATAAATCATAAACGCCGGTTCTGCGGTTCGGTGTGCGGTTGAGGGGAGAGAACTGTTTGCGGACCTTTAAGCATAGGGCGTGCCACTACTTGCACTTTTTTGTTTGTTTCGTTGTTTCAAGGAGTTGTTGTCTGGAGGCTGCGGCGGGAGAGGGCAGGTAATGGCGAACCGTGTTCTGTTTTGCTGAACACTGTTCATGGGGAGTGGACGGCAATGTTCACAAAAGGTGAACAAGAGCGGGTCTACGATTTTCGATTCAGACCATGTTTTTTGAGAATAGTGTAGAGACGGGTACGGCCGAGTCCGGAGAGATGGCAGGCCTCTTTGAGGGAGCCTTTGGTCTGCAGGAGGAGGTTCTGGAAATAGTGTTTTTCTCCGGCATTGAGGAGGTTTTCGCGGAATTGCTGGTAGGTGCTAAGCTCGGTTGGCGTCGTGATTAAGGGAGGTGCCGGCGTCTCGGGTGTGCTGCTCTGCAGCAGACCCTTATCCTGCCGCCTCTTGATGGCGGCCTGTTTGATGGTGATCCGCAGATGGTGCGGGAGGTGCATGGCAAACAAGACGGGCTCGTAGTAGGCCGCGTTGATGGTGGCGTCCATGACATTGACCAGTTCCCGTACATTGCCGGGCCACGGATAGGCGAGCAAGGCCTCCAGGACGTCCGGGGCAAGGCTCTTACGCTCCAACCCATATTTTTGACAGAATTTTTCACAATAAAACAAGGCCAGTTCTTCGATGTCACCTGCCCGACTGCAGAGGGGCGGTAATTCGATGGTCACGGAGCGGATGCGAAACAGGAGGTCCTGGCGAAACAGGCCCGCCTGGACCATCTGGTCAAGATTGCGGTTGGTGGCCGCCAGCAGGCGGAAGTCGCTGCTCGTTTCATGATCGCTGCCCATGGCCCGAAAGCGGTGCTCTTGCAGGACACGCAGAAAGGATTTCTGAAAGGACAGGGGGAGTTCACCAATCTCATCGAGAAAGAGGGTGCCGCCGTCCGCCTGTTTGACCAGGCCGACCTTGACCCGGTCTGCGCCGGTGAAGGATCCCCGTTCATGGCCAAACAGGGTGCTGTCGATGAGATTTCCAGGCAGGGCGGCGCAGTCGACCACCACAAAATTCTTATGGGCCCTTTTGCTGTTTTCGTGGATGGCGCGGGCAAAAAGTTCTTTGCCGGTCCCTGTCTGACCGGTGATCAGGGTGTTGGCATCGCTTTGGGCCGCCTGGGCGAGGTCGGTGCGGCATTGCTTGATCTGGGGGCTGTTGCCGACAATGCCATGCCGCTTCAGATGGAGCGGTGGCATGGCCTGTTGCGTATTCTGGCGGTAAAGGAGAACGCGGCGCATCGCCAGGTTCACCTCATCCATGGAAATGGGTTTCTGCAGGTAGTCCCAGGCGCCATTCTTGATGGCAATTTCCGCAGCATCCTGTGAGCCCTGGCCAGAAAAGATGATGATCTCGGGGTGCGAGGGCGTTTGCGTCAGGTGAGGGATGCTGTCCAGGCCGTTGCCGTCCGGCAGATAAACATCAAGGAAAATGACGTCAAACCAGGCGTTATCAGCTTTGACCAGGCCCTCAGCCAAAGTGGCGGCAACCGCAACAGTATGTTCCTGACCTTGCAGTATTCGCCGCATGAGGTTGACGATCATGGGGTTGTCATCAATAATCAGCACATCTGCCATCGGGAAGTTGTCTCCATCACTTTGATTATCTGTGGCGCAACGTAACTTGATGATAAACACCTCGGGGGTCACACACCTCGGGGGTCAGGTCTTGAAAAGTCACTTTTTCTATTACCAGCCAATGACCATTGTTTACGGTTTTGGTATCCGACACTCAATTTATCGGCACCATACCATGGTATGCAGGATTACGCCGAGGTTCCAGGGTAACAAAAAGAGGGCAGAGCAAAATAAAACCCCAAGGTGCCCCCATTGCAACTTAAAGGCCCAGTTCCGGGGATAAATATGTAAGGTGTCCCCCGAACTAGTAAACTAGTGCCATTCTAAGGTGTCCCCCGAACTAGGAATTCCCCGAACTCATCCAAGGCAGTGCTGGGTGGGCGCAAATAGGGCAGCAAGTAACCATTCACGCTCCTTACACTTCGCTGTCCCCCTAGGGTGTTGCCTTCTCCTCTTGCCGCTCTTATTGACAGACGGAGAAGTTTTCCCCATACTTATTCATACGTTATTCCTAATCATCTTCGCGCTGCAAACAAAAGGATCCTGCCATGGCCAAAACCGAGAAGTCCTGTGGAGAGCTTGAGACTGAAATCCAAGATCTTCTCCAGGAAAATGCCGACTTACACAAAGAATTGCAGCATTGCCGGCAGGCGGGGCCGGCAAGCGACGAGTTGCAGCGCCTCCACAGGGCCCTGCTGGTCCGGCAGGAATGTTCGCGGGCTATTGTTCATGCCCAAGAGGAGCCGGCCCTGTTGACGGAGGTCTGTCGGGTTATCGTTGAAATCGGCAAGTACCGGCTGGCCTGGTTCGGCAGGGTTGAGGATGATGGCGCCAAGACCGTGCGGCCGCTGGCCCGGTATGGCTTTGAGAATGACTACCTTGCCAATCTTCGGATAACCAGGGATGATACCCCTGCCGGTCGAGGTCCGACCGGCACAGCCCTGCGGACGGCAAGGCCCGCTGTTGCCCGCTTTATTCTCACCGATCCGGCCTTTGAACCATGGCGGGCCCAGGCCCTTGAAAGGGGCTATCAGTCTTCCCTTGCCCTGCCCGTCTTGCATGAGGGCAGGATGGAGGGAGTCCTTAATGTCTATGCGGCAGAGCCTGATGCCTTTGATCATGACGAGGTCGCGTTGTTGGCTGGCCTTGCCGACGATCTGGCCTATTCGCTTAACGCCTTGCGTCGGCTGGGGGATTCTCAGCATTTCCAGGAAGAGCTTCTTGAAAGCGAAGAGCGTTATAAGGCGGTGGTTGATAATCTCGGCATTGGGGTGACCCTTTTGAGTCCTGACATGGAGGTTTTGGCGCTCAATAAAAGTATGCGCCAATGGTTTCCGAATGTCAGGCTGGACAATCGGCCCAAGTGCCATCAGGTCTTTAACTCTCCACCGAGTCCAACCCCCTGCAGCTATTGCCCTGTCGGCAAGACCCTGAAAGATGGCCGTACCCATGAATCTTTTACCGATACGCCGGCTGACGACGAGATCCGCAATTATCGCATTGTGGCCACTCCCATTAAAGACCGGCAGGGCAAGGTAGTTGCGGCCATTGAGATGGTGGAGGATGTCACCGAGGCCAAGCGCTACGAGGGTCTCCAGGAAAAATTGTTGGCCGAGCTCGAAGAAAAAAATCGTGAGCTTCAAGATACCAATCTGGAGCTGAAGGCTTCTCAGTCATATCTTTTGCAGCAGGAGAAGATGGCTTCCATCGGCCAGCTGGCGGCCGGTGTTGCCCATGAGATCAATAATCCCATTGGTTTTGTTGCCAGTAACCTGAAGTCGCTTGCAAAATATGTTGATCGTTTGGTTGCTTGCGTATTCCAGTGATTCCGGACACCCATTCCGGTGGGAAGCCGGACAGCATTCCGGTGATTCCGGACACCCCGTAGTCGGAGCGTAACGACGCGGTAATTTCGGCTTTCTACTCTTCCCGGTTCAGTGCTGTCAAGTCGGCTTTTGCCTTTCTCATCGATCCTCCTTTTAGTTGCATGATATGGGCGTTATGGATCAGGCGATCCAGGATGGCATCGGCCAGAGTGGGGTCGCCGATCTGCTCGTGCCAGTGTTCATGGGGCAGTTGTCCGGCCACCAGGGTGGAACGGAGCTGGTAGCGATCCTCCAGGATTTCCAGAAGATCGTGCCGTTGTTCCTGGTTCAGCGGTTGCAGGCCGAAGTCATCAAGCACCAGCAGATCCACCTTGGCCAAGCCGGCCATGAGCTTGACATAACGGCCATCCCCCTTGGCCAGATTGATCTCTTCAAAGAGCCTGGGCATCCGCTGATAGCTGGCGGTGTAGCCGCTACGACAGGCTTTTTTGGCAAAGGCGCAAGCAAGGTATGACTTGCCTGCGCCGGTGGGGCCGGTGATGATCATGTTCTGATGGCGGTGCAGCCAGGAGCACTCCGCCAACCGCATGATCAACGATTTATCCAGACCACGGGGCTGCTTGAAGTCGATATCCTCAATACAGGCCTGGTGACGGAGCCGGGCCTGGCGGAACCGGGTTTTGAGGCGGCGGTTGTCCCGTTCCACCGTCTCCCGGTCCACCAGCAGCCCCAGCCGCTCTTCGAAGCTGAGATTGTCAAGATCCATGCTCTGCTGCTCTTTCAGGGCCATGACCATCCCGCCAAGCCGCAGATTTTCCAGTTTTTCGATGGTCGGGTGGCTCAGCATGGGCGTTCCTCCCGCAGTTGAAAGTAATCGGCACCCCGGATATTACGATGCTGCACCGGTGGCGGCTCTTTGTCCTCACCGGGCAAAGGCCGACTCTCCATGCCGTTTTTGAGGATCGACTCAAGGCTGCGGTAGGAGAGGGTCTCGTAGGCCAAGGCGCGGCGGCAGGCCGCTTCCAGACGTGGTTCGCTGTAGCTCTTACCCAGCCGGAAGATTCCCAACAGGCTGCGGTAGGCCTGCTGGGGGTGTTGACGGCCGGTCAACAGCCGGTGGGTCACTTCACTCATGGCCGGCCCGATCCGCCCAGCGCTGGAACCGCTCCGGGCTCCACTCGGCATAGAACCGGTGGTTGGGTGGCATATGCTCCTTGATGGTGCTGTGTTTACCCTTCTGCCAGGCGCGGGGATGCGAAGCCACCCGTTGCCCCTTGCACAGGCACTCCACGATGTTCCCGGTGTAACGTATCTCCACCACCCTGCCCACCAGGGCATGGGGGACACTGTAATAATGACCATCCAGCTCGATATGGTAATCGATGTTGACCTTGGCCTTTTTCCATTCCGCAAACTGGTAGGCGGTCTCCGGCAGGGGACGCAGGGCCGGACGGTCGATGCTCTCGTACAGACTCCGGCGGCTACCGTCCAGCTTCTGGAAAGGGCGGTTATTAAGAGCCTCCAGCAAGCGCCGGATCTCCCGGTTGAGTTCATCGAGACTGAAAAAACGGTGATGACGTAGCCGGGCCAGAATCCAGCGTTCGACCAGCAGCACGCCCGCTTCCGCCTTGGCCTTGTCTTTGGGCTTGCGGACCCGGGCCGGTAGCACCGTGGTCTGGTAATGGGTAGCTAAATCGTGGTAAGTGGGGTTGATAACCGGTTCGTAGCGACAGGCCTTATCCACCCCGCTCTTGAGGTTGTCGGGGATCAGCAGTTCCGTTACCCCGCCAAACCAGGCAAAGGCCCGCACATGGGAGCCGATCCAGTCCGGCAGACTCTGGCTCCAGGTCGCCTCCGCGTAGGTGTAGTTACTGGCACCCAGGACTGCCAAAAACACCTGCGCTTCCCGGATCTCGCCGGTTAAACCGTCGATAATCGGCATCGTCTGGCCGGCGTAGTCGATGAACGCCTTCTCCCCGGCCCGGTGATCCTGGCGCATCACCAGATCACGCTTGCCCCGCCACTGGGTGTACTGCTGGCAAAACCAGCTGTACTGCATTCCTTCGGGGTGGTGCTCCTTGTACTCCTGCCAGAGCAGCGCCAGGGTGACATGCTTGCCCCGGAGTTCGCGCTGGACTTCCGACCAGTCGGGCGTGGGCAGACACTCCGCAACGGGAGTCGACCCCACCTGATCACGAAACAGGCGCCGGTTAAGACCTGCCTCATCCAGTTCCGGCGGCAACGGCCACTCCAGGCCCGACGCCTTGAACCGTAAAAGATAGTCGGAAACCGTGCTCTTCCCGACTCCACAACTTGTCGCGATCTCTCGAATGCTCCGCCGACAATCGTACTTCAAACGTAATAGCTCGTAAATCTTGCGCATGGGTAACCTCTCTGCCGGTATCACTTCCTCCTTTAGTGTTTAACCAAAAGATGCTGTGATACCACTTGGTTGCCCGCGTCGCTACTCCCTCCAATATCAGGTGTCCGGAATCACCGGAATACTGTCCGGCTTCAGAACGGAATGCTGTCCGCCTTCCCACCGGAATGCTGTCCGGCTTCGACTGGAATCGGTGTCCGGCTTCCACCGGAATATTCAGTTGCTATTATTACTGAGCAGGCAGAGATAATTGCCGCCGTGCTGCCGGCCGAGGAGCAGGAACAACTCGAGCAGAAACATAAAAAACTCAAATTGAACTATATAACCCAGGATGCGGCGGATCTGATCCGTGAATCTCTGGATGGCACAGACAGGATCAACAAGATCGTCCAGGGCTTGAAAACTTTCTCGCGCCTGGATGAAGCTGACTTTAAAGCTGCCGACATTAATGAGTGTCTGGAAAGTACCATCAATATTGTCTGGAACGAATTGAAGTACAAGGCTGAGATC
>JAGXFQ010000018.1 GCA_024637145.1 Desulfobulbaceae bacterium
CCGCACGGTTTTCCAGCGGATATTGGGCCTGGTGCATCGCCATGGACTGATAGATGCCTATGCCGCCGGGGTGGATTCTTCCACCATTGAGGCCAATGCCTCCCTGCGTCGCCTGGCCCGGAAGGATAGCGGCGCCTCTTACCGAGAGTACGTCAAGGAGCTGATGCGGGAAGCCGGTGAAGACCCAGCCGATGCCGCAGCCGTGATCCGCTTCGATAAAAAACGCAAAAAAAAGAGCCTTTCCAACAAGGAGTGGCAATCGGAAACCGACCCCGACGCCCGCATTACCAAGATGAAAAATGGCACCACCCACCTTGCCTACAAACCAGAACACGCGGTGGATCTAACCACCGGCGCCATGCTGGGAGTCACTGTTTATCCGGCCGACCAGGGTGATACCGCCTGCGTCAAAGATACCCTGGATATCGTCGCCGAAAACCTCGCCACCCTTGGCGATGAAGCGCCGGAACTCCTTTGTGTGGTAACCGACAAAGGCTACCACCAGTCCGAACTGATCAAAGAAATTAATATCGAACAAGGCATCACCACCTACATCCCGGAACGAGAAACCAAGCAGCGGCGGCGCTGGCGCGGCGACAGCGAGGCCTGCCGTGAATTTCACGCCAATCGCCGCCGCACTCGCGGTAACGAAGGCAAGCGCCTGGGCCGCCTACGAGCCGAACTGGTGGAACGAAGCTTTGCCCTGAGCAAATGCAGCGGCAATCTTGGCCGCATGACCATCCGTGGCCTGGAGAATGTTGCCAAGCGTTATCTGATCCATGCCGCTGCTTACAATCTGGGTCTGGTGATGCGCGCAATTTTTGGCCAAGGTACCCCGAAGGGGATGGCAGACGCCCTCAGGCGGCTTATTATTCACTTTTTCATCCTGCTGACTGCCTTTTTTAGCCCAATAAAGCCCAGGGATCACTATCAGGCGGCTGATTCCATCTTCTCACCTGATTTGATGGCAACGGCAGTCAATGGATGACTACTTTCGCGAGATAGTGGTTTTTCAACGGGCTGTTATGGGATTTGTTAAACCAGCGTTGAGTCTATAATGAAAGAGAACTTTTAAGACATTTTTAACTCCTTTTTCACTCCACCGGGTGCCCACGTCGGCTCGACGATTGAGCTCCCTCATCTCTCTTTCAATAGGTGAGGTTGTTGAGAAAGCAAAACCTTCTTTCTCTTTGAAAGTGAATGCTTCTTTTTCAGCACCTTTGAGGTGCGTGGCCGACTGATTAAGGCCAAGTTTTTCGAGATCTTTGATATAGGTAGCCAGTCGTTCTTGCCCGTGGCGCTTGTCTCATAGCACATCCTGGCGGCTCTCTAAGGATCTTCTGGGGGTCGGGCCACGATAAGTCCTTGATTTTGAAGGATTACCATCCCAGAAA
The DNA here is from genome assembly GCA_024637145.1 of Desulfobulbaceae bacterium. Classification (GTDB taxonomy): domain Bacteria; phylum Desulfobacterota; class Desulfobulbia; order Desulfobulbales; family SURF-16; genus BM506. The sequence continues at coordinate 1,395 of JAGXFQ010000018.1, forward strand.
TAGGTGTTTTCAGGCTCTATTTCGCCCTTTTGGGCATCAAAATGATACATATAGGAATGCGCGGGCTCCACATGAGTTGCTAGTCGGCGCCTGTTTCCTCCGCTTTTCTTCCCTTTTTATCAGTATGTTAACTCGGCCAGACCCCTTTCGTCGTCCATTCATAATCAGTTCTGATCTCTGCTGGCGCTGCACGGCTGGTGGGAGGTAGGGCTGGTAATGTAGAAAATGAAGCAGAGCCGCGGGCTGTCGGGTATGATGGGCGGTATTTTTCGGGCCGCACCCATTTACTAAAGAATTCCTAAGGCATTTCATGTTTGAACAAACCTTTAAAAATATTGATGATGTGCTCTGGAAAGAGGCGGGTTGTTCCTCGGAGCTGGATTACACCGAGCAGACGTCGTGGCTGCTGTTTCTGCGCTATCTCGATGACCTGGAGAAAGAGCGGGCCATGGCGGCGGAGTTGCAGGGCAAGGGCTATGATTTTATCATCGACCCCAAGTTCCAGTGGTCGGCTTGGGCCGCCCCCAAGAAGGCGGACGGTTCCTTTGATCACGATACCGCCCTGACCGGCGATGACCTCATTGACTTTGTGGACAACGAGCTCTTTCCCTACCTCAAGGGTTTCCGGCTGCGGGCCAGCGGCCCGGACACCATCGACTATAAGATCGGCGAGATCTTCGCCGAGATCAAGAGCAAGTTCCGCAGCGGCTACAGCCTGCGCGATGCCCTGGAGCTTATGGACTCCCTCCACTTTCGTTCCCAGAAACAGAAGCATGAGCTCTCCCATCTCTACGAGGCCAAGATCAGAAATATGGGCAATGCCGGCCGTAACGGCGGCGAGTATTATACGCCCCGGCCCCTGATTAGGGCCATGATTGCGGTGATCAAACCGAAAATCGGCGAACGGATCTACGACGGCGCTGCCGGTTCGGCCGGCTTCCTGTGCGAGGCCCATGATTATCTGCGCCGGAAGGAGCTGACCACCAGTGAGCTGCAAACCCTGCAGACCACGACCTTCTACGGCAAGGAGAAGAAGAGCCTCGCCTATGTCATTGCCATCATGAACATGATCCTCCATGGCATCGACGCCCCCAACCTCATCCACACCAACACCCTGGCCGAGAGCATCAGCGATATCCAGGAAAAGGACCGCTACGACGTCATCCTGGCCAACCCGCCCTTTGGCGGCAAGGAGCGCAAGGAGGTTCAGCAGAACTTCCCCATCAAGACCGGCGAGACCGCCTTTCTCTTCCTGCAGCACTTCATCAAGTCGCTCAGGGCCGGGGGCCGGGCGGCAGTGGTGATCAAGAACACCTTTCTCTCCAATTCGGACAACGCCTCCAGGGCCCTGCGTCAGGAGCTCCTGGAAAACTGCAACCTCCACACGGTGCTCGATTGCCCCGGCGGCACCTTCCTCGGCGCCGGGGTGAAGACCGTGGTCCTCTTTTTCGAGAAGGGCGCCCCGACCCGCAAGATCTGGTATTACCAGCTCGATCCGGGCCGCAAAATGGGCAAGACCACTGCCCTCCATGATGGCGATCTGCAGGAGTTTGTTGAGCTGCAGGCCACCTTTGCCGAGTCGGAGAAGTCGTGGTCGGTGGCGGTGACGGATGTGGACCCGGCCAGTTTTGACCTGTCGGTGAAGAACAGCAACAAGGCCGAGGAGGCAGCGCTGCGCGAGCCCCAGGAGATTCTGGCGGAGATTGCCGCCCTTGATCGCAAGAGTGCGGTGATCCTTGCTGGTATTCGGGGGATGCTGTGAGCATGGTTTGGCCAACAAAAAATCTAGGTGACGTGTGCAGCATTATCGGTGGAGGAACTCCATCGAAAAAGAGACAAGATTATTACACTGGCAATATTCCCTGGGCTACTGTCAGGGATATGAAAACCGAGTTAATTTCTTCTACCCAATTTAGCATTACTGAAAGCGCAGTTAAAGGGAGTTCCACGAATGTAATACCAGGTGGGAATGTCATCATTGCAACTCGTGTGGGTCTTGGGAAGATTTGTTTGTTGGGGCAAGATACCGCCATTAATCAGGATTTGCGTGGGGTGGTTCCAAAAAATGCAAAAACAATTGATGTGGGTTTTCTTTATTGGTGGCTTAAAAGTATTGCAGCTACTATCGTTGCCGAGGGAACTGGTGCTACGGTTCAGGGAGTTAAGCTCCCCTTCGTCAAATCCCTTCAGCTACCTCTCCCACCCCTCCCCGAACAAAAGCGTATTGTCGCCATTCTTGATGAGGCCTTGGCCGGGATTGATGCGGCCATCGCCAATACCGAGCAGAACCTCGCCAATGCCCGGGCGCTGTTTGAAAGCTATCTCAATGGTGTTTTCACCCGCAAAGGTGATGGGTGGGTGGACCGGCAGCTTGTGTCACTTTGCCATAAGATAACCGTGGGCCATGTCGGTTCGATGAAGAAGGAATATAAGGAAATCGGTATCCCCTTCCTTCGATCGCAAAACATCCGTCCGTTCGAGGTGTCGATGGATAACACGATATTCATTGATGAGGCCTTCCATCGTACTCTCAAGAAATCTCAACTGCGTCCCGGCGACCTTGCCATTGTGAGGACTGGTTATCCTGGAACTGCGGCTGTAATTCCGCCAGAGTTTCCGGATTCAAATTGCAGCGACTTGGTAATTGTCCGTCCGAGCAAGGAAGTGAACCCACATTTTCTCGCGGCGTTTTTCAACTCAGCTTTCGGAAAGCAACTTGTTCTCGGGAAAATTGTAGGCGCTGCGCAGAAGCACTTCAATGTAACCGCTGCGAAAAATGTCATGCTTCATCTTCCTCCGGTCGCCGAGCAGTTGCAGATCATCCGCAGGGTCGACGACCTCCGTAAAGAAACCCAACGCCTCGAAGCCATCTACCAGCAAAAACTCGATTGCCTCGCCGAACTCAAACAGGCCATCCTCCACAAGGCCTTTGCCGGTGAGCTCAGCGTCCTGCCTGAAAAAGCACGCGAAGAGGCGGTGGCATGAATATAGAACGTGATATCGACCTGGTCCATGACCTGATTGCGCGGCCTGCGGAAACCTCCTGGGTGGAATTTAAGAAGGACAACGTTGATCCGAAAATGATCGGTGTTCGGTGTGCCGCCCTTGCCAATGCCGCCAGGGTTGACGGCAAGGATTGCGCCTATATGCTGTGGGGAATCGATGACACCGACCACAATATTGTCGGGACCGCTTTTGATCCGGATACCACCAAAGTAGGAAACCAGCCGCTGCAGATGTGGCTGGCGCAATGCTTGACCCCGAGTATCGCATTTACGTTTCGGCTGGTGCAATGCCCGAAAGGGCGAGTTGTCCTGCTGGAGGTCCCTGCCGCGACTTCCGCTCCCGTCGCCTTTGACGGAGTCCCCTATATCCGCATCGGCAGCGCCACCCCGAAACTGACCGACTATCCCGAACGCTACCGGCAGCTTATTGCGGCCATGCAGCCTTATACCTGGGAACATGGAGTCGCCCGGCAATATGTCTCCGGTGATGATGTTCTCAAGCTCCTTGATTACGCCCAGTATTTCCGTTTGACCGATCAGCCGCTGCCGGATAATCGAAACGGTATTTTTGAACGACTCGAAGCAGAGCGGCTTATCCGGGAAGATGTGGGCGGGAAATGGTCGATCACCAATCTCGGCGCTATTCTCTTTGCTACGGATTTAAGCCGGTTTGACCAGGCCTTGGCTCGTAAAGCCGTGCGCTTTATCGCTTACAACGGAACCAACAGGGCAGCCACCGTGACCCACCGCCATGAGGGCCAGCTTGGCTATGCCGGTGGTTTTGAGCGGCTGGTGAATTATATCAACGGTCTTTTGCCGCGTAACGAGCAGATCGGCATGGCATTGCGTGAGGCCCATCCCTTATTTCCGGAACTGGCCATCAGGGAATTGGTTGCCAATGCCCTTATTCACCAGGACATGACTGTTCGCGGCGCTGGGCCGCAGATTGAACTTTTTAAGGACCGGATTGAAATAACCAATCCCGGCCGTCCGCTTGTCCGGGTTGAGCGGATGATTGATCTCCCGCCTCGATCCCGTAATGAAGCGCTTGCTTCCCTCATGCGGCGGATGAAGATGTGCGAAGAACAAGGTAGCGGCCTGGATAAGGTCATTGCGGTGGTTGAAATCTTTCAATTGCCGCCGCCATTATTCCGCGAAGAAGAGGCATCCATGCAAGTTGTTCTCTATGGGCCACGCACCTTTGCCAACATGTCGGTTGAAGAGCGTATTCGTGCCTGTTACCATCATGCGATTCTCAAATTCTTAAGCGGTGACAGGATGAAAAATGCAAGCCTGTGTGAACGGTTTGGAATTGAATCAAGAAATGCGGCGCAGGCGTCAAACATTATCAAGAGAGCGCTTGAAGCTGATCTTATTAAAGCCGCAGATCCTGAACACCCCCGGGCAGGGTATGTACCGATCTGGGCGTGAAATTTCTTGATCGGGTTTTGATTCTATGGTCAGGACAAAAAACAAATATTTGAATAATATTAGTTGTTTCAGGTGGTTGAGTATTTGGTGTTTGCTGAAAATTTCTTGATTTTGGGTTGAGTTTGTCTGGCTGTTAAACTTTTTCACAAAGTACCGGAACGCAACATGAACGAAGCTGAAACCCGTGCCGAACTCATCGACCCGGCCCTGAAAGATGCGGGCTGGGGGGTGGTGGACGGCAGTCGCGTGCGCCGCGAAGTCATCCCCTGGGACGTCTGCAGGGCGCCGGCAAACGGGCCAAGCAGGATATTGCCGATTACGTCCTGATCTATCGCGGCCACAAGCTTGCGGTGATCGAGCACTCTTGTTTGGGGTCGACCCCAGACAAACAACCAAGCATAAGCCCGGGTTTTTTAGCCCCGCAGGTGGGGATGAACGAGATTCCCGCCGGCGCTGGAATGACCCGTGAGTATGTCTGCGCTTCGGTGGTAAGCACCTGAAATTATCAGCCGGTTTATTTTCGAGCCAAAAGCTGAACCGGCGGTTTACTTTTTGGGTATTTTTTAAACCATTTCTTGAGATTCGTTTAAAAATAATCTATAAAGTAGTCCATGGGTTTATCTAATGATGGAAAATTAAACCAGCTGCTGAAGGGTCTGCCGGAAGGGGTTGCCGCCTCCAGCGCCTGGCTGAAAGCCCGGGGTGTTTCCGCGCAACTGGCTCGCAAGTATGTGATGAGCGCCTGGCTCAGCAAGCTGGGCCGCGGCAGCTATGCGCTGCCCGGCAGTCCGGTGAAGTGGCAAGGTGCCTTGCTCGGTCTTTCCAGACTCGACGGGCTGGAGCTGCACATCGGTGGCATATCGGCCCTGAACCGTTCCGGCGATGGCCATTATCTGCCCCTGGGGGGAGAAGCGGCAATCCATGTCTGGTGCGGACGCAAGCTGCCGAGCTGGGTCGGCCATTTGCATTTGCAGCCTGGCCTGAAGATCCATTACACGAAATTGTTTCACGATTCCGTTGGCCAGACAGGTCTCACCATGATGCCAACCGGGGTGCGTGACTGGCAGTTGCCGATATCCACGCCGGAACGGGCCATCATGGAGGTGCTGAGCGAGGTGGATGCAACCCTGGGGAGTTTTGTCTATGCCTCGGAACTTTTCGAGGGCTTGACTGTACTGCGGCCGGCCATGATCCAACAGTTGCTTGCGGGTTGCACCAGGGTAAAGGTAAAACGGTTGTTTCTGTTTCTGGCGACATATCACCGCCACCCCTGGCTGAAGCGGCTCGACGTCAGCGCCATCGATACGGGCAGCGGCAAGCGGCAAATCGTCAAGGGTGGACATCTGGACAAGGCGTTCCAGATCACGGTGCCGGAGTCTTTCATTGTCAACTGATACCACAATTTACCAAGAGCAGGTCCGGCTGCTGCTGGCATCGTTGCCAGCCGTGGCTGATGAAGAGGTCTTTGCCTTGAAAGGCGGCACGGCCATCAATCTTTTTATCAGGGATTTGCCGCGATTGTCTGTTGATATCGACCTGACCTATCTACCCGTCCATGAGCGCAGGCAAAGCCTCGAAGAGATCAGCCTTGCCTTGGCGCGTATCGCGACACGAATCGAAAATGGTCTGAAGGGTGTGCGGGTGATCCGTTTGCGGCAGCGTGCCGATGAACAAATCAGCAAATTGCAGGTCCAGCGGGGCCAGGTAAAAATTAAGATTGAGGCATCGCCGGTAACCCGGGGTTGTGTTCGGGAGGCCTCAATACGGCCAGTGGTTGCGGCGGTGGAGGAGCAATACGGCTTTGCCGAGTGCCGGGTTGCCCATGTGGACGATCTTTATGCCGGTAAGATTTGTGCGGCGCTTGATCGCCAGCATCCCAGAGATTTTTTTGATGTAAAGTGCCTGATGGAGGCCGAAGGCATATCAGATGATTTGCTGGAGGTGTTTATCGTCTATCTGATCAGCAGCAATCAGCCGGTCGTTAAACTGCTTGCGCCAAACCTGATTGACCTGGGCGAACTCTATCAACGCCAATTTGTGGGTATGACATTTCAGCCTGTTTCATTACAGGCGCTGGAAAGTACACGGCTTGCCCTGATCTCGGAAATCAATCGGCGCTTAACCGACGCCCAGCGCCGGTTTTTGATGGGCTTTAAGGCCGGAACACCGGATTGGCGTTTATTGAACCTTGAGCATATAGAAGAGTTGCCTTCTGTGCGCTGGAAGATGCTCAATTTAGAGAAAATGGCTGCCGATGATCGCCGTGTCGCAGTGGCCAAATTGCATCAGGTACTGTTTAATGAGGTGCAGGAGAATGTGTGATGCTGAACGAAGCTGAAACCCGTGCCGAACTCATCGACCCGGCCCTGAAAGATGCGGGCTGGGGGGTGGTGGACGGCAGCCGCGTGCGCCGCGAAGTCATCACCCTGGGCCGTCTGCAGGGCGCCGGCAAACGGGCCAAGCAGGATATTGCCGATTACGTCCTGACCTATCGCGGCCATAAGCTGGCGGTGATCGAGGCCAAGCGGCGTGATCTGGCCGATACCGAAGGGGTGGCCCAGGCCAAGAAGTACGCCGAGAAACTGCAGAGCCGCTTCTGCTATGCCACCAACGGCGTCGGCATCTACCGCATCGATATGCACACCGGCGCTGAAGGCTATATCAGCCACTACCCCAGCCCGGACGAGTTATGGGCGGCCACCTTTGCCGAAGAAAACCAGTGGCGTAACAGGTTTGCCGAGGTGCCCTTTGAGGATCGGGGCGGCTCCTGGGAGGCCCGCTACTACCAGCATAACGCCATCAATAAGGCCCTGGAGGCCATTGCAGCCAGTGATCAGCGCCTATTGCTCACCCTGGCCACCGGCACCGGCAAGACCTTCATCGCCTTTCAATTGGCCTGGAAGCTGTTTCAGAGCCGCTGGACCCTGGCCCGGGACGGCAAGCGGCGGCCGCGCATCCTCTTTCTCGCTGACCGAAATATTCTGGCCGATCAGGCCTATAACTCGTTCTCCGCCTTTCCTGAAGACGCCCTGGTGCGCATTGATCCGGAGACCATCCGCAAGAAGGGCATGGTGCCGAAGAACGGCAGTATCTTCTTCACCATCTTCCAGACCTTCATGTCCGGCTGTGATGGAGACGGCAATTTGGCCCCCAGCTTTGGCGACTATCCGCCCGATTTTTTTGATTTTATCGTCATCGACGAGTGTCACCGGGGCGGGGCCAATGATGAGAGCAATTGGCGGGGCATCATGGACTATTTCTCCCCCGCCGTCCAGCTGGGCCTGACCGCCACCCCCAAACGCAAGGGCAATACCGATACCTACCGTTATTTCGGGGAACCGGTCTATATCTATTCGCTGAAGGAGGGGATCAACGACGGCTTTTTGACCCCCTTTAAGGTCAAGGAGATCGCCACCACCCTGGACAACTATGTCTATACCTCCGACGACCAGATCATCGAAGGGGAGATTGAAGAGGGCAAGCGCTACGAGGAAGATGATTTCAACAAGGTCATTGAGATGCGGGAGCGGGAGGCCTATCGGGTCAAGCTCTTCATGGGCCAGATCGACCAGCGCCAGAAGACCCTGGTGTTTTGTGCCACCCAGGTCCACGCCCTGGCGGTGCGTGATCTTATTAATCAGCAGAAAACAGGCAGTGAGCCCAACTACTGTGTGCGGGTGACCGCCAATGACGGGGCCTTGGGCGAACAGCATCTGCGCACCTTTCAGGACAACGAAAAGACGATCCCCACCATCCTTACCACCTCGCAGAAGCTTTCCACCGGCGTCGATGCCAGAAATATCCGCAATATTGTCCTGATGCGGCCCATCAATTCGATGATCGAGTTCAAGCAGATTATCGGCCGTGGCACCCGGCTCTTTGACGGCAAGGATTATTTTACCATTTACGACTTCGTCAAGGCCTACGAGCATTTCAGCGATGATGATTGGGACGGGGAACCCCTTGAGCCGGAGCCCTGCGCCACCTGCGGCACCTATCCCTGCACCTGCCCCACGACGCCGTGCGAGAAATGCGGCACTTTTCCCTGTGTCTGTGAAAAGCCCCTGTGCCCGGAATGCGACTGCCGCCCCTGTATCTGTGCCAAGGAACCGTGCCCGAAATGCGGGGAACACCCCTGCCTGTGCACAAAGAAGGTCAAGATCAAAATCAAGCTGGCGGACGGCAAAGAGCGCGCCATCCAGCACATGATGGCAACCACCTTCTGGAGCCCGGACGGCAAGCCCCTGTCGGCGACGCAATTTGTTGAGCGGCTCTTTGGCGAGTTGCCGGAGCTCTTTAAGGATGAGGACGAGTTGCGGGCCCTCTGGGGACGCCCGGACACCCGCAAGGCCCTCCTGGATGGCCTTGCTGAAAAAGGCTTTGGCGACCAACAGCTCACCGAGGCCAAAATCATGATCGACGCTGAAAACAGCGATGTCTTTGACGTGCTGGCCTATATCGCCTTTACCCTGGTGCCGATCAGCCGCGCCGAGCGGGTGGCCCTGAGCCGGGAAGGCATCCTGAGCCGCTACAACTACAAGCAGCAGGAGTTTCTGGGCTTTGTCCTTCATCAGTATGTCAAGGAAGGGGTGGGGGAGCTGGCTCAGGAAAAGCTGCCGACTCTGCTGGAGGTGAAATACAACGTCCTCAGTGACGCCGCCGCCAGCCTGGGGAGTATCCCGGAAATCAGGGACGTGTTTATCGGCTTCCAGCACTACTTGTATGAGGCCAGGGGGTGATCCTTGAAGAGGTCAAAGGCGGAACCTGGAACGGGATTTTCTGAGCCACTCATTTCTTTCTCCTCTCTTCCATGCAGAAGCATCAGCTCAGCACCGCTCTTGCCTTTGGCCCCCCCCTCCCATAAGTGAATAAGAACTGCCCCCTCCAATCTCCGGTCTGCATCCAAGGAAGAGCAACGATGATTAAAAAAGATATTTTCAACAAGGATGTCAAGGCCCAGCTCAAGGCCTCGGCAAAAGACAAAATATACCGATTTATCATGGCTGACGGCATGCTGAAAGGGGCTGTGGTTCACGCCACCCGGATGGTGACCGAAATGCGCGCCAATCATCAAACTGGGCCCTTGGAAACCCTGATCCTGGGGCAGGCCTATGTGGCGGCCAGCCTGATCTGCTCGGGGTTGAAGGGCAAAAATGACCGGATCAGCATGGTTATCGAGTGTTCTGGCCCCATCAAGGGGCTGGATGTGGAGGCGGAACGAGTTCTGGGGACACCATACTCGTGCGGCCGGGCAAGGTCGCATAATCAAGCGGGAGAGAACCCCGCCCCGGAAGGTTGGCCAGCCACCGGGTAGCGAGTCCTTGGAGTTCTGGCGGTAACGTCAGGATTTAAGCGTAGGACAGCGAGCAGATAGGCCGAAATCCGTAAGGGTGAAGGGATTGAGCCCCGAAATTGTCGCGTTGGGAAGGACGACATTCTAAGTATGGTGGAAGTCAACACAGGTATCACCGCTAATGGCAAGGTGGTGCCTGCTTCCCCGGGGTCTGAGACCTTGGCATGTCTGACATTGTGATTATGCGGCAACCCGGGAGACCCTGTGTTTCTTCCAGTAAAGGGAGTATGCCGGACAACTGAAGAGGGAGAATGGCAAATGTGGCGCAGGGAGTCGGATAGCTTCGTAGTACCGGAGAAGGCGGGTAATGCTGCTGGA
>JAGXFQ010000019.1 GCA_024637145.1 Desulfobulbaceae bacterium
GCTGCGCTGCAGATAATAGTCGATATTGGCGGGGATGGTGGCGGGGTCAAAGGCATATCCCATCTGGGCGAAGAGCTCCTGCATTTCCTCGGCCGAGAAAAGATAGAAGAGCATGAGCACATCCGCCTGTTTCGAAACCTTATAGCGGTTGGGAGTGTCCCCCTCTGCTTCCAGAATTCGGTCCAGCCGCTGGATATCCCCATATTTTTTCTGGTACCCTTGCCAGTCGAACTCCATCAGCTGATCGTATCCCTCGAACTGGCTGATAATGTTGTCATTATGGAAGGGGACGCGCATCTTGCCGACAATATCCGGCCAGCGGGCGAGTTCCGCCTCTTCCAGACCCAGGAGCTTCAGCAGATCATTTTTCCTTTTGGGCGGCAGGACCTCAATGGTCTTGAGGGCGGTGCGCAGCACATAGACGGTCATCACATTGGTGTAGGCGTTGTTGTTCAGCCCGGCCTTTGCCGCCTCGGGGTAGCTGTCGTGATATTCGTCAGGCCCCATGACTCCCAGGATCTCGTAACGCTCCAGTTCCTGGTTGAAGGTGGTGATGCCGGCCAGCAAGCGGGCGATTTCCAGAATCATCTCCGCGCCGTAGGTGGAGAGGAATTCCAGGTCACCGGTGACCTTGTAATATTGCCAGACATTATAGGCGATGGCGGCATTGACATGGCGCTGCAGATGGGTGTTATCCGGCAGCCACCGGCCCGATTTCGGGTTGAGGTGGAGATGCTGGGTTTCTTCACGGCCGTTGCTGCCGCTCTGCCAGGGGAAAAGGGCGCCGCGCAAGCCTTCGGCCTGGGCCGCCAGCCGGGCCTGGGGCAGCCGTCTGTACCGGTACAGAAGCAGAGACTCGGTGAGCACCGGTATCCTCAGATTGAGATAGGGAAAGATAAATAGTTCGTCCCAGAAGATATGGCCCCGGTAGGCCTCGCCGTGCCAGCCCCGGGCCGGCACCCCGGTGTCCAATTCGATGGAATTTCTGGACACCGTCTGGAGGAGATGAAAAATGTGGAGTCGCAGAATCATCTGAGGCCGGTCGCTGTTTTGCAGCTTCATGTCGCAGCGATCCCACAGGTGGTCCCATTTCAGCGCATGACTGTGCAGAAGTTCTTCAAAACTCCCTGCCTGGCCCACCGCCTCCACTGCCTCCAGGGCGGGCTCTGAGATGGCGAAATCCCGGGAGGTAAAAAGGGAGACCACCTTTTCCAGGGTTATCGGGATCTTTTCCCGTGCTTCCACAAAAAAATCATGGCCGATATAGCCGGGCTGCTGGAGTATCTGTCGTTCTGTCTCCAGCTGCTGCCCCTGGCTAAAGACGCGGATTCTGGCGGCTTGGGCCACGTGCAGCCGGGACTGGTTGGTGGCCACCAGCAGAGAGATGGTCTCCTCATCAACCGCCTCGCTCCGGATGGGAGAGAGGTGCTTGTTGTTGAGCTGTTTATACCGTTCCACGCCGGCATTGATCACGGTGCCGTCAAGGCTGGAGTGGAACTGGAGCCGCCCCTGCCAATTTTCAGGGACGATGGTGGTTTCCAGGCCGGCCAGATGCATCTCGTCCATGTGGACGAAGTGGCGCTGGCTCAGGGTGGTTTCCCGGCCCTGTTTGTCCCGGAACCGCACCGTTCTGGAGAGGAGGCCCTTTTTCATGTTGAGTTCCTGGCGATAGGTAAGGATATCAACAGCCAGCAGATTGAGCCAATCCCCCCCCTCGGGCCGGAAGCGGGTGCGCAGCCAGTTGGGCATATTCACCAGGTCCTCATTTTCGATGACCCGACCGGCGATCTTTGTCTTCAGCCGGTTATAGCCACCGGCCAGATAGGTGCCCGGGTAATGGATCTCGCCTGCTTCCGATTCGGGCAAAGCGCCGCGCGTGGCGAAATAGCCGTTGCCCAGGGTGCAGAGGGCCTCACGCAGGCTTTCCTGCTGCGGTTCAAAGGTATCATAAATCAGCTGCCAGTCACTCATGAGGACCTCCGGGCCAAAGGGATCAGTTGCAGAAGAAACTGGCGCACCTCATGGGGATTCTTCAGGGTGTAGTGGGCGGCGGTTTCCTGGGGGCTATCCTGGACCATAATGGTGATTCCCCGGCCCTGCAGGGTTCGGAAGGCGTCTTCGTCGGTGACATCATCGCCGATGTAGAAGGGCAGCACATCCTCCCTGTCCAGTTTCAGGGTCTGCAGCAAAAAGAGCAGCGCCTTGCCCTTGTGCCACTCCATGCGGGGCTGGAGTTCGAAAATCTTTTTGCCAGAGGCCTGCCGCAGCTTCGGGTTGCCGGCGGCAACCTCGTTCACCACCTTTTCCACCTCGGCGACCCGTTCCGGGGCAACCCGCCGGAAATGGATGGCAATGGCGAATTTTTTGCGCTCCAGGAGCAGGCCCGGCACCGTGCCCAGTTTCCGGGTCAGCTCATGTTCGGCCTGGTCCAAAAAGGGCAGAAAGTTCTCCCCCACCTTGTTTTCCACCTGCAGCCCCTGGGGCCCGGCGATATCAAAGCCATGGCTGCCGGCATAAACCAGGGTGGCAAGCTGTGCCTTGTCCCGCACATCCTTGAGGTCCCGGCCGCTGATGATCCCCACCGCGCAATGGCGGGAGAGCTCCCTGACCGTCTCCCGCATCTCTGCTGCCATGATCGCCTGATCCGGGGTGTCGACGATGGGGGTGAGGGTGCCGTCATAGTCGAGAAAAACCGCCAGCTCTTTTTTGTCGGCCTGGCCGGCAATGCTGGCAAAAGCCTCCAGGGCAGAGGGAGGCGGGGCCGCGGCGGCAGGATCAGGGGTGATACGCACTTCACTGAGGTCTGTCACCACCAGATCGGCGCCGCTTTCCAGCAGGGCTTCTTCGCCCCCGCCCCGGGCAATGCCGATGACCAGACCGAAATTGCCGGCCCGGCCGGCCTGGACTCCGGAAACAGCGTCTTCGATCACCACCGCCCGTTGCGGCTCCACCTGCAGTTGCCGGGCCGCCTCCAGAAAGATGTCCGGGGCCGGTTTGCCGGCTATTCCCAGGCTCTCTGAGTCCATCCCGTCCACCTTCACCTCGAAAAGCGGGGAAAGATGGACGGAATCGAGAATCATGGCGCAGTTTCGGCTGGAGGAAATCACTGCAATGTGCAGGCCGCACTTTTTGGCGCTGTGGATCAACGCCACGGTGGATTCATAGACATCCGCGCCCTTTTCCTTGATCTGCTGCAGGAAATCCATATTCTTACGCTTGCCCAGAGCCTGGATGGTGGCGGCCTCGGGCGGATCCTCCGGCTCTCCTTCGGGCAGGCTGATCTGCCGCGACTCGAGAAAGCTCCGCACCCCGTCGAAACGGGGTTTCCCATCCACATAGGAGCGATAATCCGTCTCAATTTCAAAAGGGTGAAAGGAAACCCCCTGGCGGGCGGCATGTTGGGCCAGAAAAGCATCAAACAGCCGTTTCCAGGACATGGCATGCACGGATGCCGTATCCGTGATCACCCCATCAAGATCAAAAATGAGGGCATCAAAATCGGCCGCCGCCAGGGCATGGGTTGTTTTTTGCTGCACCATTTTTCCGCCTCCGGTTTGATGAGTATCCAGCAGGGAGCAAGGGTGTTCACCACTCAGGCACGCCTTCTGGCCCACCCCTGATGCACGGGCTGGAGAAAAATTTCTTTAGCCCGTTATTATTGTAACGTGTCCGAAAACGCCTGTTCATCTGCGGCTGGAAAGCAGCTCCGGGCAGGGGAAATCGTGGTCATCAGAGCACAACCCCTTGCTGCCGGGGGCAAATGCCTTTATGGTAGTACGCTTCTATTAAAGAGGAAAAGCCGCCCCACTTTTTTGGCCTCTGTTGCCTCCGGCCCGCAGCACTTCCCTATAGTGCGATTTTAGGTAATCGGCGCGGGAAAGTCAAAAAAAGAGCTCGAATCATCCGGCCCCGGCCCTCAAGCGGGGAGGGCGGTTTTTGCAGGCACAAAGAACAGTTGGGCAAGATAAGGGGGTGGTGTCAAGATATGCGGCAAGTGGCTTTTGGATACTCAACCAGGTGCAATATCAGGTGCGGTCATTGCGTGGCCACCGAAGATCTTCCTGATAACAGCAAGATGGATCATGGCCGGGCCAGAGAGCTTATTGGCCAGTTGGCCCGGGCAGGGGTGGGGGGTATCAGTTTTTCCGCGGGTGAACCGTTTCTTTATGGAGCTGAAATTGCCGAGCTTGTGCAGCTGTGCAAAGAGCACGGCATCTATTCCCGAATCGTCACCAATAGCTTCTGGGCCAAGAGCGCCCAGGCGGCCGATACCCTTGTCCTGGCCCTGCGGGAAAAGGGCCTCTGTCAATTGCGGTTGAGCTACTCCCGCTGGCACCAGCAGCATATCAGCAGGGATAATGTGGTGCAGGCGGCCCGCAGCTGCCAGAAGAACGGTCTGCCCTATTTTATTTCCTTTGTGACCGATTTCTCGGCGGCAGATGATCCCCACGAGCAGTTTCTCCGGGATCATGGCCTCCTTTTCTTTCCGGAACCCGTTATCTATGCCGGTCGGGCCGGCTCTTTGCCGCGCCGCTCCATCCAGACCGATTATCAGGCCAACTGCTGCGCCATGAACCCCTATCTGGGCCCGGATTTGGACATGTACGCCTGCTGCGATGCCGGCCGCCATTTTCCGGCTACAAACTTTTTTCACCTGGGGAATCTCCGCCATCAGAGCCTGGAGCAGCTCTTTGTTAAAAGTGAAGCAGAGCCGCTCTACAACTGCATCCGGACCATGGGCCTCACCAATATCGCCTCCTATCTAGGCCTGCCGGCCCGCCAGATTATCACCTACGGCAAGTGCGAACTGTGTCGGCAGCTCTTCAACTGCCCGGAAACCGTGGCCCGGCTGCGGGGGGAACAAAGAGAGCTGGCCGCCTGGAGCCGGGGCTGATGGTGGTTGGCGGCCAAATGCCGGAACTGCTGCTCTTTACGGATGGCAGCGTGGAGACAAAGGCCCATATCGGCTATGGCGCCTACCTGGCCCTGGCTGATCCCGGGCTGCCCCTGGATGTGGCGCGGACCCGGGTCAAGGTGCGGCGCTTTGCGCCCACCTCCTCAACCAGGCTTGAGTTGCAGACCCTGCTCTGGGCCCTGGCTGCTATCGGAGCCCTGCCGTTGCGGCTGACGGTGTTTACGGATGCGCAAAACATCGTGGGGCTCCCGGCCAGACGGGCGCGCCTGGTGGCCGCTGATTATCACTCGGTAGTAACTGCTCGCAGAGCACCGAATCTTCCCGCGATCAGACCGGCTTACGTATGACATATACGCGGCGCCGGCCTGCTCGCGAAAATCTCCGGCACCCTGCAAGCAGTTACAACTCAGGTGGTTATTATAATTGAGGTGGCCATGGGGTGAGCAGTTACACTCGGCACAGGGCAAGCGCCTCAATAATTATGAGCTCTATCAAGAATTTTACCGCCTGCTTGCTCAGGTTGCGTGTACCTTGGTGCAGGTACGCGGTCATCAGCCTGCGGCCCATAAAGAGCGTAAGGAACAGTTTTTTACCCTGGTGGACAGGGCTTCACGACAGGCCCTGCGGGCAGAAAAAGAGGGGCCGGCAATTCCGGCCCGCGGAACTCCATGAAAAAAAGAGAGGGAAATGCGGTGCAGCTCATAATCAGCAATGTCCAGATCCCTATTGAAGAGGATGGCCCGGCCGCCTATCTTCAGGCCGCTGCCCGCCACCTGGGGGTGGGCGTAGAAAATATAACCATCGTCAAGATTCTGAGTAAATCTCTTAACTTAAAAAATAGTGACCAATTCTTTTATACCATGAGCCTGGTGGTCGCCGTTGCCCCTGGCTTTGCCAACAGGCAGAAATTCCCCCCCTACCTGGAGCCCCTCCCCGTAAAGAGGCCGGCGGCCAGGCTGAAGGAGAGGCCCATCATCGTTGGTTTCGGGCCGGCCGGCATGTTTGCCGCCCTGGCCCTGCTTGAGGCCGGACTCAAACCCCTGATTTTTGAGCGGGGCAAATTGATTGAGGAACGCTCCCTTGATGTGCAGCGCTTTATCCAGGAGCGGCAGCTCAACCCTGAATCAAACATCCAGTTTGGCGAAGGGGGCGCTGGTTCCTACTCCGACGGCAAACTCTTTTCCCGGCGCAATAACAATACCGGCCCGGTGAGCCATGTTCTGGAGACCTTTATCCGGTTTGGGGCGCCGGCCGAAATAGGTTATATGGCCAAGCCCCATCTGGGCACGGATCTCTTGTGCCGGATCGTCCGCAATATCAGGCTCTTTATCCTGGAGCAGGGCGGGGAGATCTCCTACAACGCCCGGATGACGGACATCCTCATTGCCCGGGGTCGGGCCGCAGGCATTATCATCAATAACCAGCGGGAATATCTCTCTTCCCATATCTATATTGCCCTGGGCCATTCGGCCCGCGACACCCTGGCTATGCTGCATGCCAGAGGGGTTGCCCTTGAACAGCGGCCGATTGCCGTGGGGGTGCGCATCGAGCACCCGGCCGCGACCATTAATCAGATGCGCTATGGCGACAAGTACAGCAATTTCCCGGGCCTGGGGGCTGCCACCTACTCCCTCAATCACACGCATCGGCCCCGGCAGCGGGGGGTCTACACCTTCTGCATGTGCCCGGGGGGGGAGGTGGTGAATGCCTCCTCAGAGCAGGAGAGGCTGGTTTTAAACGGCATGAGCTATTCCCACCGCTCTTCACCCTTTTCCAATGCGGCGCTGGTGGTGAACTGTCATACCGCCGACTATCCATCAGCTCTGCCCCTGGCGGGCCTGGATTTCCAAAGGGCGATTGAGGCCAGGGCCTTCAGGGCCGGGGGAGGAGAATGGCGGGTCCCGGCCCAGAATCTCCTGCATTTTCTGGGAGAAAGCAGCTCGGTCTGCCTCCCTGAAAACTCGTATAAGATGGGGGCAATGGCGGCGGAACTCCATGACATCCTGCCGGAATTTGTGAGCCGGGAGTTGCTGGTCGCCTTTGCTAAATGGCGGCAGGAGGTGCCCCTCTTTGTCTCGGGTGAGGCGCTCCTGCTGGCGGCGGAGACCAGAACCTCTTCGCCGGTGCGCATCACCCGCACTGAAAGCTATGAATCCGTAAATGTGCAAGGCTTATATCCCATCGGAGAGGGTTCCGGCTATACAGGGGGCATAACCAGTTCTGCCGCCGATGCCATCAGGGCGGTTGCCAGCCACCTGGCCCGGAAAGAGTCAGGTGCGCCCGGCTCTCCGGCCTCGACCTGAGACCACAGATACCGTTACTATAAACAAGAGGTGCTGGCGGTCCTTTGCCGCGGCCTCTATAACCCCTTCCCGCAGGTGGCTATGTTAGATTTTCTGAAGAAGCGTTCCGATAAGGCCGGTCTGCCGCCAGGTTCGGCGATTTATGTGGGCAAAGAGCGCCACCATGACGTGGCGGCGCGGCTGCTGGCCTATGACCAGGAGGCCTATTCTGACACGGCTGAGCTGGATCTGGCTGCGGTCCAGGGCCGGCTGGGACCCGCCACCACCGCCTGGCTCGACATCGATGGCCTCCACGAGGTGGCTCTGGTGGAAGAGGTGGGGGAGATCTTTGCTCTCCATCCCCTCACCATTGAGGATATTGTCAATGCCACCCAGCGCCCCAAGATCGATATCTTTGATGATTATGTCTATCTTGTCATCAAAATGCCTCTCTATAACGATGAGCTGAACACCATTGAGATGGAGCAGGTGAGCTTTGTGCTCAAGGAGCATCTCCTCATCACCTTTCAGGAAAAAAAGGGCGATGTCTTTGACGGGGTACGGAAGAGGATCTTTGCCAATAAAGGCCGGATCAGGAAGATGGGTTGCGATTATCTCATCTATGCCCTCCTTGATGCCCTGGTGGACAGCTATTTCGGGATGCTGGAGAAGATCGGTGAATATGTGGAGATCCTGGAGCTGGAGCTGGTGGAAGATCCGGTGCCCGCCACCCTCCAGAAGATCCACGGCCTGAAAAGAGAGATGATCCTGCTGCGCAAGTCGGTGTGGCCGCTGCGCGAGGTGGCAAGTAGCCTGCAGCGGGATGGCATTCCCTTTATCGGCGAGGGCACAGCCCCCTTTCTCAAGGATCTGTATGACCACGTGATCCAGGTCCTGGATACGGTGGAAACCTTCCGCGATATCGTCTCCGGCATGCTGGATATCTATTTGTCGGCCATGAGCAACAAGATGAACGAGGTGATGAAGGTCCTTACTGTTTTTGCGGTGATCTTTATTCCGCTCACCTTTATTGCCGGCCTTTATGGCATGAATTTTAACCCGGAAGTAAGTCCCTTTAATATGCCGGAACTGAACTGGGTCTATGGCTATCCCTTTGCCCTGGGGCTCATGGCGCTGGTGGCAGGTTGTATGTCTCTTTATTTTAAGAAGAAAAAATGGTTTTAGGCGGCAGCGACCTGTGAGCTCGGTGTGGATTAACCCTGCTCAGCCAGGTTGCCGCCCATCTTTTGCCTAAAATCCCGGCGCCGGGAACATAAAAAATACCTTCGCCCCTTGCCGGTTGGCCAACCGTCAGGTCAGTAAAATTCTCTTTGCCTGAGCTCCCAGGCCCATCTTCATCACCTTTTTTTCACGGCAATCAAGCAGATCTCTAATAATGCGGGCGTATCTTGATGGTAAGGACACGTATCGATAAAAAGGAGGTGTATGATGCAAGAAAATAGCCGTTATTACAGCTATGGAAGTTATCTGATCCTTGCCGCGCCCAGGGCAGAAGTGTTTGACACTGCCGAAGCGCAGGGGGATCTTGGCCATCTCCGCTTCCCCGGCCACGACTCCGGTCAGGCCCTGGAAAGGGCGGCCAAAAAGATCTGTAACCTCAAGTGCGGGCTCTGTCCCCTCCGGGAGGAGGATTTTACCGGCTGTTCCATGACCTGTCATGAGGAAATCAAGCCCTGGCAATGCTGGGTTGAGCATTTTCAGAAACTGGCGGCCCTGGCAGAGGCGGGTTCCTAGCGGGACTCCTCACCTTGTCCTTGGAGGGTAAAAAAACAGGCTGGCAAGTCGATACCGGCTGCTCCTCTCTCCTCTTGGTTTTGGGGCATCATCTTTAATTTGGCAGGCCGAAAAAAGTGGCCCCAGGGCGCCACCTGTATTGGGAGAAAATAATGAAATGTACATATCTAAAAACATATAACGGGGCTTCCGGCACCTGGAGTGTCCATGCCTGTTGTGCCCGCAGGTCCCCCTATGTCCCCAGTCTTTCAGAGATTGACGCCTATTGCCATACCAGCCATTCACAAGGCTGTAGTCATGGCCGCCGCTTTGCCCTGCGACAAGGTCCTGCCGCCGTCTCCTTTGGTGAGCTGAGGGGCTCCTGATGGCAATTATCTCTCAGATATCTCGGCAGGAAGGGAGGAGAAAGAGTATGGCCCGCTGTCCACCTGTTTTTGAGCGGGAGGAGATCCTGGATCTGCTGCGCAGCAACGGACTCACCTCTTGGTTTCAGCCCATATTTTCCGTCAAGACGGGCAAGATTTACGGCTATGAGGCCCTCACTCGCCTGGCAGATCCCAAGCGGGATAGCGGCAGGATAGATCTCCTTTTTAAGCGGGCGCAAGAAGAAAATCTGACACCTTGGCTTGACATGCTCTGTCAGGAAAATGCCTTTCGTAAGGCCGCGAGTCTCGGTATTTCTTCACGGGAGGCAAACCTCTATGTCAACGTCTGCCCTGAGAGTTTGATGTATCGGGATTTTGGCGGGGAAACAGGAGGCTTGGACGCCCCGCCAAACGGGATCGATAAGGAAAGGGTGGTCCTGGAGATCACCGAGCAGGATGCCATCCGTAACTATGCACTTTTTAAGGGGGCCATCGATAACTATCGGAATATGGGCTATAAGATCGCTATTGATGATTTTGGAGCCGGGTACGGCGGCCTGAAAATGCTTTCTATTATTGCCCCTGATTTTGTCAAGATAGACCGGTATTTCATCACCAATATCAATCAGGACTCCTTCAAATATAATCTGGTGGATGCCTTTGCCACGGTATGCCACAAACTGGGAATCACCGTTATAGCCGAGGGGATCGAAGAGGCGGATGAGCTGGCCACCATCCAGGGCTTTGATATTGAATTTGTACAGGGTTATTATCTGGAACGTCCGCAGCCTTTTCTGGGCGAGAAGACACTCACCGTCACCACCAGGAGCCCGGACACGTTGGACCTTGATATTTTGGTATCCCAGACCATCGGCCAGCTCTGTGAGGAAAGCCCCTCATTGCGTCCTGAGGATGAGCTCATGACTGCCTATCGATACTTCATGAGAAACAGTGAATGCCGCAGTTTGCCCATTGTCGAGGCCGGCAGGGTTTTGGGGCTGCTTTCCCGGGCCCGTTTTTTGGAAACGCACCTGGTGGGGCCCCTGGGTTATGGATTTGCCATGGCAAAACATAGGGTGCTTCAGGATATTCTCGAGGATGATTTTCTCATCACCGAGGCCGATGCCGCCATTGAACAGGTTGTTGCCAAGGTGCAGGGTCGCAGCGCACCCTTTCGCTATGATGATATCTGTGTAACGCGCCACGGCTATTACTGTGGCATGGTGGGAATTTATTCCCTTCTGGAAGCCACCAATCTCAAAAATATTCAACTGGCCCGCGGCTCAAATCCCTTAACAGGCTTACCCGGGAACGAGTTTATCCAGAGGACAATAAATCGCCTACTTAAAGAGAAAATAGATTTTGACATCTGTTATGTCGATATCGATAATTTTAAGCCCTATAATGATTATTATGGTTTTGAAAAGGGTGATATGGTCATTTGCGCCCTTGCCGAAATGCTCCGCAACATCATCAATGAAAAAGCGAGCCCTTTGCACTTTGTGGGCCATATCGGCGGCGATGACTTTATCGTTATCACCCGGCCTCATGTGTCAAGGCCATCCTGCCGGAAGATCATTGCCTCTTTTGAAAGAAGCCTGGCAACCTTTCACCATGGTGCTGACCTTATCAAAAAAAGCTACCTGGCCATAGATCGACAGGGTAATAAGGGGGAGATACCTTTGCTTTCTCTCTCTATCGGCATCGTCAGTTCGGTGCACTGCCTGATCCGCTCCTACGGTGAACTTGCCGGCATGGCCTCTGAGGTCAAGGGCGCCGCTAAGGCCATGCCGGGCTCCGCCATTTTTCTGGACAGACGCCAGGGGAAAGATCCTGTCTCTTCCCTGGCTACCTCGGCCGCGTAACAAATCAAAAGTAACCATAATCACCATAAAAAAATCCCGGACCCTCTTTTGGGCCGGGATTTTTTTATGGGCTGGGCCCGGGCGTCTTTGAATGCACATCCTTTGGCATTTTCAGGGTTGCTGGGGAGGAGGTCCTGGCGCCAAGGGCACGGGAAGCCGTCATAAATTCTGAGGCTGCTTTACTCAGGAGAATAGGAGAGCTGGGAAGCGGGGTCGTGGGCCAGCCAGGGCGCCGGGGCATTGCTCTGGCGGACCTTGCCGCCCTCGATGAGAATGATAAGTTCATCAACGACATTCTTGACCTGGTTTGATTCCTCTTCCAGCTGGCCGGCGGCCAGGGCCGATCGGTCGGCATGGCCCGCGTTTTCCTGGGTGACCTGGTCAATATTCTGCAGGGCGGTATTGATTTGTTGCACCCCCCTGACCTGTTCTTCCGAGGTCCTGGCAATCTCACTGATTAGGCTGGTCACCTGCCGGGAGGTCTGGTCTATTTCCGTGAAGGCGTCCTGGGTCTCTTTGACCAGGTGCGTGCCGTGGACGGTGGTGGTCATGGTGCGTTCAATCAGGGTCTCGGTGTCGTGGGCAGCTGCCGTGGCGCGGAGGGCAAGGTTGCGCACCTCTTCGGCAACAACGGCAAAACCGGCTCCGGCCTGGCCGGCCCGGGCCGCCTCCACTGCGGCGTTTAGAGCCAGGAGATTGGTCTGGAAGGCGATATCCTCGATGGTCTTGATAATGGTGGCGGTGGCCATGCTGGCCTGGGAGATCTCCTCCATGGAGCAGGTCAGGGCGTCCATGGCATTGCCCGCCTTGTGGACCACCTGGCTGGTCTTTGCTATTTTCTTGTCGGCATGGCCCGCACTTTCGGCATTTTGGCGGGTCATGGTGCTTATTTCCTCCACCGAGGCTGCGGTCTCTTCCACGGCGGCGGCCTGGGTGGAGGCGCCCTGGGCCAGGGTCTGGCTTGAGGTGGCCACCGATGTGGCCGTGAGGGACACACGTTGGCCTCCCGCGGCCAGGGTGCGACCCATGAGCTGAATCGGGGCGTAACCAGCCTGTCCAGAAAAAAAAGGGCAACGCCGAAGATGGCGAGCAGGGCCAGGGTGGCGGCTATGATGACAAAACGGATCTGTGTCGTGGCCTTTTGCCGCCCGGCTGTCATCTGGCCCTCGCTTTCGGCCATGATGTCCTGGATCGCTTGAAGCTGTTGGTGGGCAGAGGCCTTATTCCTGGCCAGGGCCTGATCCGAGATAAGAAGGGTCAGCTCTTTGAGGTAGGTAATGGTGGCTGTACCCTTGTCGCCGCTATATTGATCAGCGGCGCGCGCCCCTTCTTCATGACTGTCGGCAAACTCCATCATGGTTTTGCCCAGTTCCATCTGCTTTTTGAGGTCGGCATATTCGGCCATGGCCTGATCAAGCAGGGCTACGGCCTGTGGGGAGGAGCTGATTTGCTGGCGGACTCGTTGCTCCAGGGCCAGGATGTCGGCATCCCCTTGCACCAAGGCCTCGGCATATTTTATGCGCATGTCCTCGAAGCGGCCGCGGACCAGAAAATTCTTCCAGGAAATCATCTGGGCGAGAAAGGCGGTCTGCAGATCGCGGACATGCTGGATCAGTTCAAAGGAGCTGCTGTTTTTGCTCTCTGATTCGTTAAGAGAGTGCTCAACCCCCTGTTGGATGGCGCTGCTGCTCTGGCCGGCGACCTGGACAATCTTTTGCTGGGAACGGCCGGCAATGCCGATAATGATGGCTTCACTTAAAAGAGCGGCAATGATGGCGGCAAGAAAGGCGCCGCCCAGTTTGGTTTTTAAACTTGCGGTCATGGTCTCTTGCCTCCAGGCTTGTAATACCAAAAGTAAACCTACGTCAGGGAGGCCGGCGAGAGGGGAATCTCGGTGCGGACCTCCGGCCTATAGGCTTTTGTCTTTGGGCATGATATTGGTCCGTTTTTAAGAGGTTGTGAAGATTCCGTTACGGTTTTGTGAGCCCCTGGCCGGGCAGGGGTGGGCTTTGGGCAGGCAGATTCTTGAGCATAGGGCTTTCTCTGCCCAGGCCTTTGGCGTAAGGGGGCCTGTTGGAGAAGCAGGCGCGGACAAGGCGGTGGTCATGGCGCCGGCCTGCCGCGCCCATAAGGGCGCTTGGAGTTGCAGAAGAAGGGTGAGGCGGGCCCAAAAAAAAACCTGCGCTCAGGGGAAAAAGGACGCAGGGTTTTTTGGGAGAACCGTTATGAGAGGTGCCGGCTAGTTGTTGATGGTGACCACCTTGCTGACCATGTCGATCACCGGCAGGATGGGTATCTCCTTAAGGCCGTAGATGGCGTCCAGGTGGATGTCTTCGGGCACCAGCCCCAGGAGTTTCTCGGCGACCTTCTGGTCGGCCTGGCGATAGCGGAGCTTGACCTCAAGGGTAACGGGGGTGCCCTTGGGAAGTGCCAGGCCGTAAAAGACATCACGATATCCCTTGGGGGGGATGGTGTTGTGGCTGCTGAAGGACTCGATCTCCCAGGGATCTATGGCAAAATGAAAGCCTTCATTCTGCCCCTCTGAGTTGAAGATACGGATATCTGTGGAGAGCTTGCCCTGCTCATCCATGCTGCCGGAGCTCATCAGGAGAGCACCCTTGGCGTCCCTGGCCGTGACCTCCAGCCACATCTGGCGGATATTGGTGAGGGAAGTGGGCAGGTTGTGGCCGGCCCTGATGTTTTTGACCCGCACCTTGATTTCCGCCAATTTATCCTGGCGATAGACCGGGGAGATTTCCACCTCGGCCGCGGCCTGGAGGCGGGCCACTGACATCTCGAATTTTTTATGGGCATTGGCTGCCAGATCTTCGTCGCCGGCCTTCTTGGCAGCCAGTTCTGCCAGGTGGTAGAGGAGGAAGTTGGCACCGTTGAAATAATGATGATACTCCTGGCGCTGGGGCCGGATAAAGGCATCGGCAGAACGCTTGAAGGTGTCGATCTCCACCATGTGACAATCCTGGCAGTGGATATTCTGCACCGCATAGGGACCGGTTTTCCACTCCGTGTAGGTGGCCTCCAGCGGGGTGTGGGTTTCGTAATGGGTCACTTGGTGGCAGGAGGCACACAGCTCACTGGTGAGGTGGAGCGGGGATGTAACACATTCATGGAAGCCCATACCGCACTCCTCGTCAGGAGAGAAAGGGCCATATTTGGTAAGAACAGGGCCGTCCGGTCCTTCTTTTCCCGGGGAGAGAATCATGGAGCCGTTTTCGGGCTGGTGGCTGGGGGTCTGCCAATGGGTATGGTCTTTGATGGAATGGCAGACATCGCAGGAGACTCCGGCCATGGCCAGGGGGCTCAGGCCCGTGATCCCCGCCCCCTTGATCTCACCCAGCACCACAGCGGCGGAGCTATGGCAGCCTTCACACTGCCTGGCGATATCGTGGCCCACGGCCTTGATGGCGGCGCTGAGTTCGCCCTGGTAGATGGGATCTTGAAAGGCCAGGGCATGCATGGAGTTGGTCCATTCTTCATATTTTTGAGGATGACAGCCGGCACAGGTCTGCGGCTCGGTGAATTCGGCGCTGGTTTTTTCCCATTTAATAAGGGAAGGCGCATAGGGATAAAAATCCTTGTCCACCGGCGGGATATTTTTTTCAGCAACCCCGGACAAGGGGATACTGAGCGCCATGAGGGCTGCGGCAAGCAGGATGCGAAAGGGCTTGGTCTTCATACATGATCTCCCGTAGATTAAATAATATTATATCGTATAATTAACCGAGCAAAGAGTAAAGATTACTTTTTCCAAAAAATAATGTCGGTATCGCCGGAGCGGCTCAAGATGCGTTTTTGCATCCCGGCGGCCCGGGCAGGGGGGAGGCCATGTTCATAAACTATGGCAGGGGGTCTGTGCCCTTATTAAGAATTTTGGCTCGGGTGGATCTGTGAAAATACGAAAAGGGGGCGCCGGGTGCGGGGCTGCAGAAAGAGAGGCCGGCTCAGCAGCGGACTTTTTTTTCCTGAAGATTTGCCATGAGACAAAGGCCGCCGTCTGGTTTCTGATAACAAGGTATTGTTATTAGGAAAAACAAGGGGGGAATGGAGGGATGCATGCCTATGCAGGAGGGGGTGGGCTCTGTCTGGGGGCGCGGAAAAACCCTCTGCCGGCTCCCTGGGGAAAGGTTGCCGGCAGAGGGGAAGGGGTAGGGCCAAATGGGGGTGCGGCCTTAGAAGGCAAAAGTGGCTGAAACACCGCCGTAAAACGTGGTTTCGTCGTTGTCGTAGGCGCGGTTGTCTGCGGCCAACATGTCCTCGCTGTCACTGGAGAGGGCAAAGGAATAAAAGGCCTCCGGGGTGATGGTCACCTGGTCGGTGATTGTCACAGGCAGGGCCACGGAGAGGACGCCGTCCAGAAAATTACGGAAGGGGTCGCTGGGGTCAGAAGGGTCGGCATAGGTGGTCTCTTCGTCGGCCATTAAATAACCGGCCTTGGCCCCCAGGTCCAGGGAGATTGCCTCGCTCAGTGTAAAGGAGTGGCCGATTGCCGCGGTTATGTACCAGCCCGGGAAAGAGTCGTAATCCCGGTATATGGTCAGGGTGGGAGTAAGCAGCATCTCCTTGCTCAGGGCAACATAGATCTCCTGGCTGTCATCGCTGTTGTCCAGGGCGTAATAGATGTAACCCGCGCCAAAGTCGAGACCCAGCATGGACCAGTCGTAGGAGAGGGTGAGATCCGTTTCGTTCCAGTTGTTGGTTTCCGAGGCAG
This sequence comes from Desulfobulbaceae bacterium, assembly GCA_024637145.1. Taxonomy (GTDB): domain Bacteria; phylum Desulfobacterota; class Desulfobulbia; order Desulfobulbales; family SURF-16; genus BM506. The sequence goes on from JAGXFQ010000019.1 coordinate 15,909, forward strand.
TGGCGTCATACTCTTTGGTGTCCAGGTTGCCCCAGAGGTTGGCGGCAAAACCCTTATAGGAGACGGTCATGGAAGGCTGGATAACCAGGCTCTCGTCGCTGAAGGTCCAGCCTCGCCATACATACTGGCTGTAGAATCCCATGGTGAGGTCAGCGGTGGGTTTTTCCTCTTCGGCCGTAGCCCAGGTGGCAGCGGTCAGAGTTAAGGTGGTGCAGAGAAGGGTTGTGGTCATTTTTTTGCTAAAACGGATCATGATAGAGCTCCTTTTGGGTTTTTTAAAGTTGGAGGGGAAAATAGTTGCCCATGGCCCCGGGCTGCTGCCCAAGGCCATGGCCAGGGTTATTTGGTGACAAAGTCGTTATAGGCGTGGGCGCCATGCTCGGCAATGTCGACGCCGATCAGCTCTTCTTCCTCACTGATCCGCAGACCCATGGTCAGGTGGATCACTTTGAAGAGGAGGTAGGCACAGCCGAAGCTCCAGAAAAAGGCAGCGCCGATGCCGATCAACTGGGTGGTGATGATCTTGGCGGTCACCCCGCCCATGTTGAAGAGTCCGGCCGCCAAGGTGCCCCAGGCGCCGCAGACGCCGTGCACGGAAATGGCGCCCACGGGATCATCGATATGGACGCGGTCAATGGCCATTACCGACAGAACCACCAGCACACCGGAGATCAGGCCGATGATCAGGGAGCTGGAGGGGCTGACATTGGCGCAGCCAGCGGTGATGCCGACCAGACCGGCCAGGGCGCCGTTTAAGCTCATACCGATATCCGGCTTCTTGAAGATGAGCCAGGAGGTGAACATGGCGGCAACCGCGCCGGCAGCAGCAGAGAGGTTGGTGTTGACAAAGATCATGGCAATGGACTTGTCCGCAGTGGTGGTGGAGCCGGGGTTGAAGCCGAACCAGCCGAGCCAGAGGATGAAGACACCGATGGCAGCCATGGGGATGTTGTGGCCGGGTATGGCCCGCACCTCACCCTGGGGGCCATATTTGCCAAGGCGGGGACCGAGAACTATGGCCCCGGCCAAGGCCGCCCAGCCGCCCACGGAATGGACCACTGTGGAGCCGGCAAAATCGATAAAGCCCAGCCCTTCCAGCCAGCCGCTGCCGTTGAGCAGGCTGCCCCAGGCCCAGGAACCGAAGACCGGGTAGATGAAGGCGCAGACCACAGCGGAATAGATCAGGTAGCCGCTGAATTTGACGCGCTCGGCCACGGCCCCGGAGACAATGGTGGCGGCTGTGGCGGCAAAGACGCACTGGAACATCCAGAAGGCCAGGACCCACGGATCGCCGTCCGGTGTCCAGCCGGAAAGAAAGAAGTCCGTGGTGCCGAACCAGCCGGTGCTGCTGGTGCCGAACATCAGGCCAAAGCCGATGGCCCAGAAGAAAAGGGTGCCCATGGAAAAGTCCATGAGGTTTTTCATCATGATGTTGACGGCACTCTTGGCGCGGCTGAAACCGGATTCCACCATGGCAAAGCCGGCCTGCATGAAAAAGACCAGGGCCGCGGCAATCAGGGTCCACAGGTAGTTGGCATGGTCCTGAACCAGGGCAATGGCGGCGGCGTTGTTTTCGATGGTGGGGGGCGCCTCCTCTGCCAGGGCCAGGGCAGGCGCCAGCATAAGGACGGTCAGGAGAATTTTTTTAAGCATGGTACACCTCGTTATGTTGTGGTCAGTGAAGACGAATTGGCGGGGGCAGATAAAAAATGGTAAGAATACTAGGGTCAGATGGCGTCCTCGTCCTTTTCGCCGGTGCGGATACGGGTGACGGAATCCACCGGCATGACAAAGATCTTGCCGTCGCCTATCTTGCCGGTCCGGGTAGCCGCCATGATGGTGGCGATGGTCTGCTCCAACATGTTGCTGTTGATGACCAGCTCCACCTTGACCTTGGGGATAAAATCAACATGGTATTCAGCACCGCGGTAGATCTCGGTGTGGCCTTTCTGGCGGCCGAAGCCCTTGATTTCACTCACCGTCATGCCTGTGACTCCGATGGTCTGGAGGGCCTCCTTGAGTGTATCCAGCTTAAAGGGCTTGATGATTGCTTCGATTTTTTTCATGGTTTCCTCCTTGGGGAAAAAATCTGTTTGTCCAGGAGGATAGCGAGAAGCGTGCCAAGGAATGGGCAGAATATTTTTTGGCACGCCGATCCTTTATGGGCAAGGACTGACAGGGATTCAGCCGCTTTGGCCCATGGTTCTGGGTGGTTGACTGTGTTACAAAAATGTTTGATTGTCGTATTGTCTGGTTACATTTTTGTAATTGTCTGCAGGCGTCCAAAGGTGCCGGCCCTGGGTGACGGGGACCTTGGGTGCGTCTTTATTTTGTCTGCCTCTCATGAGCGCTTCTCTTAACCGCAGCGGAAATATCCATGGTCACAAAGTCGACAATCCACTTCACCCTTCTGGCCTTGATTCTCCTGGGTATCGGCGCTCTCCACCACCTGACCCCGGGTGACAAGATCCTTTTTCACGAGACCTACCGGCGCCTCAGCTATGTCCCCATTGTGATGGGCGCCCTCTTCTTCGGGGTCCGGGGCGGCCTGGCCCTGGCCCTTCTGGCCTCCCTGTCCTTCATCCCCCATCTCCATATCTTCCATGAGATGCACTATGAATTTTATCTGGGAGAGCTCTCCGAGATCCTCCTCTATCTGGCGGCAGGAGGGGGCATCGGTTATATCGCCAGCCGCGAGTCACGGCTGCGGGAAAAATACCAGGATCTCTCCGAGAGGCTTGAACGTTCTTATCATCGTCTCCATAAAGAGGCGGAGCTGCTTCTGCAGGTGGAAGAGCAGCTGCGGGCCTCGCAAAAGCTTTCCGCTCTCGGCCAGCTCTCTGCTTCCCTGGCCCATGAGATCAAAAACCCTCTGGCCTCTATCAAGGGCACAGCCGAGATTTTTCTTGATGAATTTCCAGAGGAGCACCCCAAGCGGGAGTTTGTGGAAATTCTCCTCAAGGAGACCGCCCGCCTCAACAGCACGGTGGAGGAGGTCCTGAATTTTTCCCGGAGCCAGCAGCAGGTAAAGGGCACGCAACCGCAGCGGGAGAAGGCGGTTGTTGTTTTGCAGCGGGTCATCACCCTGCTGGACAATACCTTTCATAAAAAAAGGCTCAAAGTGGCGCTTGAGGCCCCCGGCGATTGCGGCGATATTTGGGTGGATGCCGACAAGATGGCCCAGGTCTTTATCAATCTCCTGCTCAATGCGGCCGAGGCGGTCAGCCCGGCGGGCCATATTGTTGTCCGCCTGGGCCGGGAGGAGGCCTTCTCCACCATTGCCTTTGCCGATGACGGGCCGGGCATCCCGGCCCGGGACTATGAGCGGGTCTTTGTGCCATTTTATTCAGGCAAGGGTGAAGGCACCGGTCTGGGCCTGGCTATCAGTGCGAAAATTGTAGAAAGTTATCATGGTAAGATCAGCGTGGGCCGCTCCGAGCTGGGCGGCGCTCTTTTTATTGTCTACTTACCGCGGCAGGATGTATCCTATAGCCATGGCTGATCATATCCTGCTCATAGATGATGATGAAAGTCTGCGCCGGGTCACCGAGTATAATCTGATCTCCGCCGGATTTGCCGTGGTCTCCGCCGCCACGGGCAGGGAGGGGCTGGCTGCCTTCAGCCGCAAACAGCCGGGTCTGGTGGTGACCGATGTCCAGCTCGGTGACATGAACGGCATTGATCTCCTCAAAAAATTCAAAGAGGCAGCCTCCGAGGTGCCGGTGATTGTGATCACCGCCTTTGGCACCATTGAAATGGCGGTGCAGGCCATGCACCTGGGCGCCTTCACCTTCCTCACCAAGCCCTTTGACCGTGATACCCTGCGTCTCACCTGTGCCCAGGCCCTGGAGATGGGGGAGCTGAAAAAGCGCACCAGAAATCAGGCCTGCGAGATAGACCGCCTCAGCGGCGTCCAGGGTATGGTGACGGCCAATTCCGCCATGGCCGAACTGCTGGAGACGGCCAGGAAGGTGGCAGAGTCTGAGGCCTCCGTACTCATCAGCGGTGAATCGGGCACCGGCAAGGAGGTGCTGGCCCGTCTCATTCACCAGAGAAGCGGCCGCAGCCAGCACTCCTTTGTGGCCGTGAACTGCGCCGCCATCCCTGCGCCTCTGATTGAGAGCGAACTCTTCGGCCATGTCAAGGGGGCCTTTACCGGCGCGGTGAAGGATCGCAAGGGCCGCTTTCAGTCGGCGGCGGGGGGCACCCTTTTTCTGGATGAGATCGCCGAACTGCAGCCGGAGATGCAGGTCAAATTCCTGCGGGCCCTGCAGGAGAGGGTGATCGAACCGGTGGGCAGTGACCAGAGTGAGGAGGTGGATGTCCGCATTGTTGCCGCCACGCATCGCGATCTGCAGGAGGAGATCCAGCAGGGCCGGTTCCGGGAGGACCTCTTTTACCGGCTCAGTGTTATCCCCCTCCATCTCCCGCCCCTGCGGGAGCGGCGGGAGGATATTGCTCCCCTGGTGGCCCATTTTCTCCGTAAGCTGGCCGCACCCCCGGCGGTCCATTTCAGCCCCGCGGCCTTAGCACTCTTCCACTCTTACAACTGGCCCGGTAATATCAGGGAGCTGCAGAACGTGGTGGAGAGGTGTCTCATTTTGCGCCATGCTGATCGCATTGAACGGCAGGAGATTCTTCTGCCCAGCATAGCGTCGGAGGCAAGCGGCTTTGTTCCTGATATTCCCCCTGAGGGCATCTCCCTGCCGGCCGTGGAAAAGGCGCTCATTGAAAAAGCCCTGCAGCACAGTGGCGGCAATAGATCCCAGGCCGCCCGCTTACTCAAGATTCCCCGCCATGTCCTGATCTACCGGCTGGAGAAGTTCGGCCTGGAATAAAGAATATTCGCCACTGCCTTTAAAGAATATTCTCTGTTTCCCCTTTTCCCAGCCGGCTGGGACCGCTCTTGCCTGTCCTGCTCCTCATCTTTTTTGCTCTGCGGTCCAGGGTGGTCGGGGCGTACTATTTTTTTCGGCCAGGGCCTGTAACCCCTTATCTGGGCGCCTTTTTAGAGTCTGTCAAGGTTCTTTGGCTGGCCGGAGGTCTGCACCATCCAGGCTCGTAAAAAGGTGTGGCTTCAGGGCCATCTTCAGTGGTGGCATATTTTATGAATGGAAACCTCTTAATAAAAGAAGGGCAAACGGCGTTGTGAGCAGCGCGATCATTCTTGAAACAAAGGTTCGCCATGCAAAAAGCAATCACGCTTCTGGTCGGGGCGCTTCTCCTGCTGGGGGGGGCCGCCCCGGCCCCTGCCTCCTTGCGGCAATATCTTGAGGAGGCCCGGGTCCATAATGATGAACTCGCTGCTGTCCGGGCCGCGGCCCAGGCCAGCCGGGAGGGCATACGGCGGGCCGGAGTTTTGCCTGATCCGGTCCTGGGGTTCGAATATTATGTGGAGTCCGTGGAAACCCGTACCGGCCCCCAGGAGGCTGCCGTCAGTCTGAGCCAGCGTCTGCCCTGGCCCACCAAATTGTCTTTACAGAAACAAGAGGTCCGGCAGCAGAGCGCCATGGCCGCCAGTCGTCTTCAGGAAGTGGCGCTCCGGGTTGAGCGCCGAGTGAAGGAGGCCTATGTGGAGTATGCCTTTAATAATGAGGCCCTGGCCATAGCGGCGGCAGGTGTTGAGTTGCTTCGTTATTTTGAATCAGTGGCCCTGACCAGCTACAGCGCCGGCAGACTCGACTATCCCTCTGTTCTGCAGATCCAGGTGGAACAGGCCCGTCTCGAGGAACGGCGGCGCTCCCTGGCCGCTCAGAACGGGCCGCTGCGGGGGCGGTTGAATGCCCTGCTGGGTGCCCCCAGGGACACGGCCCGCTCCCTGCCCCTGCAACTGCCGGTCATTACCCTGAACCAGAAGGCAGCCGGCCTTTATGAAGTGGCCCGGGCCCAAAGCCCCAAGCTCGCCGGTGCCGAGGCGGCCGTGCACAAGGCTAAAACCTCCCAGGCAGTGGCTGAGAAAGATTTTTATCCGGACCTGGCCCTCAGCCTCAAGACCATTATCACCGGTGCGGCCGAGTATGGGGATCCGCCTGATAGTGGCCGCAATCCGGTGATTGCCGGGATCAGCATGAATATTCCCCTGTTTCGCGACCGCCGCCACGGCGCCGTGGCGGCCAGGCAGGAGGAGGTGAGGGCGGCTCAGGGTCAACAAGGTCAAGAGCGGCGCGATCTGGATGCCGCCATCGACCAGGGGCTCTATCGTTACCAGGATGCCGTGCAGCGCCAGACCCTCTACCGGGAGAGTATCATCCCCAGGATTCGCCAGCAGGTGGAGGTGGGTTTGCAGGCCTTTGAGGGCGGCAACCAGCAGGTTTTTGCCCTTCTGGAGGCGGAAAAAACCTTGCTGGAGTTCCAGTTGAACCAGAGACAGGCCCTGGCGGATCAGGCCCTGGAGGTGGCCCGCCTGGAAGAATTGGTGGGCATCACCCTGGCCCAGTGGGACCTCGCCACTGCTGCTTCGGAAGCCGCCGACCAGGGCCCGCTGCCCCATCGCCCCGCCCTGGATGAGGCGGAGCGGCAATAAGACCATTGCCAACCCTCGGTGGGGTTGTGCCGGCAACGCTCCAGACGTGTATCTCTCAACGGGAGAGATTTTCACCCTATTTTTATCCACCAATTTGCAGGAGAAGATGATGAAAACAAGAACGCCTCTCTTTGTGGCCCTGGCCCTGATGCTCTCCTTTGCCACAGTTGCCCTGGCCGAATCCCAGACCACCTGTCCGGTGATGGGCGGCACTATCAATAAAGAGCTCTATGCCGATTATGAGGGCAAACGGGTCTATTTCTGCTGCCCCTATTGTGACGGCGAGTTTAAAAAGGATCCCCAGAAATATCTGGACAAGCTCAAGGAGCAGGGCCAGGAGCCAGCCGACGTCCCGCAGGAGTAAGGGGTATCTCTCTTAGAGGGGGTGGGGCAGGGCGCCCTTGCCCCACTTGCCGGGTAAGGTGTTCCGCTTGCCCGCCCTTTTGCAGGCAGGGGGACCCTTGCCGCCCCCTGCCTGCCCCTCATCAGGTTCGGCCCTGTTTCTCAAGGAGAGTATCATGTTTCAGCGGCAAAATTTTTTAAGCATCCTGCTCATTCTGCTCCTGCTTGCCGGGCCTGCACCGACTCGGGCCGATGCTGCCCAGTCCGGCCGCGATCATGACCACGATCAGGCCGAAACCGTGTGGACCTGCTCCATGCATCCGCAGATCCAGCTGCCGGAATCCGGCCAGTGCCCCATCTGTTTCATGGACCTTATCGAGGTGCCCAGGGATGCCGGCGACGGCAAGCGCCAGAGCCTGCGCCAGTTCACCTTTGATGAGCGGCAGCGTCAACTGGCCCGGGTTGAGGTGGTGCCGGTGATCCGGGGGGCGGCCGGGGTGGAGACGCCGCTTGTGGGCAAGGTGGAGTATGATGAGACCAGGGTGGGCACCATCACCGCCCGGGTGGCCGGCCGTATCGATACCCTGCACGTTGGTTACACGGGGGCGCCGGTGGCCAAGGGGCAGGCCATGGCCGAGATCTATAGCCCGGAACTGCTCAGCGCCCAGGCCGAACTGATCCAGGCCGCCCAGGCCGGGGCCAGATTCAACAAGAGCAGCTCCGCCCTTCTCAGGGATACGGTGCTGCGCACCGAGCAGGCGGCCCAGGAAAAGCTGCGTCTCCTGGGCTTAACCAGCGGCCAGATCGAGGCGGTGGTCAGCCGCGGCGAGCCCCAGGACCATATCACCCTCCTGGCCCCCATGGGCGGTATTGTTATGGCCATGAAGGTCTCGGAGGGCATGTATGTCCAGACCGGGGCCCCCATCTATATTATTGCCGATCTGGCCAGGCTCTGGGTGGTGCTGGAGGCGTACGAGTCCGACCTGCCCGCCATCGCCCTGGGCCAGCAGGTCGATTTTCAGGTGGCGGCCCTGCCGGGCCGGACTTTTCAAGGCGAGGTGGTCTATGTGGATCCCCGGGTCAATGAAAAGACAAGAACCATCCAGGTCCGTCTCAATGTGGAGAATAAAGAGGGCCTGCTCAAACCAGGCATGTTCGTTCGGGCCAGGGCCAAGGAGATGGCCCCTGCGGCTGGGGAAGAGCTGCCGCTGCTCATTCCGGTTTCCGCGCCGCTGCTCACCGGCAGGCGGGCCCTGGTCTATGTCCAGCTCCCTGAGCAGGAGGGGGTCTATCTGGGTAAAGAGGTGATTCTGGGTCCCCGGCGGGGCCCTTATTATGAGGTGATAAGCGGTCTGGAGGAGGGGGAGCTGGTGGTCACCCAGGGCAATTTCAAGATTGATTCCGCCATCCAGCTGCAGGGCCGGCCCTCCATGATGAACCCCTTTCTGGCCAGGGGCGGCGCTGACAGGAGCGAACTGCCCACCCTCTTTTTATCGAAAGTGGCCGGTCTCAGCAAGATTTCCGCCGACTTGTCCGCCGCCCTCCAGGAGGGCCGCACTCAGGAGGTAGAAGAAGAAGCACGTGCCTTTGCCAGGCAGCTGCAGGGGATAAGCAGTGCTGAGTTCACGGGCCAGGAGAAGCTGGTCTGGCAGGAGATGGCCATGCGCCTGCGCGGCGATATCCTGCTGCTGCAGGAGGCAGAGGGCCGCGCCGACCAGCAGCGCCTCCATGCGGCCTTGAACGAAGATGTCCAGCAGCTGCGCCGTTTTTACGGCCTCTCTGCGGACCAGGAAGGTGAGGGCTCCCCTGAGGAACAGCGCACCCTGGGCCGGTTCCTCAAGCGCTATTTCGAGGTGCAGCGGGCCCTGGCTGCCGACGATCTCACTGCTGCCCGGGAGGCAGCGGCCCAGGTCAAGGACTTTCTGCCCCGGGTGGTGCCCCTGCTTCCTGTACCCCTGGCCGAGAAGTTGACCAGGGCAGGGGCTGAGCTGGCTGCCGCTCAGGAGATGGCAGGGCTGCGCCTTGCCTTCTATCCCTTGAGCCAGGCCCTCATGGAGGCCGTGACCCTGGTGGGCGTTGCCGGCACCGGCCCGGTGTATGAACAGTTCTGCCCCATGGCCTTCGGCAATACCGGCGCCACCTGGCTGGCGGCAGATGAGGAAATCAACAACCCCTATTTCGGGGCCATGATGCTGCGCTGCGGCGAGGTCAAAAAGCAGCTCCAGCAATGAGGGGCGAGGGCCCTGTGGTCCAAATCAACAAAAGCGGTTACAAAACCAACCCCTTTTCCGCATGATAAAGTTGGGGAGAGGGGCGGATCAACTTCTGTCCAAGGGCTGCCGGATTTTAAACAGTTGTCCATGATCTCCGCATAACCACGGCACTCTATGAATCAAAACAACCAGCAACTTCCCAAGGCCACCACCCTGGTGGGCCATATTGTCCGCTTCTGTCTGCTCAACAGGCTGGTCATTGGCCTGCTTCTCCTGGCCCTTACCAGCTGGGGGCTGATGGTGGCGCCCTTCGACTTCGAGATAGATGCCCTGCCCCGGAATCCGGTGCCGGTGGATGCCATCCCGGACATCGGCGAGAACCAGCAGATCGTCTTTAGCCAGTGGCCGGGCCGCTCTCCCCAGGATGTCGAAGACCAGGTGACCTATCCCCTCACCGTTTCCCTCCTCGGCCTGCCCGGCGTCAAGACGGTACGTTCCTACTCCATGTTCGGCTTCTCTTCCATCTATGTCATCTTTGACGACTCCGTGGAGTTCTACTGGTCGCGCACCCGGCTGCTGGAAAAACTGGCCAGTCTGCCCCAGGGGGCCCTCCCCGATGAGGTGAGGCCCGTGCTGGGCCCTGATGCCACCGGCCTGGGCCAGGTCTTCTGGTATACCCTGGAAGGCCGCGATGAGCAGGGTCAGCCCACCGGGGGCTGGGGCCTTGATGAGCGGCGTTCGGTGCAGGACTGGTATGTGCGCTACGCCCTCATGGGGGTGTCCGGCATCTCCGAGGTGGCTTCGGTGGGTGGGTTTGTCAAGGAGTACCAGATCGATGTCGATCCGGCGGCCATGCGGGCCCATAATGTCACCCTGGCCGAGGTCTTTGCGGCGGTGAAGCAGTCCAACACCGATGTCGGAGCCCGCACCATGGAGATCAACCGGGTGGAGTATGTTATCCGCGGCATCGGCTTTATCAAGAGTCTGGCCGATATAGAAAAGGCGGTGATCAAGGCCACTAGTCATGTACCCATCAGGGTGGGGGATGTGGCCCGGGTCTCCCTGGGGCCGGCCCTGCGCCGCGGCGTGCTTGACAAGGGCGGCGTGGAGGCGGTGGGCGGGGTGGCGGTGGTGCGCTACGGCGACAACCCTCTGGCCGCCATTGATCGCCTCAAGGAGAAGATCAGCGAGATCACCCCCGGCTTGCCCACCAAGACCTTGGCCGACGGCACGGTGAGTAAGCTCACCATTGTCCCCTTTTATGACCGTTCCGGCCTCATCCATGAGACCCTGGACACCCTGAAGAGCGCCCTGGGGCAGGAGATCTTGATCACCATCATTGTGGTGCTCATCTGCCTCATGCATCTCAAGAGCTCCCTGCTGATCTCCTCCATGCTGCCTTTTGCCGTCCTCTTCACCTTCATCGGCATGAAGGTCTTCGGGGTGGATGCCAATATAGTCGCCCTCTCCGGTATTGCCATTGCCATTGGCACCATCGTGGACATGGGCATCATCATCTGTGAAAACATCCTCAAAAAGCTGGAGGATGCCGGGCCCAAGGCCCATTCTCTCACCGTCATCTACGAGGCCAGCGTTGAGGTGGGTTCCGCCGTGCTCACCGCCGTGGCCACCACCATTGTCAGCTTTTTGCCGGTCTTTGCCATGGAGGCGGCTGAGGGCAAGCTCTTTAAGCCCCTGGCCTATACCAAGTCCTTTGCCCTCATTGCCTCCATCATCCTGGCCCTCACCGTCTTGCCGCCCCTGGCCCATCTGCTCTTTACCAAAGGCAGAAAGATGGGGAGGCCCGGGTTTCTGCCCTTTCTGCTGCCGGTTCTGCTGGTGATGGCCGGTCTCGGCCTGGTGCTCTGGGTCACGCCCCTGGGCCTGATCCTGGTGGGCCTGGGCGGCTACCGCTTGGCGCATGTCTGGCTGCCGCCCCGCTGGCAGCAGCCGGTGGGACAGGCGGAGAACTGGCTGGCGGCCCTGGTTGTCCTGGTTGTTCTGGCCCATTACTGGCAGCCCCTGGGGGTGGAGAAGGGCGCGCTGCTCAATATCCTCTTTGTCGGCCTGCTCATCGGCGCCATCCTCGCCTTTGTGCAGCTCCTGCAATATCATTACCGCTCCCTGCTGGCCTGGTGTCTGGTGTACAAAAAGACCTTTCTGGCCCTGCCCCTGCTCCTGGTGCTGGTGGGGGCCATGATCTGGCTGGGGGCGCCCCGTCTCACCAGCTGGCTGCCCGTGTCGCTGCTGAAGACATCGCCCCTGGTGGCGCTCTCCCACACGTTCCCGGGGCTGGGCCGCGAGTTTATGCCCACCCTTGATGAGGGTTCTTTTCTCTACATGCCCACCACCATGCCCCATGCCGCCATCAGCGAGGTGCAGGAGGTTCTGGCCTACCAGGACCGGCAGATTGCCGCCATTCCGGAGGTGGAGTCGGCGGTGGGAAAACTGGGCCGGGCCGAGACCCCCCTGGACCCGGCTCCCCTTTCCATGATCGAGACCATCATTAATTACCACTCCGAATACCTGCGTGATGCGCAGGGCCAGAGGCAGCGCTTTCGGTTTGAGCCTCAGCGCCAGGATTTTTTCCGGAATCCGGCCGGTGAGCTGGTCAAGGCCGGGGATGGTGGCCCCTATCTGGTTCAGGGCCGTTTTGTCCGCGATGAGGAGGGGCAGCTTATCCCTGATTCCCGGGGCCGTCTCTTTCGCCTCTGGCGGGCTCCTTTGGATCCGGCCCTTAATCCGGACCGCGAGGCCTGGCCGGGTATTGTCAGCGCCGATGATATCTGGCAGGAGATAGTGGCGGCCGCTGCTATGCCCGGGGTGACCTCTGCTCCCAAGCTGCAGCCCATTGCCACCCGCATCGTCATGCTGCAGACCGGCATGCGGGCCCCCATGGGGGTCAAGATCAAGGGTTCTGATCTGGCCACCATCGAGGGGGTGGCCCTGGCCATGGAGGGGCTGCTCAAGGAGGTGCCCTCGGTGGCGCCCCTCACCGTGCTGGCCGACCGGGTGGTGGGCAAGCCCTATATGGAGATCTTTATTGACCGCGATGCCATCTCCCGCTACGGCATCAAGATCGCCCAGGTCCAGGAGGTGATCGCCGTGGCCGTGGGTGGCCAGCTCATCACCACCACGGTGGAGGGCAGGGAGCGTTATCCGGTGCGGGTCCGCTATCTGCGCGAATTGCGCGACTCCCTGGAGGCCCTGGAACAGATCTTGGTGGCCGCCCCGGGCGGTGAACAGATCCCCCTGGCCCAGCTGGCGGCTATCCGCTATAGCCGCGGCCCGCAGATGATCAAGAGCGAGGATACTTTCCTCACCGCCTATGTCCTCTTTGACAAGAAAAAAGGATTTGCCGAGGTGGATGTGGTGGAGGAGGCCGCGGCCTATCTGGCCGGCAAGATCGCCGGCAACGAGCTGGTGCTGCCGGCCGGGGTCTCGTACAGCTTTGCCGGCAGTTATGAAAATCAGATCCGGGCCCAGAAGCGTCTCAGCATTGTCCTGCCCCTGGCCCTGCTCATCATCGTGCTGATCCTCTATATGCAGTTTAAGTCGCTGCCCACCACCCTGATGGTCTTTTCCGCCATCCTGGTGGCCTGGTCCGGCGGCTTTATGATGATCTGGTGCTATAATCAGCCCTGGTTTCTTGATTTCAACCTCTTTGGCGTCCACATGCGGAGTCTCTTTCAGGTCCAGGGTATTAATCTCTCCGTGGCCATCTGGGTGGGATTTTTGGCCCTGTTCGGCATTGCCAGCGATGACGGGGTGCTGATGGCCACCTACCTCGACGAATCGAGGTCCAGGTTCCGGGGTAGCGACCGTCAGGCCGTGCGCACCATGGTTCTGGATGGAGCTGAACGCCGCATCCGGCCGGCGCTGATGACCAGCGCCACCACCATCCTGGCCCTGCTTCCCATCCTCACCTCCGGCGGCCGCGGCTCCGATATCATGGTGCCCATGGCCATCCCCTCCTTCGGCGGCATGGCGGTGGCCACCTTCACCGTCTTTGTGGTGCCGGTGCTCTACTGCTGGCGTGAGGAGAGGCGGCTCACCGGCCGCGAGTAGGCACGGGGCAAGGGGGCCCATGCCTCTTAGGGGCAGTGCCCTGACCCTGACGGGCGGCTGGTCTGCCCTGGCGGCCGCAGCAGATTTTTTTACGGGGATGCCCTGCTGATTATCATGCTGGCGCTGGTCCGCTACCGACCTCCCCCTCTGCTGTCGCAGCAGTGCCGGCATGGCTGGTCACAAGAGTGCCTGGCGCTTAATAGGTTTCCGGATCCTCCGGCGGCAGCGCCGACTCGTCAAAGGGGAGGAGTTCCAGCCTGGTGAGAATCTCCTCAGTCTGCGCCATGAAACAGCCGAGGTCGGCTGGGGCATCCTCGCCCTGCAGGGTCTGATTTACGGTCTGCTCGATGGCTTTCAGCTCTGCTGAATCGTCCAGATCCCCGGTCTGTATCAGGAGGGCAATGACCGCGTTGTCGTCTTCAAGTTTTTCTTTCGCCCCCGTCCCCAGCTTCTTCATATGCCTGGTGAGCACATGCCAGCGCATGGCCGACAACAGCGCATCGTAAAGGGTGACGATCCCCTCCGGGCCTTTGTTCTCCTCTATTCTCCTTTTGCCGCCGCGCCAATGCAGTTTGGCGCGCATCAGCAGGGCCTCTTCTTGACTCATTTTGGTTTCATCCAGCAGTCCGAAATGGGGGCTCATGGTAACTCTCCGTGGCTAAAAATTTAATTGAGGCAGCACTTAGGCCGTGCCGAGCAGCCTTCTTCTGCCCTTGAGATGAATCAGGGTTACATGCCCCAAAAGACGGGCAGGTTTTTTGGGGCCTTTGTTTTTTTTCCAGTAGGTTTTTATCTTACCATGGGCCGGGGGTAATGCTCAGCGTTTCTGTTTGCCCGGGAAAGCCGCCCTCCGCCCCTCATGCTGGGACCAAGGGGCGACCGGCTTAAAGGGGCGTGAAGTTCCTTCTGCTGCTCTTTTTGCGGCAGCGCCGTGCCGCTGCCGTACGGAGGGGCAAGGAGAGCGGCAGATTAGGGTTGATCTCTGTGATATATCAGAATATATATATGTATATTCATATAGACAAAAGGGGAGGGTGTATGGCTATCATATGTGTAGGGGCCAGCAAGGGCGGCGTCGGTAAATCGACCTTGGTGGTCAATCTGGCGGCCATGGGGGCCTTGCAGCAGAAGTCGGTGCTGATTGTGGATACAGATCCCCAGGGGTCCGCCATTTGTTTCCGCTCCCTGCGGGGCGGTGATGACATCAAGGCCACGGCCTGCACTGAGCCCATCCTCCACAAAAAAATGGGGGCCTATCGAGACCAGTTTGACCTGATCATCATAGATGCCGGTGGCCGCGATGACAGTGTGCTGCGGTCGGCCATGGCCGCCTCTGACCTCTTTTTGTTGCCGGTGCTGCCCGGGCAGTTTGATCTCTGGGGGGCAACGGATACCATCAAGGCCTTCACGGAGGTGCGGGCCTTCTGCCCAGCCCTGCAGGGCCGGCTGCTGGTTAATCAGATTGACCCAGTGACCAGGGTGACCCACAACTCCATGAAGGCCCTCAGGCAGCTTGAAAAGGAAATGAAGCTGCTGCAATTTGGGATCGGCCGCCGGGTGGCGTTCAAGTCCTCGGTGGAGAAGGGCAAGGGCGTGGTGGAGACTGAGCCGGGCAGCAAGGCGGCCATTGAAATACGCTACCTCTATAACGAATCATTAAAGATCATTGCCGGTGCAAAAAAATGATGGATCCCAAAAAACCAAACAGCTTGGATGATGTGATCAGCAGTGGTGCCGCTCAGAGCTCTTCGGCGGTCAGCCCGCCGGGCGTCCAGTACCCCAGGGCCAAAAAAATCCGCACTCTCATCTCCATTGATGAAGCGTTGCTGGCCCGGATTGACCGCCACATCATCGGTAATCGCAGTGCCTGGTTGGCCAAGGTGGCCACCGAGTATCTGGACAGCAACAAACTCAAGTAGAATATCCGCAGCCATACCAATATATATCTGTGCGTATTGCTATATATTAATATATAAAAGTATGTCTTTGGTCGTGCGAGTATATATAGGTATATCTTTATATATAAAAGGCTGCCTCGTTGCCATAAAAGCAACCCTCAGAATATCTACCCCTTTTCCAGGAAAAGGTGGTATTGCAGCAGCTGGCGGCGGGCCTCCCCACCCTGAAGGAGGTTTATGGTTCACCACGCCCGAGGGGTGTTAACGGCACGAAAGGCGGCCTGCATGGCCGTGGCGATCACGACGGGCCACAAGGAAAACGGCAGAGAAAGAGTGGGGGTTAAAAAGGGGTGGTAATGCCATCTTTTCAGAGCGTTGCCGCGGGGAGATAGATATGAAAGGTGGTGCCCTGCTGGGGGGTGGACTCCACCGTAATGGTGCCGCCCTGCTTCCTGATGATGGCATCACAGAGGGCAAGCCCGAGTCCCATGCCCTTCTGGGAACCGCGTTCCTTGGTGGAAAAATAGGGGTCGAAGATGCGGGGCAGATGCTCTTTGGGGATGCCGCTCCCCTGGTCCTGGATGGAGATCTTCAGGTAGTTGCCAGGGGCAAGGGTCGGGGGGGTGGCCTGATTCTTTGTTAAGGAGAGATTGGCGGCGGTAATTCGCAGCCGGTTATCTGCCTGGGCGGGGAGGGCCTCCATGGCGTTGAGCACCAGTTGTTTGATGACATTGTCAAATTGAGAGGGGTCAATTTTGATGTCCCACAGGCTAGCCGGCAGGTCAAATTCGACGGCTAGGCCGGAATAGGCCAGGGTGGCCAGGCTCTCTTCCCGGATGTGGGGGGCCGGCTGGATGATTGTCGGCTGGCTGTAGCCGCCGGCCGAAAAGGCAATAAGCTGCCGGGTGAGCTGGATGGCGGCGCCGGATACCTGCTCTGCCTGTTCCAGAAAGCGGTAGGCCGGGCTTGCTTTCTCACTCTTCATTTTGGCAATTTCGAGATTCCCCAGAAGCCCCTGCAGCAGATTGTTGAAATCGTGGGCAATGCCGCCGGCCAGAATGCCAAGGGCCTCAAGATTTCTGGCCTTTACTAGCTCGGCCTCCAGACGCTTGCGGTCGGTGATGTCCCGGTTGGAGATGCGATGGCCCAGGTCGTGGCCTTTGGCATCATAAATGTGATGGCAGAGGTGGCTGATCCAGCGGATTTCACCGTCAGCACGGATGATTCGGAAGTCGAATTCGTTGCTGGCTTCCGGTCTGGTCTCCGTCTCCTCTGGGCGGGCATGCACGGTCTCATAGTGGGCCTTCCAGCTGGGCAGATCATCGGGATGAATCAGCCGCTCCCGCAGGCCGGGGTCGGCCTGGTAGGCGGCAGGAGGATAGCCGGTAACCCGGGTGCTGGAAGGAGAACAATAGAGGCAGGCGCCGGCAGGATCCTCCCACACCTCCCAGCCATAGCTGTAATCCACCACGGTGCGAAACTTTTCCTGGCTCTCAGCCAGTTCCCGGGTCCGCTCTTGCACCCGTTGTTCCAGCGATTTGTTGATCTCCCGGATCTCATTGAACTGGTTTGACAGCGATTCCCCATGGTCCTGAAATTGTTGATCAGATAATGCGCCTCTGTAATGCTGCTGTGCGGCCAGGCAATATGATTGCCCTGGTTTTTCAGCCGGATGGGCAGGTCGCGGGTGAGCTGCTGGAGCCTTGCCAGGGTGGCGACGATCCTGCGGCTCAATGATTCAGCCAGGGCCAGGGCACCCAGCAAGATCACAAAGAGTAGGGTTAACTTGCCGGTATAGTTGCTGTAGAGTCTTTTCTGGAAGGGTACCACCGGTTGCTCTAAAATGAGCTGCCATTCCGCCAGCGCGCCGATGGTGGTCTCTATGCGGTAAGACGAATGCTGCCACTGTTCTGCGGCCGCTGTCTGTGGCGGTAGCCTGGGCACCCATTGGCTGAGCCCTTTCTCAAGAGGATGAAGCTCCCCTTTGCCCTGCTGCAAGGGGGTCATGATGGTTTGATCAGGGCGATTGGTCATGATGATATGGCCATTTTTGTCCAGCAGGGTGTAGAGGGCGGCATGGGCATAGGTATTCTTGTCCAGGTGGAGCCTGATCTGTTCCAGGGCCAGGATAGCGCCGATAAAGCCGCCATACTCGCCATCCATGAGCACCGGCGCCATCATGGCGACAACGGGCCTGGGGGGGGTACCCACTTTGCCCATCATCACTTCGGAGAGCAGTGGCCAGCGGCCTTGTTGCAACAAGGGGATGTAGGGGCGATCCGCAAAACTTTTGCCGATGTTGCTCTGGCCTGTTTCATCGCGCTGGGGGGCGTAGGCCAGGGTGATTGCCTGACGGTCCAGCAGGCCGATCCGCAGCAGATTTATGTCCGATTTTTGGGCCTGCTCCAGAGGGGCTTGCATCTGCCCAGGGAGGCGCGAAGCAGCCATCTCAGCCAGATGGACGATGGTGGACCTGCGGTTTTCCACCCAGGTTTCCAGGTGATTGGTGAGGCTCTGGCTCTCCTGAATCAGGGTTGAGCGCACATGGTGGTCTGTGTCGGCAAAATCGTCCCTGCTGCCCACTGCCAGCAAAAGCAGGGCCGGCATCAAGACAAAAAAAGCAAGCAGGTTGTAGATAATCTCCCGGTAGGGCATGAGCCAGGCGCGGGACCAGAGGAGAAAGCAAGTGAAGATCAGCCGGGCGATGAGGGCATTGGCAATGCCGTTCACCGCCTGCTTGGTCATGATCATATGGGTATTGCTGTCAGGGGCGTGCAAGAAAATATGAGAGAAAAAGTAGAGCAGCGGCATGCCGATGACAAGCCAGTAGAGCGTGTCGGCCAGCACCATCCCCATGTTGCGCCGCTCCATGAGCCAGCCCACAGCTGCCACCTCACCGGTCATGATGATAAGGGCAGAGGGATGATGATTATAGAGGACCACGGTATAACTGGAAATGATGGCGGCCGCCAGAATGGCCCGGCCCAACCCGCAGAACTGCAGGACCAGCAGGGCGAAGATGGAGCCGAACAGGAAATCGATATTGAGAAAGAGCGGCAAGTGTAAATAATTACCGGCCAGGCCGGCGGCGATCAGGGCCAGCAGGAAGGGAATGCTCTTTTTGTTGGGTGCCTTTATGTTGGCGGCTGCGGAGGCGGGCACGGGTATCTCCTGCATAGAACCCCTAAAATGAGATCAGGGCGGCACTAAAAAAGAGTTGGGCGGGACAGGTACAAGAAGTGCGGAAAATTATTATCCGTCATTTTATTGCATAAATCAACTAAAGAGGGAGAAGGGCAGGGCGCAACTTGCCTGGGGGATCACCAGCATGGTAAAAAAAACAAAGGCGCCCAGCTGGCTCTCTCCCTCCCCCTGTCCGCGTAGTAACTGGAGAACAACCATGGACCATGAGCAGTCCCATACTCCCCCCAATTTCAATCGGGCCTTTGCCATAGGCATCAGCCTCAATCTGGCCTTTGTCGTGGTGGAGGCTGTCTATGGTGTTATCGGCAACTCCCTGGCCCTGCTGGCAGATGCCGGCCATAATTTCTCTGATGTCATGACCCTGCTCCTGGCCTGGGGGGCTATGGCCATAAGCAAACGGGGCGCCACGGCCAGACATACCTTTGGCTTTAAAAAGGCCACCATCCTGGCCTCCTTATCCAGCGCCTTGCTGCTCTATGGCGCCATGGCCATTATCATCTGGGAGGCTCTGGGGCGCTTCAGGATGCCTGCCCCCTCAGACAGCGCCACCATCATCATGGTGGCAGCCGTGGGCGTGGTGATCAATACGGCCACGGCGCTGCTCTTTGTCTCCGGCCGCAAGCACGACCTCAACATCAAGGGCGCCTTTCTGCACATGGCCGCTGATGCCGTGGTTTCGGCTGGGGTGGTGGGGGCCGGCTTTGCCATTGCCGCCACCGGCTGGCAGTGGCTCGATCCCCTGGCCTCCATCGCCATCGCCCTGGTGGTGCTCATTACCGGCTGGGGCCTGTTGAGGGATTCATTCCACCTCACCATGGCCGGGGTGCCCGCCCATATCGATTCAAATGAGGTGCTGGCTTTCCTGGGCCGCCAGCCCGGCGTCTCCTCTGTCCACGATCTCCATATCTGGGCCGGCAGCACCACGGAAAACATGCTGACTGCCCACCTGGTTATGCCGGAAGGAGGCAGCGATGATTTTCTGCTGGAAATCATGAATCGGCTGCGCCGCGATTTTCAGATCCACCACGTCACTCTGCAGATCGAACAGGACGCTAAATGTGGGGGCCGCGGCCACCAGGGCGGCAGGTGCTGGCCTGCCCAGGCAAAAGCCCAAAAGAAAAGCGCCTGACAATAACCATGCTCCTTGCCGCTGGGGGCGGGCTGCTCTTGTTTTGCAATGCCCGGGCCGGCAATGATTTATGGGCGGATTCGCTGCAATTCTGGAGATTATTTTCTGGTTTC
The DNA here is from genome assembly GCA_024637145.1 of Desulfobulbaceae bacterium. Classification (GTDB taxonomy): domain Bacteria; phylum Desulfobacterota; class Desulfobulbia; order Desulfobulbales; family SURF-16; genus BM506. The sequence goes on from JAGXFQ010000019.1 coordinate 35,399, forward strand.
CCCTGGCCCCGGCCTCGTGGCCGCAATCGATTTTCTTGACTGGATCTGTCGCATTAAAGGGGGTCACCCCTTACCTTTTTCAGGGGAACATGATACACCTGTTCCTTTCAGCAACAGGCATGGTCAGGCAGGCTAAAGACTATCAAGGCAGCAAAGCTTGGGGGGCTGGATGCTCCCGGGAGGAAAAGAGTATGGGCAACCCCTTTCAGGATCAGCTTTTAAAGGCCGGGCTGGTTAATAAAAAGCAGGTAAAGAAGGCGCAACACGAAAAACGGGCCAGCCGTCAGCAGAACAAGGGCACCCTTCCTGAAATAGCCACCAATAAGGCCCGGGAGGAGCAGGAGGCCCAGGCCAGGCGCAACAAGGAGCTCAACCGGCAGCGCCTTGAGGAGAAGCGGCAGCGCGAGCAGCAGGCCCAGGTGAAACAGCTCATTGAGGATAATCGGCTGGCCCGGGATGAGCGGGGTGAGCCCTACAATTTTGTGGAAGAGAACAAGATAAAGCGGATTTTTGTTTCGGCCGAGATGGCGGAGCAGCTCAGTCGCGGCCAGCTGGCCATTGTCAAACTGGCCGCCGCCTATGAGGTGGTCCCGGCCAAGGTGGCCCGCCAGATCGTCCAGCGTGATCCGGAGGCGGTGGCCGCCTTCCATGAAGGCCCCCCTTGACCGCTGCTGTCTCTCAGGCAGGGCAGCAGATAGGGCCCGAGCTGCCAGATGAACCCGCAGTCAACCGCAGTGAGAGAAAATGAAAATATGGGTAGACGCCGATGCCTGTCCCGGCGTGATCAAGGATATTCTCTTCCGGGCGGCAGAGCGCACCGGCCTGCAGCTGACCCTGGTGGCCAATCATCCCCTGCGCATACCACGCTCCGCTGCTATCCAATTTGTGCAGGTGGCAGCGGGGTGTGATGTGGCGGATAATGAGATTGTCAAAAGGCTCACCAGCGGCGATCTGGTGATCACCGCGGATATTCCTTTGGCCGCCGAGGTGGTGGCAAAGGGCGCTCTTGCCCTTAATCCGCGCGGTGAACTCTATACAGCCGAAAATATCAGAGAACGGCTCAATGTCAGGGACTTTATGGATACCCTCCGCTCAAACGGCATTGATACCGGTGGTCCGCCGGCTCTCACCCCAAGGGATCGGCAATCCTTTGCCAATAATCTCGACAAATTATTGACCAGCTATGCCCGCAAGGCCTAGCCCGGGCAAATCCCTGTCACCCTGCCAGCCCTCTCTGGCCCGGCACCCTTTTCCCAACTTGCTTTTTGGCAGATTATGGCCCAAGATTAGCAGAGAATGGGGGGGGCGGGTCCGGGATTTCTTTTGGCGCTTGGGGGGACGATTACCCTAAAATTTCCAGACAGATATTGCTTTGAGCGGCAAAGCTGTTTTTGGTGGATCGATTTCTGTGGGGAGCGTAATGGCCAACAAGAACCTTGATGAAGATCAATTCTCCGCACTGCGGCAACGGGCCCGCTTTTATTGTGCCGATCCCTCAGATTCGGAGGCGCAAGCGGCCATGGCGCCGGAAGATCTCAGCCAGCTGATCCAGGGACTGGAAAGGCAGAATGAAGAGCTGCGCCGGGCCCAGGAAGGCCTGGAGCAGGCCCGGCAAAGATATATGGATCTCTACGAATTTGCGCCGGTGGCCTATCTGACCATAGGCGCCACGGGGTTGATCGAGGAGGCCAACCTGGCGGCCGCCGAAATGCTGGGGGTGGCGAAGCAGCGCCTGCTCAGTGAGCCCTTCTCTGCCTTTATTGTGGCTGATGACCAGGAGATTTTCCATGACCATCGCCAAAAGCTGCTGGCCACCGGGGAAAAGCAGACCTATGAAATGCGCCTCCAGCAAAGAGACGGCGCTCTCTTTCCGGTGCAGGTGGAAAATGTTATCCGACCGGAGGCGGATGGGCAGTCAGGCCGGTGCCGGATCATGCTGAGAGATATTTCGCAGTTCAAGCTGGCGGGGAAAAAAATAGAAGACTATTTCTCCTTCCTGGAAATGGCGGTGCGTCAACGGACAACTGATCTGGAGGAGGAAAAAAGAAAGGTGGAGGTGGCCAGCCGCGTCAAGTCGGAGTTCCTGGCCATCATGAGTCATGAACTGAGAACGCCGTTGAATGCCATTATCGGCTTCACTGCCATGCTGCGCCACGGCATCGGCGCTTTATCCCCAGACGAACAGCGTGATTATTGCGGGGTAATCGAGGAGAGCAGCCGCCATCTGCTGGGCATGATTCAAGATATACTGCACATCGCCCATCTGGACCCGGTGACGGAGCCGGTGGTGTGTCGCCACTTTAATCTGGAAGCATTGTTGCAGGAGTGTCTGCTGGCCCGGAAAGGAAAAAAGGGCAAAACGAAAATAGTGGCCCTTTTCACCAAGGCCGTCCCTGTTGGGACCATCTGGGCGGATGCGGATAAGATCCGCGAGGTGGTGGAGTGTCTCCTGGACAATGCCTTCAAATTCACCTCGGATGGCGGCAGGGTGAGCATCAGCGCCGGCCGCCGCCAAGAGGAGGGGGCGACCTGGCTGGAGATCGCCGTGGCGGACAGCGGCATCGGTATCGACCCCCGGGATTTTGACCGGATTTTCCAACCCTTTCAGCAGGTGGACGGCTCCTCTACCCGGGAATTCGGCGGTATCGGCATGGGCCTCTATAAGGCCCAGAAAATTGCCGGCCTGCTGGGCGGCAGGATCGAGGTGAAAAGCAGCCTTGGCCAGGGCAGCACCTTTACCCTGGTTCTTCCCCTTCCTGCAGAGCCGGCTTGATGGAAGAAGGGGCTGCGGCCTGCTCCCTTACGGGTCTGGCTTGGCCGCCGCCACCCAGGAGGGCCTGAAAGTCGAGGCCCGAGGGCTCCTGAAATGCCCGCAGGCCGAATTCCGGCAATACTCCCAGGATATGGTCAAAAATATCGGCCTGGATTTCTTCGTAATTGGCCCACACCTTGTCGCTGCTGAAGACATATATTTCCATGGGCAGACCCTTGGGGGTGGGCGCCAGATGCCTGACCATGAAGGTCATTTCTTTATTGATCTTGGGGTTGTTGGCCAGGAAGCTCTTGATATAGGCACGGAAGACGCCGATATTGGTCTGCCGCCGGCCGTTAGGCACAGAGCTGCAATCAAGATTATGCTCTTGGTTGTAGAGGTCAATCTCTGCCTGTCTCTGGCGAAGATACTCTTTGAGCAGGCTGAAGCGACTCAATTTTTCCAGCATTTCAGGGGTGCAAAACATCACGGAGTTCATATCCAGGCAGAGGGCCCGCTTGATGCGCCGGCCCCCGGAATTGGCCATGCCCCGCCAGTTTTTAAAGGAATTGGAGACCAGGGCATAGGTGGGGATCGTGGTGATGGTCTTGTCCCAGTTCTGCACCTTCACCGTATGGATAGTGACATCTATGACATCCCCGTCAGCCTCAAAGCTGGGCATTTCAATCCAGTCCCCCACCTGGACCATGTCGTTGCTGGCCAACTGGAGACTGGCCACAAAGCCGAGGATGGTGTCTTTGAAGATGAGCAGGACCACCGCCGTCAGGCCGCCCAGGACACTGAAGATGCCCCAGGGTGATTTGTCGGTGAGGGTGGAGACAATGAAAATACCGGCCAGGATGAACAGAATAATCCTGATTGCCGAAAGATAGCCGCCTATGGGTTTTTTTAGCGCCGCCTCGCTGCGTTTATAGATCTCGGCAACGGTATGGAGAATGGCATCGATCATCTGCACGGCGATGAAAACCAGAATGGTCATGGCCAGTCGTCTGATAATCTCGGCAACAAAAGGATGGTCGGCCAGCAGGAGATCCACTGTGGCATAGACCACCACCACCGGAATAAGGGCCGATAAATGATGGAAAAAGCGGTTTTTGACCAGGATATCGTCCCAGTGGGATTTGCTCAGGGCCGCTGCCCGGATGAAAAAGGGGATAACCAGGCGGATGGTCAGTCTGGATGCCAGGTAGCTCAGGGCGGCAATGGTCACCATGGAGAGCGCCAGAATAACAACCTGGGCGGCGGGGGTGGAGAGGCCGACATCGGTCAGCATTTTTTCAAACAGGGCTTGCATCAGCTATTCTCAGGGGCAGTGATCGGTTTTTAGGGCAAGGGGCATGCGCCATTTCATGTGTCATGGCGTCGATCTCATGGGGACCACACGAAGAGTTCCAGGGCTTAAAAAAGGTTTTTCAGTCAGCCAAAATCAGGGCGTTGCAGCTTCTAATCTTGCTGAGGGAAATCCAGCGCCTTTTCCCCGTCCGGCAGGGCCTGTTTTTCCAGCTTGCGTTGTTTTTTCTCATCTTTTTTCTTTTTCTTTGCCAATTCTTTCTGGCGCTTTTCAAATGAATAGTTTGTTCTGGCCAAGATTTTGTCCTTTGTGGAGGTTGCTGTTCAGGGAGGGAAGGATATTTGGGTAAAAAAAAACCCCGCATGATGCGGGGTTTTTTTACAATGTGTCGCTATCGGTGCTTAGATAGTTCTAACATTCTCTGCGGCAGGACCTTTGGGGCCGTCGACAACGTCGAAGGTAACCCGAGCGCCTTCCTGAAGAGTTTTAAAGCCTTCAGCCTGGATTGCATTGTGATGAACGAAAACATCCTTGCCGCCGTCCTGCTCAATAAAACCAAAACCTTTTGCGTCGTTAAACCATTTAACTGTTCCTTCTGCCATCTTGTACTACTCCTTTGTGCTGGATTCCCATGGGGAACCGCTTTTTAAATGGGCCGCTCTTTAAAGGGTGCGGCCCGGTAAAGTTTTGTCGCCAAAACTATAATGTCGCTGTCTGCCCCGGAACCACCTGTGTGTAGGGGAGCCAGGCGAAGCAACTGTCGACTTTGCTTTTTGCAAAGCCAACAAAACTTAAATCTATATTGCTATGCCTCAGTGGCAAGCCTTGCCGCTACCGCCATGACGAAGAGACTCACAGGAATCATCCCGCCCGCATCAATGCTGGGGGCGCCGGGATCAATAATGCGTAATCGCTTTCGGGGAGGGGGGGTAGAGGCAGAGATGGTGATAAGTAATCGCTTTCGAAGAGGTGTAGGGTGGCGTAGATGGTGGTATATATGACCCTTATATTGGGGGGCTAAGTCCCGGGCGGGTATTCTAAATGGCCCTTAATCTCATAAGAGAATAAGCCACAATACTGGCTGGATCCAGGAGTGTCAATAAAAAAAGATAAGGGAAGTGTTGGGCCCAGGTGAGGCAAAAGAGACGACTCTTGGATATCGTTGTCTTATTTTGTCTGCTGTCCGGCCTGACCAGGAAGAAATTGTTGGCCTTGATGCCGGTGAGGGTCTGGCGCCCATCCACATAGGTGAGTTTGCTGCCCTTGTCCAGCCTGTCCAGCACCTGGTTGACTTCAGCAGGGCGCAACGAGGCCAGGATGCGGCGGTCGAAAGGACCAGGTGGCGGGCATTTTTGAGATCGTAGATAAAGCCCTTGCGGCCGCAGGCGCTGTCATGGTGGGGGTAGTTGGGCGAACTCAGGGCATGGGTGAAGGCCTTGACCATATCCTGCCAGGGGCCGCCCCGGGAGCTGGCCATAATAGCCTCGAAGCCGTGGTGCTAAATGATCCCCTTCACCCTGCCGACCTTCTGTTCATTTCTATAGGCAGCAGACTGATTGAGGAGTTTCTGGAACGCAATTTCAACAGCATCTGCACGCAATGCCTGTCGTCGATATGCAGCAATTCTGTAAATGGAGCTCCATAAATCTCTCCTGGCTTTTAAAGAGCAATGATTTTGTTCTCAGTCATGACGTATCCTGTTGGAGTTAAGTTTTTATGAACTATTCAAACAAGATACGTCATTTTTTATCTTGCGACTCCCTCAAGCACCATTTTCGATCATAACTCTTTTTCGTTTTGCTATGGCCCTGGTATTCCAAGGGAGATCTAGAGGTCATTTCTGGCGGAAATATAAAAACATGTCTGGATATTAGTGTTTTAATGTTGGGAATGATAGAATAAGTTCGCATAACGATATCTTATTACGCGCAGATGCTTAAATGTGTTGCTGGGGGCGGTTTCCCCGGGCAATGGGAGGATCAGTGCCCTTGAACACGACAATTTGCAGAAAAGACATCTTGAACCCTGTTTGGTGCTTGCTCCTCTTTTTTTTGCTGGTCGGTTGCAGTGATCAACAGGAGGGCATGCCGTCTGCCCAGAATGAGGGTAAAGCGACCTTACGTATCGGTCTGATCCCTGAGATCGACATATTCTCCCAGAAAAAACGGTATGAGCCCCTGGTGAAATATCTGGGCGGCAAGTTAGGGGTTGTTGTTGAACTGAAGATTCTGTCGCGTTACGGCAATATCCTTAATAATTTTGCGGCTGATGGCTTGGACGGCGCTTTTTTTGGCAGCTTTACCGGGGCCCTGGCCTTCAAAAAACTGGGGGTAACTCCCCTGGCGAGGCCGGAAGACAAAAAGGGCATCTCGACCTATTATGGCATGGTGTTTGTTCGTAAAGACTCGCATATCAAGAGCGCCGAAGACATGAAGGGCAAGCGTTGTGCCTTTGTGGACAAGGCGACCACGGCGGGCTGGTTGTTGCCGCTCCATTTTTTCCTGGAACTGGGGATTGAGGATTATCAGCACTGGTTTGCCGAGACCTATTTTACCGGCACCCATGATAACGCCATTTACGATGTTCTGAATAGCAAGGCGGACATCGGTGCCGCGAAAAATACGGTTTTTAACAGGCTGGCCGCCAAGGACAGCAGGCTTCGTGAGGAGTTGGAGATCCTCAGCACCTCGATGCCGGTGCCGGAAAACGCGCTTTTAGTGCGGCCTGGTCTCGATGAGAGTCTGGTGGCCGAGCTGAAAAAGATTCTTCTCGGCATGGATCAGGACCCGGAGGGTAAAGAGATCCTTGCCCAGTTCGGGGCCGCCAGGTTCATCGAAACAATGGCTGCGGATTACCAGGTTGTCCTGGATTTTGCCGAGCATATCGGCCTGGACATGACCAACTACAATGATGATAACAACTGAGCCGGGATCATCTACTGGGCGCGTCAGGGAGATGGCGCATTTTTTCACGCATAAAGGGTCTCCTCCGCATAACACTCACCCGCTTCTTTCTCTGACGAGCCGACTGCCATGAAACGGAAAGCATTTATCGGGCTTATCATCCTTTCTCTCTGCTTCGTTGTAGGTGGGATCTATATTACTGCCGGCATGAACCGGGTTGTCAGTAAACTTCAGGACATCATTCTTCTCCAGCAGATGCATTCCCAACGCAAGACCTTGGTGGAGAAGATCAAGGAGGTGCAGACGGACCTGCTGCTCAAGGATTCCCCCCACGCCGTAAATTTTGATACCTTTGTCCAGCATGGAGAGGAGATGGCTGAGACGCTGAACGGCTGCTTCAGCTGTCATGATCATCCGGTCAATCCTCTTGGCGAAAAAATCGGCAAGCTGCGGCTTATCCTGGAGGCATATCAGGGGAAGTTGAGCAGGGTCTATACCCTCAGAGCCAATAGCAAGCGGCTTGGCGATGCCAAAAAAAATGCCTATGACGCCGGGGAAGACCTACAGCACGCCATCGGCCGAATCTTCCTTAAAGCCGATATACAAATTGCCGAGAGAACCGCCCAGGCCCAGCTGTCGATTGCCGCCACCAGAAAACTCTTTATTGTGCTGGTTACCCTCGGCCCGTTCTTTGTCCTTCTGGTGTCCGCCTATTTTTTCGGCCATTTCACCCGTGGGGTCAAGGTGCTTGCCACGGCCTTCAGCAAAATACAGGAAGGGGATCTGGAATACCGCATTGCTGCAAAAATGGACGACGAGTTCCGGCATCTTGCCGATGCTTTCAACAATATGGGGAGGTCTCTCAAGGAGCAATGTCGCCGGGTTGAGTCCATTCAACAGCGCTACCGAATGTTGTTTGAAAGTGCCGCTGACTCTATTTTTATCATGGAGGCCGAAGGGGAAGAGGCCGGCCGGATCATCTCCGCCAACAAGGCTGCCGCGGACGCACATGGCTATTCGGTTGAGGAGCTGACCGGCATGCATATCCGCGACCTTGACGACCCCGTCGTCGCTACCAAGATCCCGGGGCGTATTCGCCGGATTCTGAACGGGGAATGGATCAAGGAGGTGGTCCTGCACCGGAAAAAGGATGGCACGTTTTTTCCCATGGAGATCAGCGCCGGACTTCTGGAATACGATGGCAACAGGTACGTGCTGGCCTTTGATCGCGATATAACCGAGCGGGTCAAGGCCGATGAGGCGTTACAGCGGTCCAGGCAGCTGGCCATGGTCGGGGAGATGGCGGCAGGCCTTGCCCATGAGATCAAAAACCCCCTGGCCGGGATCAAGGTCTCCATTGAGATCCTGGCTGAGGAGCTTGATCTGGGCCAGGAAGACAAGGAGGTTTTTCTCCGCATCATCCAGGAGGTGAACCGGCTGGAAAACCTGGTGAAAAACCTGCTCAACTATGCGCGGCCGCCCAAACCGCATTTTGAATTGGTTGATCTCAACATGCTGCTGGCGAACTCCGTGAAGAATACGCAGGTTGTTCTGAAAAGCCCCAACCATTTTGCTGACTTGAAAAAAGGGATACTGTTTCTCACCGAGCTGAGCCCGGAACTGCCGCCGATTCACGCCGACGCCTCTCAGCTCCAGCAGGTATTTCTCAACCTTCTCTTAAACGGCATCGATGCGATTGCCGAATCCGGCACGATTACCGTGCATTCCAGCCTGGACCAGGCCGGCAGTATTCAGGTTGTCATTAAGGATAACGGCAGGGGCTTTGATGAAGAGGGGCTCCAAAAGGCGTTTCAACCTTTTTTCACAACGAAATCGAAAGGTACCGGTCTGGGACTGGCGATCAGCAAGCGGCTCGTCGAGCAGCATAAGGGCCATGTCGAGCTCACCAGCAGCAAGGGGGAGGGATCTGCCTTTACGATTACCCTAGCGGTTAAACAAGATAATGAGGTTTTCATACAATGAAGACTGGTGGCAGGATTTTCATGGTGGACGATGATGAGCTTATTGTCACGATGACCGCTCGCTCCTTAAAGAAGAAAGGGTATAAAACTCAGGTGCAGACGAGCGCCATTGATATCTTCAATAAAATCGTGACCTGGCATCCGGACCTGATCCTTCTCGATATCAACCTGGATGAAGACCGGAGCGGCCTGGATGTCCTGAAGGAGATCAAGAGGGAGAAGCTGGCGACCCCCGTGGTCATGCTCACCAGCGACGATTCTGCCGAAACCGCCATTAAGGCGATGAAGCTCGGCGCCGCCGATTACCTGACCAAGCCTTTTAATATTGAAGAGCTCCACATCGTCGTGGCCAATATCCTGGAGAACTCCCGGCTCAAGGATGAGGTCGACTACCTGCGGAAAACCGGCTTGACCTGCGTCGACAGCCAGATTGTCGGAAAATCACCGGCCATGAAGGACATCCTGCAGAAGGTGGAGATGTTTGCCAAGTCCCGGACCGGCAGCCTTCTCATCACCGGGGAGTCAGGTACAGGCAAGGAGGTGCTGGCCCGTTATTTTCATAGCTTGTTCCATGAAGCCCATGGCAGCACCGCCGAGTATACCCCATTTATTGCCATCAACTGTGTGGCTCTGCCTGACAACCTCATTGAGAATGAGCTGTTTGGTCATACCCGGGGGGCCTTCACCGATGCCAAGGTGGATAAGAAGGGGGTGTTTGAGCTGGCTGATGGCGGCACCCTGCTCCTGGATGAATTCGGCGATTTGCGCCTTGAGATGCAGAGCAAGTTTCTGCGGGTTCTGGAAACCAGAACGGTGCGCAGGCTGGGCGGGAAAACCGATCTCCATTTTGATGCCGCAATCATTGCCGCCACCAACAAGGATCTCAAAAAGGCGGTGGCCGCAGGGGAGTTCCGCGAGGATCTTTTTTACCGGTTGAATACCTTTGCAGTCCACCTTCCCCCCCTGCGCGAGCGGGCCGAGGATATTCCCGTTTTGGCCCGCTACTTTCTCGAATCCTTTGCCAAAAAATATTTCAAAAAAAACCTTAAGGGGTTTTCTCCAGCGGCGGCAAAGGCCCTTGTCCTTGCCAGCTGGCCAGGCAATATCAGGGAGCTACGTAATGTTATAGAACGTTGCGTTGTTCTGGAAACCGAGGATCATATATCCACCGAGCATCTGCCCGTTGAGCTGAGTGTCCAGCCCCTGGTGGAAAGGCGAAAAAATATGCGGATTATTCTGCCGGAAACCGGCATCTCCCTTGATGAGGTGGAGAAGGATCTTGTCCATCAGGCCATGGTGCGGGCAGATTACAATAAGACCAAGGCGGCCAAGCTGCTCAATATAACCTATGATACCCTCAGGTATCAGGTGAAAAAGTACGACCTTGATCGCTGAACTCTTTTCCAGGCCAGCAGGGCAGTCAAAGCTGCTGAGCCATCACCAGGGGGAGGCCTTGAGGCGACGAAATCACCACGTTTTGCCACCACCTCCCCGGCCTGGGGTGTTCCGTTCTCCAGAGGGTGCCAGGATCGACCCTTGGGTTCGCTAGGCGTAAGATCCCTTTCCAGAGCGCTCTGCTTTTTCTTGCCGATTACCACTAAACTTCAGCCATTTTACGAGTCATTCCCGCCAAGGCGGGAGATAAGCGGAGACTTCGATCTGGGTGATTTAACCAAACTCTGGGTATTCCCGCCTGCGCGGCAATACCCAGAGTTTGAGGATTCATTGGCAGCAGATTTCCCTTTGCGCTCAGGCGAAGCGCACTCCGACCCGACAGGTGTCGTTCTCCTCCATACTGCTCCAGACCACAATGCCGGTCTTATCTTCCATGTTGGCCCGGAAGCTGAGGACCTGCTCCGTCCGTAACGGGTAGCTGGTCACCAGCCCTATGCCGCCGGAGGAGATGTCCACTGATCTGGCGCTGGTGCGGCAGCGTTGTGTCTCGCCCTCGCCGAGGACGGTCATGGCGATGTTCAGCTTCTGGGCGTGGGGGCGGCGCGGAAATTTACGAGTTTTTTTGACAAAGGCGTTGTTCGTGAAGCGGATGCCGGTATGAAAATCCGCATCCTGCAAGGCCTGCTTGATAATGTCCTTGACCTCGGCCAGATCAAAGGGCTTGGTCATGAAGTGGCAGGCCCCGTTTTCAGCGGCATCGATAATGTTGGCGCTCAACTCATCATCACCCATGTAGCTGGCGGTCATGATGATCACCTTGGTTTTCGGGCAGATATGCTGGATGACTTTCATCAGATCCAGGCCGTTGTAATCAGGAAGATGGATGTCAAGGAGGCAGAGATCATAGGGACAGATGCTCAGTTCATCCATGGCCACTCCGGCCGTTGACGCCGTGACCACCTCAACTTCTTCCTGACGCAGGGCTTTCTGGAGGCCGTACAAGATTAACTGATCGTCATCAATGATCAAAATTTTCTTTTTCACAGATTCACCTGAAGGAATGAGGGCGGAGAGCGTCACACTTGTTTTGAGTAAAGAGCAATTCGTGTGCCAGCCGTGGCCAGCCGCCTGAGCGCGAAAGTCTTTTCCTGACTCTTGAATAGGGTAGCACAGCCGCTTTAAAAACTGAAAGGCGATAGGCCCTGATCCGGCAAAAAAAAACAGGATCCGGGCCTGGCAACGCTCATTCAGAAAGTTGCAGGGCGATAACCTTGGCATGGTCTCCATTCTGAGGATCAGCCAATTGCTGAGTGAAACTCTGTATCGCCTAAGGACGAATGCTTGTAGAACGTCAATTTCTCTTTTTCCTATGGCCTGCAGTTGCCCGGGCGTTTTCCCGTTGGCCTCTCCTTTGGGAATATCACCAACAATAGCTGGGGCAAATAGCCAAAAGTCCAGCCGCTGGCTCGTGCAGAGCCGAGTTGGCAAAATAGCCAACCGCACCTGGGCAAATCCCCAACTCGGGCTCTTAATAATTCCTGCCTGCTAAATTTTTCTCTCTATCCATTCAACATTATTTGTCTTTTTTGATTCTTCTCGGCATGGCACAGCGCTTGCTTTGTCTATAGGCATGGCAAACTGCAATGGGAAAAAATACAGCTCAGCACTTGTTTTGAACCTGATGGTCATACTCTGTTGCCTGAGCCCGGTCCTGGGGGAAGGGCAGTTCACAGAGAGCTATCTCTACAGCCTCTCTAATTTTTCCGGCCTCCTTCCTTATAATTGGCCGACGCTGGCCATCGACGAAGAACGCCATGAGGCCTTCGTCATTTACCAGAACGATGTGGTGATCTTTAACGATTCCGGCATGGAGGTGTACCGCTTTGGCGACGACATGGACCTTGGCCATGTCCTTGCCGCTGATGCCGGCCAGGGTGATGACATCCTGCTCCTCACCTATAAAGAGGGCAGGTCACTGCTTTGGCGCTGCAACTACCGCGGGGAACCCCTGGCCGAGATTGCCCTTGCCGGTCTGCCTGCCCAGTTTAGCGACTTTACCCCGAACCGCCTCATTTACCGAGACGGCCAAATCTATCTGGCCAGTCAAAACCAGATGCAGATCGTCATCTGTGCCGGCGATGGCACTTTTATCGAGGGCTTTGACCTTTTTGAGGTGTGCGGCATCGATGAGGAGAAGCGGGGAAATATCAATTTTTCCGGCTTCAGCCTGGATAAAGAGGGCAACATCCTCTTTACCATCCCGACGCTGTTTAAGGCCAACATCTTGAGTAGAAACGGCATGGTCAGATCGTTCGGCAAGTCAGGTGGCGCCCCGGGCCGCTTCAACATTGTGGCCGGCATGGTGGCTGACAGCCACGGCAATTATCTGGTGGCTGACAAGCTGAAATGCGCCATTATCGTTTTTGACCAGGATCTTAAGTTCATAAAGGAGTTTGGCTACAGAGGGCCAAAGCCCGGAAACATGATCGGACCAAGCGATCTCGCCATTGATAAAAAAGACAGGATCTATGTTTCGCAAGGACGCGGCAAGGGAGTCAGCGTTTTCCGCTTGGAATACCGTGACTCAGCCGCGCATGGTGACTCGTTGGGAAAGCTGTCACAGATTAAAGGAGGAATGAACAGGGTTTAATCAGAAGCACAGAGGAAAGTTCCAGAGAAGAAGACAAAGACACGTTGTACCAGAGGAAAAATAAGCGCCGGTTCGCACCGGCAAACCATCCCCCGAAAAAGGTAAACCCATCGTAAGGTGGGGACACAAAGTCTACAGGTCCTCTAAAAGGACGGCTGGGCTACCGGAGACCAAAATTTTTGGAGGGTGATTCAATGAAGAAGTTCTATAAAATAAATCTGGTATTAGCCAGTGCCGGCCTGTTGACCGTCGGTGTGGCTGGTTCTGCCCTGGCATTCCATAGCGGTGGCGTTGCTAACTGTGCGGGTTGTCACAGCATGCATTCCCCGGCCGAATTAGGGACTTACCTGCTGATTGGAAGCGATACGAGTTCCACCTGCCTGGGCTGCCATGAGAATGCCGGCGATACCGTGCCGGACAGCTATCACATCAGTACCGCTGATGCCGATATGGTCGTGGGCCAAGGGCCTCTGCAGAGATCACCGGGCGGTGACTTTGGCTGGCTGAAGAAGGACTATAGCTGGGAAGTGGATGGTGTTGCTTATACCGAAGATGGCGACCGGCACGGCCATAATATCGTCGCCATTGACCTGGGCTATACGGAGGATGCCACCAATGCCACCTCGCCGGGCGGCAGTTTTCTTGCCGGCGATCTGCAGTGCAACAGCTGCCATGATGCCCATGGCAAGTACAGAAGATTGGCCGACGGTACGGTGGCCACCAGCGGCGCCCCCATCATCGGCTCCGGTTCTTACGCTGACAGCGCCGTGCCTGCAGTGGGTCAGGCCGTTGGCGTCTACCGCCTGTTGGCCGGCAACGACTATACCACAGATAGCTTTGCCACTGCTGGTGCATTCTATACTGGCGTACCCGCCGCCGTGGCACCAGCTACCTATAACCAGAGCGAGGCAACAAACCAGGTCCGCGTCGCCTACGGCGCCCAGACCGCCGGCGGTGTCAATAGGTGGGGGACGTGGTGTGCCTCCTGCCACGCCGACATGCATTCAAGCTACAGCTACACCCATCCTGTTGACTGGCCACTGGCGGAGATTGCAGATCTCTATAACGCCTATGTGAGCTCTGGTATCATGACGGGTATTGTCGACACAGCCTTCCTCTCCCTGGTGCCCTTTGCCCAAAACTCGGGAGCTTTCGCCACCCTGGCCGCCAATGCCAGCAATACCGATAGCGCCTTGACTGGGCCTGGCACTGGTGATGAGGTCATGTGTCTCTCCTGCCATCGGGCCCATGCCTCCGGCTTCAGCAATATGCTGCGCTGGAACAACGACTCGGAATTTATGGTCGAAAACGGCTTTTATACTGGTGTCGACGGTGCTTTAGCGATGGGCCGTACCGAGGCAGAGTTTCAGGCGGCTTACTATGACAGGCCGGCAACTGACTTTGCTGCTTTTCAGAGGGATCTTTGCAATAAATGTCATGCCCAAGATTAATCAGTTAAACATGCCGGCAGCCCTTGCCCCGGCATAGCAACCCAGGAGGGCTGGCCGAGCGGTCAGCCCTCCTGGGGTTGCTTTTTCCTGATTAATTCCTTGAGCATGTCTCTTTTTTAGTATGTAGTGATAGTGTTGCCCAGTCTTGTTCTTTCTTAGTGGGTGATGATACTAAAAGCAGCCTTGGAGAATTAATCAGCACGATGATTTTTCTTTATCAAAAGCATGATGGTCGCAGGACAGTGAGGCGGCGCAAGGTCGTTTCCTTGTTTTTTTTAGCCGTTCTGGCGGCGGCCCTGCTTGCTGGTTGCCAACCGCTGCTGCATCCCTCTCAGCCGCTCCTGGCCGAGGACGGGGAAATCCATCTCTATGTCCAACCCTTTCCGCCGGAAGCCCAGCGCCTCCGTTTCAACCTGGCGGCAGTTGCCGCTGTCAGGGCCGACGGCAACCTGCTACCCCTGCCCCTTGCCATTTCTGAATTGAAGGAGGGTGAGGTCCAGAGACAGAGGCTCCTGGCCGTGGGCACCCTTGCCCCCGGGGAGTACCAGGGCCTTTCCTTTCTTGTTGACAACGCCTATCTGAAAACAGAAGAAGGCGAAGTCGCACTCGCGGTGAGTCACGAGCCCTATCTTGTCGAGTTCCCGTTCCTGATCACCAAGAACAAGGCCCAGCTTCTCCTCTTGAAGTTTAATTACAGCCACGCCCTCAGCGCCGGCGGTGTTGTTTTTTCTCCCGCCTTTACCATCTTCCTGCCCGGACGTCTGGCCCCCAAGGTCCTGGGCTATGTGGCCAATGTGAAATCCAACAGCATCACCATCTTTGACAAAAATAAGCTGCAGGTCGTTGGGGTTATTACCACCGGAGAGGCGCCAAAGGATATCGCTTTGGACCGCATCCGATATAGGGCTTACGTGCCGCTGGGCGGCGAAGATGCCCTGGCCCTTGTCGACGTAGGCGGCCAGGCCATTATTGATAAGGCCCGCCTCAACATCGGCGACGAACCCTGTGAGTCCGTGCTTACCCCGGACGGCAATCTTGTGGTCACCACAAACTTCGGCTCTGATACGGTGACCCTGACAGATTCCACCTCGCTGCTGGAAAGGGCACGGATTCCGGTGGGGGACGGCCCCTGTGGGGTGCTGGTCGATCAGAGCGGCAGGCGGGGCTATGTCCTCAATCTCTGGTCCGGGACGCTTTCTGTGCTTGATCTTGGTAATAGGCTGCTGGCCGCCACCCTGGCGGTGGGACCGGAGCCCATTGCCGGCGCCTTCAGCCCCAGTGGCGACCGGCTCTTTGTCATCCATGCCATCTCCCCCCATCTTGAAGTGATCGACACCCGCACTCTGAGTGTTTTACAGCGGGTCTTTGTCGGCAGCGGCCTGAGTGATCTGGTCATGGACCCTCGTACGGAAATGCTCTACATCGCCAAAAAAGCCGAGGGGGCCGTGGAAATATTTGATCCCTTCAGCCTCGTTGCCGTGGATTCCATTCGGGTGGGCGAGACAGTGGGCCACCTGGCCATTGATGCTGAGGAGGGCAACCTCTACCTTGCCCTGCCTGACAGCGGCCGGGTTGCCGTTTACGACCTGCTGAGCAGAAAAAGGATCGCCGTCATCGAGGTGGGCAGGGGGCCGTGCGCTATAACCCTGATGGGCGACAGGTAACGATTTGCCCGTCACGACAGGAGTACTTAAAAGGCTCGCTTTGCTCGGCGCCGGGGCGTTTTTCCTTTATTTTTGTGAGGCTCTACTTCTGGGCCAGACGGCTGTGGCCGACAGCATAAGCGCCCTGCTGGAATTTAATTACAATAGCATGAACACGGAAACTATGAACAAAGCAGCAGGCCAGAAAACGCAGACAGACTCTTCCTCTTGGGGCCAGAAGTATAACCTGAACCTGGAAAAGAGCTTGTTCCCCAATCTGCGACTCACGGCCGGCGGCATTTTCGAGAAAAACAAGATGGACACGGACTTCGATGGGGAGGAGCGCACGTCGACGATCACCAATACCAGACCCTATGTTGATCTGACCTTAAACAACAGGCTCTACAAGGCCGCGCTCAGCTACAGCAAAAGGGAGGCCGAGCAGAAAAGGAGCGGCGCCCAGACGACTACCAGCATAAGTGAGCTGTACAGCTCCGTTCTGGGCTGGCGCCCCGATGGTCTGCCCACCTTTGACCTGCGGGTGGACAAAAATAATCTCTATGACAAGGAGCGCCAATTCCAGGACTCCACCACCACCACAGCCTCCTTGAACAGCCGCTATAGCACCGACAAATTCGACATCCGCTATAGTCCTATCCTTCGGGAGTACACCAACCATATTGACAATTATGAACTAAAAACCACCACCCACCAAGGCCGCCTGGGCTATGCCGATACCTTTTTCAACAGGCGCACCCAGTTCGGCGCCACCTATAACATCACCGACCGCCAGCAAACGATCATCGGCCATGGTATGGGTGAGTTATTTGAACAGATCGTGGGTATTGTCGAAGGGCTCTTTGTGCAAAGCACCAGCCTGAACATGGTAGCGCTGACGCTCCTCAGGGAGCTCAACGATGGTGATACAACCGTTGCCACCAGCGTCAATCTCGGTACCAATAACCCCTCGGCGGATCAAGTGCAACTGGGGTTTAATTTTGGTACGGATACGGAGGTGAATTCACTCCGGGTCTCGGTTGACACCAGTCTCATCTCTGATATTGTGGACTTTTTCACCTGGGAGATATACAGCAGTGACGATAACAGCTCCTGGCAGTTGGAGCAGACAGTCGCCCTGGCCCCCTTTAATGCCTTTCAAAATTATTTTGAGATCAATTTCAACAAGGTGACGGCCCAGTATATCAAGGTGGTGGCCACGCCCCTGCGCGACAGCAGTGTGCTGCCCGATTCGGCAGATCCCTTATATGCCAACATCTTTGTCACCGAGCTCCAGGCCTTTACCCGTGAACCGTTGCCGGACAAGGAAACAAAAAAATCCTCCACCAGCCACCAACTGAGCCTGGACGCCCGTACCAGACTGATGGACACGTTCAACCTGTTCCACAATGTCTCGTTTTTTATGACCAAAACCAGCCCAGGCCAGAGAGAGAGAAGTACGCTCAGTAATGTCCTGTCGGCCAGCCATAGTTTCAACGAGAAAGTGCGCGGCAATGTCAGGGTCTTGCGCGAGGATTTCCAGGAAATAAAATCCTCAGGCTATGCCCATGGCTATAGCGCCTCATTACGGGCTGACCCTCTTAAAACCCTGAACAATACCCTGGTCTTCAGCGGTCGGCAGGAGAGGGCCGGCGATGATGACACCACTAGAAATTCCCTCTTCCTCCAGAATAGGGCCCGGCTCTACAAAGGCATCGACGCCTATATTGATGGCGGCGTGAGCTGGCAGAATAATGCCAACGGCCAAGATCAGGAGACCCTGACCTTGAATGTCGGCACCAATATTGTGCCGCACCGCTCCATGACCATCGCCCTCAATTATACGGAAAACAACAGCGATTCATCCGGCGGAACTTTGCCGGATTCGACAAGAAGAACAAACAAAACAAATGTGGGCCTCACCTGGCGACCTTTCCAGACCGTTTATATTGTTGCCTCCTATGGCCGGGTTGAGCAGGAAAACAGAAACGACACCCTGAAGAATTACTCGGTGAACTGGTCACCCTTTCCATACGGTACTCTGCAGTTGCGCCTTGACTACAGCGAAGAGCTGCGGACCCAGAATCTGTCCAAATTGACCACCTTCAGGCCAAGCATCCGCTGGGAAATTGCCCCGCGCATCGACTTGACGGTATCTTACTACAAGACCAAGAATGATACGGTTTTACAGACCATTGATATGGAGTCGTGGAATGCAAATATCAAAATCAGCTACTGATGCTTTCCTTGCCCGGCTCTGGTTTTGGCAGAGGAGAAGAGACAGGCGTTGCGCTAAACTGCTTATGCTCTCTGCTCTTGTGGCCCTGGCCGCAGGCTGCAGCCTGTCGCCACGGACCTACCATGACCCGAATATGGATTTCAGTATGATCCAGACCGTGGCTGTGCTGCCCTTTGCCAATCTTACCAACCATAAAAATGCCGAAGATCGGGTGCGGGATGTTTTCATGAACATGCTGCTCTCCACCGGTGGGGTGTATGTGCTGCCGGCGGGCGAGGTGGCCAGGGGCATCTCCCGGAGCCAGATCCCCGCAGGCTCTGCACCGTCCATTGACGAGATTAAGAAGCTCGGGGCCGTGCTGGGCACGGATGCCGTGATTGCCGGGGTTTTAAAGGAGTATGGTGAGGTGCGTTCCGGTACTGCGGCGGCCAATGTGCTCTCCTTGAGTCTGCAGCTCATTGAGGTTGAGACCGGCAGGATCATCTGGGTGGGGGCCAGCACCAAGGGTGGTATCACCACCACGGATCGGCTCCTGGGCGGCGGCGGTCAGCCCATGAATACCATTACGGAAGAGGCGGTAAGTGAACTTATCAAGATGCTTTTTAAGGGTTAGGGGAACAGCACTCCTTGCGGCCCTTCTCGTCACGGGCTGTGCCGCTCTGCAGGAGACGCCTCCTTTAACAATACAGGCTCTGGAGCCGGATAAAATTTCGCCCCAGAGCAGCCTCATGGCGCCCGTTGTCTGGAGCGTCGAGACCGCAGGGGGGGTGGAACCCTTCTCCTATGAGTTCCTCTGGGCAGACAGCAGCGGCCAGATCATGAAGCAGCAGAGCTCTTCACCAACCTGGCAATGGTGGCCGGACCGGGCCGGAACTTACTGGCTGAAGGTCATTGTCCGTGATCGATTTGGAAATAGGGCACAGAGCCATTGGTCCAGCGAATTTGAGATCACCCGCCCGTTGATCGCGGCGCTGCCGCTCCAGAATCTGAGCAGCACGACGGCACCCCTGGCCATGATTCGTACCGAGCTGATTGCCCTGATTCAGGATGCCGGCTTCGACCTGGTTGCCGATAGCGATTTGCAGCAGTTTATGGCAAGCCAGCGCATGCGGAAGGTGGGTGGCATTAATGGTCGTCGTGCCGAGAGACTCAAGGAGGCCACCGGGGCGGAAGCCCTGCTTATCACGACTCTGGAGCTTTATGATGAGCAGCTTCCCCTTAAGATCGCCCTGCTCTGCCGCCTGGTTTCCCTGGGCCAGTCGCCCGAAATACTCTGGGTGAACAGCGTTGCCCTGGGCGGCGATGATGCGCCAGGGATCCTCGGCCTGGGGCTCATTGAACAGCCGGCAGCGCTGCGGAGCAAGGCCCTGGAAGCTCTGGTCACGTCCCTGACCCAGAGCCTGGCCGGAGCCAAAAGGGTGCAGCCCTTACCTGGGAAGTTCCAACCCAAGATGGCCCATGCTACCCAGGAAAGAGGCTGGACGGGCAAAGCCAAGGTTGCCGTGCCGCCTTTTTACAACGTCAGTGATCGCAAGTATGGCGGGGAAATTATGGCTTTACATTTCCTGGAGGCCTTGCAGCAAAGCGGCAGATTCACGGTGATTGAGCCCGGAGTTGTCTATGATGAGTTGCTGCGGTTCAGAATTATTATGGATGATGGCATTTCCATTCCCCAGGCAAAAGCTATCTTTAACACTTTTAAAGCGGACTTTGTTTTATCAGGCAAGGTCTTTGATTACCAGGATACCAAGGGGGACTGGGGTATGCCGGTGGTCGATTTCTCGGCGGAGATGCTTGACAATAAGAACAGTCAGTTGGTCTGGACCTCAAAAAGTTACAATGGTGGTTCCGATGGGGTTTTTTTCTTTGATTGGGGTCGATTTACAACGGCAAGTGCCATGGCGGCCCACATGACCAGGGCCATCAGCGGCTTTTTTGCCCAATAAAAGTTGAAAGTGTGCGAAGTTTAGCAAAAGGCAGCTTGGCAATGATTAAAAAGTAACAGTTTCTTGAGTAGATAGGTCAGCCCATCACTTGAGCCTAGCTTGTTACAATTTCAGCAAAAACAGAGAACATTCCGGAGAAGAGTCGTATGAAAAAAATTATTGCGTCGATCGGGATACTGGTGCTGTTTGGAGCCGGAAGTGCTGTCGCGGCCAGAAGTAGCGACAGATTGCCGATGGTAAATGACAAAGAAATAATTGCCATGGTGAACGAGGATCCCATCTACCTGGAGGAGTTCACAAAGTCTCTTTCTTCTCTGCATGGCCACGGTGCAGGGGATGCTGTCAATCAAACAGGCAAGGTTGATTACCAAGCCCCCCTGAAGCGACTGATCGACACCAGACTTGCCCTGTTAGAGGCGGATAATATCGGCTTGGGTGAGCTCCCTGAGATTCAGGAGCCGGTAGCGGCTTATGGAAAGCAGCTCCTGCGGGAATTACTGCTTGAAAAAGCGACCCGGGACGTTGTTGCTGATGCCGCCTTGGTGAACATGCTCTATAAGAATGAGGTTAAGCAGTATGTGCTGTATTCACTGAAGATCAGCAGTGAGGAGGAGGCGAAAAAGATCGTGGCCGACATTGAGGCGGGCAACGATTATGTCATGGTGGCCGGCAAGGCCATTGCGGCAGGCATTGCCGAGGGCACCATGGATATTCAAAAGCATATGGGAAAGGAGATGTTGCCCCAGGTCGCGGCGGCGCTGGCCGAGATGACGGAGGATTCTCTGAGCCCTATTATCCCGATTCAGGACGGCTTTGTACTCATACAACTCAATGATATTCTTTATCCAGAAGATCCGGCGGTAAGGGCCGCGGTCGAAAAAAAGGTCCTGGAAGGACTGCGGTCAAGGGCTCGGGCTGAATACATCATTAGTCTGCAAGAAAAATATACCCAAATCGACACGGAACTTTTGGACAGTCTTGATTTTGAAGCAAAGGATCCGGGCTTTGAAACCATGTTGCAGGACAAACGGGTCGTTGTCACCATTGAGGGGGCAGAGCCGATCACTGTCGGTGAGCTGGGCGCGGCAATCCAGAAAAAATTCTTCCACGGCATTGAGCAGATGATGGGCACCGGCAAGCTTAATAGGGTGAGAACTGCCATGCTCCATAAAATCTTGAACGGCCGGACCGTTGACCACGAGTCCGTTGTTCAAGGGATCGATAAAAGCGAGCCCTATAAAAAATTCGTGGAGGAGTATCGCCGCTCCTTGCTCTTTGGTGCCATGATGAGCAAGGTCATCATCCCCAACATACAGATGGGGGAAAAGGACATTGAGCAATACTACCAGGAGCATGTGCAGGATTTTTCCAGCCCAGCCATGCTCCGGCTGAGGAGTCTGGTCTTCACCGACCAAGAAAACGCCGAAAACGCGTGCACCAAGCTGCGGAATGGCACGGAACTCAATTGGCTTGCCGCCCATGCCGAAGGACAGGCTGATGCGAAA
Source organism: Desulfobulbaceae bacterium (assembly GCA_024637145.1). Classification (GTDB taxonomy): domain Bacteria; phylum Desulfobacterota; class Desulfobulbia; order Desulfobulbales; family SURF-16; genus BM506. The sequence goes on from JAGXFQ010000019.1 coordinate 57,174, forward strand.
GGCGAGGGAATACTGCGTTTTGGTGATGGCCTGCTGATGCTCTCCACCATGCCCGTAAATCTCCAGCAACAGCTGGTTAACGCCCGCAAGGGTGATATTAAATCGTATACGGATGACAATGGTTATTCCTATAGCTTGGTGGTGGAGGATGTTGTGGCCCCTGTGCCCCAAAAGCTTGCCGAGGTGCACGAGGATATTAAAGAAAAGGTGTTTAAGATCAAACTGCAGCAGGCGTTTGATGACATGACGGCAAAGCTGCGGGACTATTATCCTGTTGAATCCTATGTCGACCAGCTCATGGACATGAGTGCTGTGCAATAATTGAATCACCATCCACAACTGGAGCCTTGGGGTTAACGATGCGAATGGCACATATGAACGGAAAAAAAATGGCTGTCTCCCTGTTTATGATTCTCTGCTGCGGCGGTCTCATCTTTGCCGGACAACCGGCTGCCGCCCTCGGCAAAATGGGCTTTGCCAAAAAGGCGTGCCTGGATTGCCATACGAAGTTTGCCGACAAATATCTCTCCATGAAAAATGTCCACCCGGTGGTCAAAAAGGAAAAGTGCGAGAATTGCCATCTCAAGCATGGGGTGGTGCCAAAGCTTATCCTGAAAAAGCAGGGCAATCAGGTCTGCTATGAATGCCACAGCAAAGAAAAGATCGGCATGGACAAGGCCTATGTGCACACGGTCTTAAAGAGGGGAAGCTGTGCGACCTGTCACAACCCGCACGCCAGCCAGGCCAGCAATCTTCTGGCTAAGGAGGGCAGCGAGCTCTGTTTCCAGTGTCATGCCCAGGAGAAATTCGAAAAAGATTTTGTCCATGAACCCTTAAAAAGTGAAGGTTGCCAGGTTTGTCATTCGGCCCATGCCTCCTCTGAGGAAAATCTTCTCCTGCAAAAGGAAGTATCTCTTTGCCTTTCCTGTCATGAGGCCGGTGCTTCGGCCTTCAAAAAGGCCCATGGCGGCTATCCGGTGGTCAGGCAATCCTGTGTCCTCTGTCATAACCCGCATGCCTCCAGCCAGGCCAAACTCCTTAAGGTCAGCGTCCATAACCCCGTCGCCGAGGGGGAGTGCAGCTCCTGCCATGAGCAAGCCGACTCAGATCAGCCGTTCAAGGTAAGCATGGCCGAGGAGGAGTTATGCCGCCAATGCCATGATGCGGAATCCATGACAGAGGGCAGCACGGTAAGTCATAAGCCCTTCCAGGCCGGGGCCTGCCTCGCCTGCCATAATCCGCATACCTCTGAAAACAAGGTCTTGCTCTCCCAGGCCGGCAATCAGGTCTGTTTCCAATGTCATCTTGACAAAGAGGCGTATGTCAGCGTCGGGCATGCGCCCCTGTCCGGCGAAAGGGGGTGCCTGGCCTGCCATGCCCCCCATGCGGCAAAAAATAAGAAACTGCTCCTGGCCCAGGATCGCGAACTCTGTTTTGGGTGCCATGCCAAAACAAAAGAGGCCCAAAAGGCCAAGGTGGAGCATTATCCCTTTCTGGAAGAAAAGTGCTCGACCTGTCATAACCCCCACGGCTCCAATTTTTCAAATATGTTCAACGAGAGGATGGATGTGGTCTGCTACACCTGCCATATGGAAAAACGGCAGGAATTCAGCACAAGCCACACCCATAGTCCGGTGAGCAACGGCCAATGTCAGGCCTGCCATAATCCGCACGGCGGCCAAAACGAAAAGCTCCTCAAGAAAACCGGGGCAAAACTCTGCGTTGGCTGCCATGGCGCTCTGGTTAAAAAGATGGGCGAAGAAAACGCCCATGTGCCCTTCAGTGATGGGGAATGCCTGACCTGTCACAATCCCCATGGCAGCAACTTCACCGGGATGACCAACGCTAAGCAGGGCACCCTCTGCGCCATGTGTCATGATGACCTCATGGAGACCGTGGGACAAGACAAAAGTAAGCATGCCCCGGTGGTTTCAGATCAATGCTCCTCCTGCCATAATCCACACCAGGCCAGGCTTGGCAAACTCCTGAAAGCGGCAAGCCCAGACCTCTGTCTGGTCTGCCACCAGGAGCTGAAGGACAAGATGGCGAGTGAACAGGTTCATTCTCCTGCCAAGAGCGATTGTGCGAGCTGTCATCTTCCCCACTCCTCAGCGGCCAAGACCCTGCTCAGTATGCCGGTACCCGGCCTGTGCGGGGAATGCCATGATTTAATGGACGAAGGGTTTGCCGGTGCACATGCCAACATTGAGGCGGCGGTGATCAACTGTGTGGCCTGTCATAATCCGCACGCCTCAAAGGACCCGAAGTTTTTTAAGGAAAACGTTCATCCTCCTTTCGCAGAGAGAGACTGCGAGGGGTGTCATATCGTTAAGAAAAAATAAAAGGACGAATCATGCGCCTACGATCTGATTTTATTATTCCCGCCCTGGCTTTCCTTTTCTTTTTGGGTTTGTTGTTAAGCGCCCATGGTGCCGACAACAAGTTCAATCTGAAAGAAGGCGCCAAAGGCAAAAACTGCCTGGACTGTCATGACAGCTTTGCAGAAATACTCAAACAGCCGTTTCTCCACACGCCGTTGAAAAAGTGGGATTGCACGGGCTGCCATAATCCGCATGCCTCCAGGCATGGGAAATTTCTCGACGCTGCGGCCGGGGAGATCTGTCAAAGCTGCCATGCCAAGATCTTGCCGGAGAATGCCGTGAGTAGCCACAAGGTTGCCGCAGACGGCACCTGCGTGAAATGCCATGACCCCCATGCGGCAAAATACAAGTTCAACCTGCACAGCAACGGCAAGGCCTTGTGCTTTGAGTGTCATCAGGAGCTGGGCAGTAAGGTTGAGGCGGCAAAGTATAAACACATGCCGGTGGAAAAGGGTTGTGTCAGTTGCCATGATCCCCATGCCTCGACCGGCGGCCTCACCCTGCTTAAGGATAATGTCCCCGGCCTCTGCCTTAAGTGTCACGACACGGGTAAGCTGGTCTTCCAGAAACAGCATGGCGGCTATCCGGTAGCAGGAGCGCGCTGCACCTCCTGCCATGACCCACACGGCTCCAACCAGAAGGGGCTACTCTACGACCAGGTGCATGTCCCCTTTGGTAAGAAGATGTGCCAGCGCTGCCATGAAGAATCCACCGCCGCGGAGCCTTTTAAGACCAAGGCTGAGGGCTATAAACTTTGTCTGGGCTGCCACAGTAATATGATCACTGAAAATATGGCCAAGAACCAGATGCACTGGCCGATGCTCGACAGGGTCGGTTGCCTGAATTGTCATACGCCCCATGCTTCAGCTCAGGATGGCCTGTTGAAAAAGCCGATGATCGAGGTCTGCGCTCAGTGCCATGGTGACACCGTGCACAGGCTGCGGACGGTGGAGACCAAGCATTCTCCCGTAACCGAGGGGATGTGCACCTCCTGTCATTCACCCCATGCGGCAAATCAGGTACTCCTGCTCAAAGATCCCTCGGTCATTGATCTATGCGCCAGTTGTCATGATTGGCAGAAGCATTCCAGCCATCCCATCGGCGCCGACTACACGGATCCGCGCAACAAGAACCTTGCGGTGAACTGTCTAAGCTGCCACCGTTCCCATGGAACGCCCTATGGAAAAATGATGCATGCTCCGTCGCAGACAGAGATGTGCACTACCTGCCACAGTGCATTTAAGAGGTAAACGCATGCGTATAGTCGTGATCCAAATTCTTATTATGGCAATGCTCCTTTGCTCCACCGGCACAGCCGTCTGCGAGCAGACTGTCATGTTTCAGTCGGTGGTCTCCATCTATAGCGATGCCGATGGCAAAGGACTTCTCCACCCGGAAGATGTGGCCTGCACGGCAAAAGTCATCTTTATTGCCGATACGGGCAACAATCGTCTTGTGCAGTATAGCCTGGAGGCCAACGAGGTGAAGTTCGTCTCCCAGATCCATTTTTCGCAGTTGCAGAGCCCCATCCGGGTGCAGCTCACCTCCAAAGGCGAAATTTGGGCCTTGAGCGGCCAAACCCGGCGGATTGTCCGGATCGGTGCTGATGGTGCGTACCTGGGCAATTTTGAAATCAAAGGCGTCACTGATCCAGAAAAGCTGGTGACGAGAAGCTTCCGGATAGATCGGCACGACAACGTCTATGTTCTCGATATCCAGGGCAGTCGGCTGTTGGTGCTCAGCGCCACGGGTGAGTTTCTCCGCCAGATTGAACTGCCCAAGGAGTTTGGCTCCTTTGCCGACTTCGTGGTGGCCAGCAGCGGCACCATCTATCTGGTAGATAGTGTTAATGCCCGCATTCATTCCGCCGGCCCGGATGCCGAAAACTTTACCCCGCTTTCCAAAAGCCTGAAAGAGAAGATGGATTTCCCCACCTACATCACCACGGACAATGGCGGCAATCTCTATGTCACCGACCAGAATGGCGGCAAGATCGTTATTCTCGGGGTGGATGGCTCCTTCCGCGGCAACAAGGCCGGCAAGGGTTGGGCTGAAGGGCTTTTTGATTACCCGGTGGGTGTCTGTCTCAACGGCAACGGCCTGGCCTTTGTCGCCGACAGAAACAACAACAGGGTCCAGATTTTCCGGTAGAACAAAGAACAAACGGACATGGCCTGTGCGGCGCTCAGACGAAAGACCGGCTTGATCTTTACATCTGCTTGCTGCACGGCCGATCCAGGGTTGTTTCTTCCTGGCAAGATGACGGCAGGCATAAGCCATGCTGATGGAGAGGAAAGTATAAGACTATGCTTAACTCAAACTGCCTCAAATTTTTGGTGGGCTTAGCACTCTCCGGGGCATTGATTTTGCCGGCCTATATCTATTTCTTTCTCTCGCCGCATTTTTGCCAGCTGATGGTGGACAATACAGAACAAGAGGCTGCAAGGGTTTGCAGTCATCTGACCTCAAGCTTTATCCACGACACCAAAGATTTGGCTGAAGGGGAGATTCAGCACCGCCTTGCACGTAACGAGAAAAGGATAAAAAAGGATTTTCAGATCGAGGAATTCAAGTACTTTTCCCCTACCGGTCAGGTTCTCTACTCTTCCGATTCTGCTGAAATCGGCAATATGAATACGAACAGCTATTTCACAGAAATAATTAGTCAGGGCGGTACCTACTCCAAACTGGTGGATAAGGGTAACAGAACCCGGGAGGGCAAGGTTGTCTCCGTTGCGGTGGTGCAAACGTATGTGCCCATCATGCATGAGGGCCATTTCTCCGGGGCCTTTGAAATCTATTTCGACATCACCCCTGTCAAAGCGCGCTTCGAAAAATTGATGGCCAAAGTTTACTCTGTGCTTACCATCATCACCGGCTTCATGCTGCTGCTGATCTGTTTCAGCTTCTGCAAGGCCCGCAAGGCAATAGCGGAAAAAAAACTCCTGGACGACGAGAAGGATAAAAATTTCCAGACCGAGGTGATCTTCAACAAACTCTCCCAGATCTCCCTGGTCAAGACCTCGATGGAGGAAATTCTCGAAATTTTCATCTGCCACCTGACCTCCTTCCCCGGCATTGCCCTTGAGTCAAAGGGGGCCGTCTTTCAGGTCAAGGAGAAACAAAAACCCTTGCTGCAGCTTATAGCCCAGTATGGCCTAGATCAGGAACAACTCGCTACCTGCAGCAAAGAACTCTTCACGAGTTGCCCATGTGAACGAACCGCAAATAGAGGCGCGTGTTTTTTTTCGCCAGCCTCTGCCGAGGAGTACCATATCCAGTCAACTGCTATGTCACCCCGCGACCATTCCTGTCTTCCCATCTACTCTTCAAAGGGCACCCTCCTTGGTGCTTTAATCCTCTATCACCAGAACGGAGAAAAGCCCAGTGATAGGGCGGAGAAAATCTTTCTAGCCGTGGCCAATCTCATTTCCGGTATCATTGAGCGTCAACATCTTGAGGAAAAGCTCCTCAGTATCTCCATCACCGATGAGTTGACCGGCCTCTTCAATCGCCGCGGTTTTAGAACTCTTGCCCAGCAGGAGCTGGATCTTGCCGAACGCCAGCATGAAACAATGGCGGTGTTTTATATAGATCTGGATGGTCTCAAACAGATCAATGACAGACATGGTCATAATGCCGGGGACCAGGCGATCCAAGATATCGCCGAGATACTGAAGGAAACCTTCCGGACCGCCGACATCATCGCCCGCATCGGCGGCGACGAGTTCGCTGTTTTTGGCTGCTTTTCACCAGAGACAGAGGGTCATTTAGTTTTGAAATGGCGTCTCACCGAAAGCATCCGCAATTTTAATAAGAAAAAAGAAAGACCCTATGTCATTTCCTGCAGCGTGGGAGTCTCCTATATCATTCCTGAGGAGCCAGAGGCCTTGGATTTGACTCTCTCCCAGGCGGACTATGCTATGTATGAAGAAAAACGAAAAAAAGAACTTGGACCGCCTGCTTGCCGACTATAAGAAGCCCACAGATCTGATCGGGGAAACCGGGTTGCTTAAACAGCCCACCAAGCCTCTTCTGGAACGAACGCTGGACGCGGAGTTAACTGAGACCTTGGGCACACTAAGCATGCTCAGATTGTTACCAAGGGCGGCAATCTGAGCAATGGTAACTCGGGACACTAGTGTTCTGTCACATCTCTAATGTTGGATAAAGGCGTTTCAGTTTGGTCCGGGCATCCTCGGTAGTAAATTGCCAGTTGACCCCGGCTTTCATCCCGTTTCTTGCTGACTCCCATGCCTTAACCTCACTGCGCATAA
>JAGXFQ010000020.1 GCA_024637145.1 Desulfobulbaceae bacterium
AAATTTTCATAACCAAGAATCGAAAAGCTGTAAAGTTTTACCGAATTGTCAAAGAACGATTTTACGTAAATGGGGCCTTACATCCCCACAAAATTTATTTGACTTTCCCCGGAATAACTCAAGGGGGTATTAAAAAGAATGCCTTTGTGGTTAAAGGCAGATTTGTATAAATATACGAAACTTTAAGTGACACACTGCACTACCAATCCAGAAGAAAATTATTATCCAGGGCACTGACCTTAGTCAGTTTGACGCTGACCATGTCCCCGGCCTGGATCCGACCTCCCGGATGGAGGGGCAGATCTCCTTCCAGAAGGATATCAGTGAGTACCACCTGCACCCGCCGGGGCTGCACATCCAGGACCAGGGCAGGCATATAATTTCCCGCCCCCACACTTTCCTCAAGATACCGGAGCAGCCAGTAGCGGTGGCGCTGTATTCTCACCCTGTTGGCCCGGCCCACCCCGTGCAGAATATTGCCCACAAAACCCTTGCACTCCTTTTCGGTAAAAGGCGTGCCCGTGCGGCTGATAATGCCGGTCAGCTGATGCTGCATGACCAGATCCAGGAAGCGGCGGATGGGGGAGGTAACCGTGGTATAACAGTCCGCCCCCACCCCGCTGTGGGACTTGGCCATGGTGAGAAGATGGCCGCGGGAGAGGCAGCGGCGCTGCCGAAAATTGAGAAAGAGATCCCGCTGCAGCCCTTCAAAAAGACGCTTGCGGGGTGGATCCTGGCTGCGGTAGAGCCCGGGCTCCATCCGGCTTGAGACATATTGCGCCCCCAGGACATTGGCCAGCACCATAAATTCAGCCACCAGATTACGGGAGAGACTGGCTGAATCGGCCAAAGCCACCTCCACCCTTTCCCCAACCCGGATCTGGACATCAGGAACAGGCATAACCACGGCACCGCCGGCCACCCGCCGCTGCAGGAGCTTCTGGCTGAGGTCGGTGAGAATGACAATCTCCTCATCGCTCTTCTGCTCCGCCATGGCCAGGGCCTCATCATAGCTGAGCCGCCGCTTGACTTGGACCACACTGCGCACAATCCGGGAGTGCACCACCTCCCCATCGGGAGTCAATTCCACCAGGGTGGAGATAGCCGGCCGATCAAGACCAACAATGAGGCTGCAGCCGTTTTCCGACAGACTGTGGGGCAGCATGGAGATCTGCCGGTCCGCCATATAGGTGGATGTCGCCCGCTCCCGGGCCGTATCAAAAAGCAGATCGCCGGGCCGGACATAATGACTGACATCAGCGATATGGATACCCACCACAAAATTATCCCCCTTCTTTTCCAGATGGAGGGCATCATCCAGGTCGCCGGTGGAGACCGCGTCAATGGTGAGCAGGGGTTTATCGCGCAGATCCAGGCGACCTGCATCAAAGAAATCAAGGCGCTGCTCCTGAACAGCCAGGGCTGCCGCTTCTTCTGCCTCTGAAAAATCAGTGGGCAAATCCGATTTGAGCAGGGGGATATTCTCATCCTTGTGCCAGATACCGGCCCTGACCAGGAGATGGTACGGATCATGAGGCCGAGCCAGGTTGGCCCTTTTCAGAAGCTCGCGGCTGGTTGCCGCCTCTTTAGCGTCATTGCCGTGGAGATAGAACTCCTCCACCATCTCCAGACAGCGCCGGCGCTCCGGCCAGTCAAAACCACCTTCTCCCTCATAGATGGCCCGGAGGCCATGGGCGCCCTTTTCCAGGAGCTCCTCTTTTTCCTCTTCTTTGCGGGCCATGCCCTGGAGCTGCTCCACCACCTCCTGGGAATGGACCTGCACCTTGCCTTCCTTATATTTGAAATAAAACCTGTCGGCAAAGACCGCGCGCAAAAAGGCGGCAACATGATCATCCGTGGCCCCCTCGGCAAAGACCAGCTCAGTCAGAAAACGAGGGAAAAAGGAGGATTGGGCCTCTTCCACGGCCAGTTCCCAGATCTCCGGGAGATCAATAGGGGCCATCATGGCCTGGCGGCGGGCCGCTGTTTCCTGCAGCAGGGCCATGACATCCTCGCGGCTGTGGGCCGCGAAACTTTTATCGGCAAGATGCACGACCCGGGCCTGGGGCACCTTCATTTCCCGGCCATTTTGGGTAATAACCCGCAAACGCTTCCCTTCCTCTTCCAGGACCAGGGCGCAGATAAACTTACCCTGTTCGACATATTCAATAATTTTTCCCAGCACGTTTTTCCTGCTTTCAGCTTTTTTTTAATGCCCGTGGTGTCCCGACAAACCCGGGCTCAACCGCACGCTTGCGGGAGAGGACAGCACATGGTATTTTGACCCAAGAAACCAGGATGTACCAACTATCTCCCCCTTTGTCACTGTGAATCCACCCATGAATAGCCTTGAAGAAAAGATCAAAACCGGGGTGGTTGCCCTGGTGGGACCGCCCAATGTCGGCAAGTCCACCCTGCTCAATACCCTGCTGGGACAGAAGATATCCATTGTCTCCCCCAAAGCCCAGACCACCCGCAACCGGATCATGGGCATTATCAATGATGATGCGTACCAGGTTATCCTGCTGGACACCCCCGGTATCCATCAGGCCGAGTCGCCACTCAATAAAGAGATGGTAAAGATAGCCCTGGACTGCCTCCATGACGTGGACGTCATCGTCTTTATGATCGATGTCACCTATCCCCTGCCGGAACGACTCAGCAACGCCAGGGAGGTCCTCGAAAAAACAGACAAGCCGGTGATCCTGCTGATCAACAAGATCGACACCATTGCCAAGGAAAAGCTTTTCCCCATCCTCGAGGCCTACAGCGCCCTCTTTCCTTTTCAGGCCATGCTGCCTATTTCCGCCCTGAAGGCCAATGGCTGTGACCGGCTCATTGCCGAGCTCCTGAAGCTGCTGCCCGTGCGTCCCCGCCTCTATCCCATTGATATCCCCACTGATGTCACGGAACGTTTTATTGTCAGTGAGCTGATCAGGGAAAAAATCTTCACGCTCACCCATCAGGAGGTTCCCTACTCCACGGCAGTGGTGATTGACAGCTTCAAGGAAACCACGGAGATGGTGGTGATCCATGCCACCATCCAGCTGGAACGAAGCTCACAGAAGGGGATTATCATCGGCAAACAGGGAAAGATGCTGGCCCGCATCGGCCGCGAGGCCAGAAAAGACATGGAGGAATTGCTCGGCACCAAAGTGTTGCTCAAGCTCTGGGTGAAGGTAGTGAAGGATTGGTCAAGAAACAGCAGAACGCTGAAAGAGCTGGGATTTTAGCCCCGACATCAGGGGCCCCCTCCCAAGAATAGAGGGGGCTTTTTCAGACTAGACAAGGAGATCTATATTGGAGCGGGAATGGCCAGAAGGTGGTTTCGGTGGCGGCAGCGGTTGCGGTTCATCACGTTCCGCCTCTGACTGCAGGCGATTGTTCTCCGCTGCCTGGGTGGTCTCGGAAGTGGCGCGGGATGTCTCCAGGGCTGCTGCGGAAAAAGTGGCAACAACCGCCGGGCCCTCTTCACTGGCCTGACCAGCCCGGCTCATTTCATTATCCCGGCTAGGGCTCTTGATACTCGTGCCGCTGTCTAAGTTCTGGGGTCTATTATTATCCAGACCTGTGGTAATAGTTGCGCCATCAATAGCCATAATGCCCCTCCGGAACAATTTTATTAAGTAATACTAATTATAAGTATTTTTTTGTTATTGCGCCACTATTGGTTTTTATTTTTTTGGTACCCGTGCCTTTTCATAACCATCGTATCGTCCTCTTTGCCTCGACTCACGCCTTTCCCCGGGAGAGGAAAGGCGGAAGAATCCCCCTCTTCTCCTGGTCGCCTTCTTTTTGTGGGCAGTCAACTCTTCTTTGATTGTATTTTGACGGCAAACTCTTTATGACAGAGTGTCATAAAATGATATTTTAAAATCAGGCCCCACCAGGCATGAACGGTCTGATATATGCAACAATTTCAAGGATCCCTATTATGGCCAACGAAGTAAGAGTCCGCTTTCCACCCAGCCCCACAGGCTATCTCCATATCGGCGGCGCCCGTACCGCTATTTTAAACTGGCTTTATGCCCGGCAACACAACGGCAAGCTCATCCTGCGCATTGAGGACACCGACACCGGCCGCTCCACCGAGGAATCCATCCAGGGGATTATTGACGGCCTGAACTGGCTGGGGATTGATTGGGACGAGGGTCCCTATTTCCAGACAGACTTTACCGCGGAGCACCAGGCAGCAGCCCAAAAGCTTCTTGCGGCGGGCAAGGCCTATAAATGTTTCTGCACCAAGGAAGCGCTTGACAGTAAAAGAGAGGCTGCCATGGTCGCCAAGCAGGAGGTGCGCTATGACGGCACCTGCCGCCACCTGACCCCTGAGGAGATTGCCACCTTTGAGGCAACAGGTACCCCCTCCGTGGTCCGCTTCAAGGTGCCTGAGCGCCAGGGAGGCGTGGGCTATGATGACCAGGTCCTGGGCCGCATCGAACAGCAGTATAGTGAAATCTCCGACTTCGTCATTGTCCGTTCCAACAGCAAACCCCTCTATCTTTTGTGCAACGTGGTGGATGATATCCGCGACCGTATCTCCCATATCATCCGCGGCCAGGATCACAAGGACAACACCAACCGGCAGATCCTCCTCTATGAGGCCCTGGGTGCGCCGGTCCCCATCTTTGCCCACATGCCGCTGACCCTGGACACCAAGCGGGCCAAGATCTCCAAGCGCAGCCATGGCGAAATCGTCTCCGTACAATGGTATCGCGACCACGGCTTTCTGCCCTGGGCCATGGTCAATTTTCTCTGCCTGCTGGGCTGGTCTGCCGGGGATGACCGGGAAATCTTTTCCAAAGAGGAATTGCTGACCGCCTTCAGCCTGGACCGCATCAACAAATCAAACGCCATCTTTAATTACAAAAAGGATGACCCGAAATTCATCACCGACCCCAAACTTCTCACCATCAATGCCCATTACCTGCGCACCATGGACCTTGAAGAGCTGGCCCGCCTGGTCAAAAAGGAACTGGCAGCGGCCGGCATCTGGCAGGCGGCCTATGAGGGGGAACAGCGGGAGTGGTTTTTAAAGACCCTGGACATGACCCGCGAACGCTTCTACACCCTGAAGGATTTTGTCACCCAGGGCAGGGCCTGGTTTGCCGATGATTTTGAGATGTGCCCCCAGGCCTTAAAGAAAAATCTCCTCAAACATGCCGAGCTCCAGGAATGGTTGCCGGAACTGGCCGGCAGAATGGCGGCCATGGCCAATTTCACGGCCGAAGAGACGGAAAAGGTGGCCCGGGACTTTGCCGAAGAAAAACAGACCAAGCCCGGTATTCCCATTAACGGCTGCCGGGCGGTGCTAACCGGTCAAATCAAGGGGCCCTCCATGTTTGAGGTCTTTGAACACCTTGGCAAAGAGACTGTGGTCCGCCGCCTGCGGGAGACGGGCAAGTGGTTTGCCAAGTAGCACGGCAGGCCTCTTTTTTCCATAACAGATTTCAAGGCCACCCACCCATGGGCGGCCTGCAAGCAGAGCGCGCCTAATGGTGCGCTGATTACTCACTCCTGACCACTGACTACCTAAATACCATGTCCGAAATTGACACAAGCAATCTTGATTTTATCCGCACCATTGTGGCGCAGGATCTGGCCGCCGGCAAGAATGACGGTCGCCTGGTTACCCGTTTCCCTCCCGAGCCCAACGGCTATCTCCATATCGGCCACGCCAAGTCCATCTGCCTTAACTTCGGCCTGGCCCAGGAGTATCCGCAGGGCGTCTGTCATATGCGTTTTGATGACACCAACCCGGAGAAGGAGAGCGTGGAGTACACCGAGGCGATCCAGGCTGATGTCAAGTGGCTGGGCTTTGACTGGGGGGAGAATCTCTTTTACGCCTCCGACTATTTTGACGTCCTCTACGACTATGCCGTGCAGCTCGTTGCCATGGGCAAGGCCTATGTCTGCAGCCTGACCGCCGAGGAGATGCGCGCCTACCGGGGCACCCTGAAGGAGCCCGGCAAAAACAGCCCCCACCGTCAGCGCAGCGTCACAGAGAATCTCGCCCTGCTGGAAGGCATGAAAAACGGCGAATTCAGCGATGGCGCCCATGTGCTGCGGGCCAAGATCGACATGGCATCGCCCAATATAAATATGCGCGACCCGATTATCTACCGCATCCGCAAGGTTTCCCATCACCGCACCGGCGACAAATGGTGCATCTATCCCATGTATGATTTCACCCACTCTCTCTCCGACGCCATGGAGAAGATCACCCACTCCCTCTGCACCCTGGAGTTCGCCGATCACCGCCCCCTCTACGACTGGTTCCTGGACACCCTGCAGACCCCCTGCCATCCCCAGCAGATCGAGTTTGCCCGCCTGAACCTCAACTTCACGGTGATGAGTAAACGTAAGCTCATGCAGATGGTGGATGAGAAGCTGGTCAACGGCTGGGACGACCCGCGCATGCTGACCATCTCAGGCCTCAGGCGGCGGGGCTACACCCCGGCCTCCATCCGCAGATTCTGCGCTGAAATCGGGGTGGCCAAAAGAGAGAGCCGCATCGACATGGGAATCCTGGAAAACGCTGTTCGCGACGACCTCAACGACATTGCCCCGCGGCGGCTGGCCGTTCTCCATCCCCTGAAGGTGGTGATCACCAACTATCCCGAAGAAAAGGAAGAAGAGCTCACCGTTGCCAACCATCCTAAAAATCCGGAAATGGGCACGCGCCTGATCCCCTTTAGCCGGGAAATCTATATTGATCATGATGATTTCCTGGAAGAACCGCCCAAGAAATTCTTCCGGCTCGCCCCGGGCCGCGAGGTTCGCCTGCGGGCCGCTTATTTTATCACCTGCAATGAGGTTGTCAAAGATGCCGAGGGCGCAATCATTGAGTTGCGCTGCAGCTATGACCCAGCCAGCCGCGGCGGTTCGTCGCCGGATGGCCGCAAGGTCAAGGCCACCCTCCACTGGGTCTCAGCCCGTCATGCCGTGGCTGCCGAGATCCGCCTCTATGATCGCCTCTTCAACCAGGCAAATCCGGAAGCAGACCCTGATATCGACTTCAAGGAACACCTCAACCCCGACTCCCTGCAGATCCTTGCCGACTGCCGGGTGGAGCCCTCTCTCCTTGAGGCCACCAGCAGCGATTATTTCCAGTTTGAGCGGGTGGGATTTTTCCATCTGGACAGCAAGGAGAGCAGACCGGCCAGGCCTGTTTTCAACCGCACCGTCACCCTGCGGGATACCTGGGCAAAAGTGGCTGCCCAATAGGGACACCGCAAGAGGCCCGGTCAGGGCCGCCCCCTTCTGCCGGCGCAGACATGGGGAGTACAGGGGAAAAAGGCCTTGGGAAAATAAGGCCCGGAGGGATGAAGAGGTCTCCCCGCAAAAAAGAGCAGGTAACCTGCATAAAAGCGCGCCTCGGGATTATCTCCGGGGCCTCAAGAGCCCTCTCTCCTCTGGGGTCTAAAAAATTCTTATTGCGCCACCAGCCTCAAGAAAAGAGGCTCAGCGGCCCAAAAAGGCTTCCGCCTCATCGACATCGAGCTTACTGCCGATAATCAGCGGCACCCGCTGATGCAGATCCTCAGCCTCAATATCAAGGATATTGCGGCCATCATCCGTAATGGCCCGACCACCGGCCTGCTCAATGAGCATGGCCAAAGGGGCGGCCTCGTAAAGCAGACGCAATTTCCCGGAAGGCTTGCTGATATCCCGCCGGTCACGGGGATAGACAAAGATACCACCGGCAATCAGGTTGCGGTGGAAATCCGCCACCAGGGACCCGATATATCTGGTGCTGCAGGGTCGCCCCTTGCTCTGGTCAGGCAGACTTATCATCTCAAAAAACTCTTTGACATTCTCCTCCCAAAAGGGCCGGTTACAGGTGTTGACACTGACATATTTGGCCCGCTCAGGCGTTTTGATATCCGGATGGGAAAGATAAAACTCCCCCACACTGGGATCCAGGGTAAAGCCATGGACACCATGGCCGGTGGTGAAAACCAGCATGGTTGAAGAGCCATAGAGGATGTAACCGGCTGCCACCTGCTGCCGGCCGCTCTGGAGCAGATCACCTATATCGCCCTGCCCTTGCGGCGAAAGACGCCGGTGCACGGAAAAGATGGTGCCGATACTGACATTGACATCAATATTAGACGAGCCGTCCATGGGATCAAAGGCCAGGGTATATTTCCCTTCATAGCCTTCCTCAACCGGGATAATGTCATCCTCTTCTTCAGAGGTCATTACACAGAGATAGCCGGACCGGGCCATCCGCTTGACAATGGTGCGATTGGCAAACTCGTCGAGTTTCTGCACCTCTTCGCCCTGGATATTGGTCTTGCCGGACATGCCGAGGATATCGGCAAGGCCGGCCATATTCACCTCTGCGGAGATGGTCTTGCCGGCGACAATGAGCTCATTGAGCAGGCCGGAAAGATCACCGGTGGCTTCCGGATGCAGACGTTGGCTATCAACAATATGTCTATGAACAGTTACTCCAAGGGGCCTTCTCATGTGCACTCTCTCCAGCTTCTCATAAAAAAAATGAATCTTCGTTGCCTCACCCGGCGTTTGCCATTGCTGGCAAAACTCTCGGAGAGATGATAAAAATTTTTGTCAGTGGTGAATCATACTCTATTGAAATCACTTCAGGTTCCCGGCGCAACTACTTTTTTCTTTTTCCCCTTTTTCCAGGCAGGAAGACGGATGTCCTTGACGCAGGTATAGCGCCCCGCCCGGTCCCAGCCGGCCCGGTCTGGACCGTGACGCAAAAGCGGCGCTCCCGGCGCCAATCAACTAAAAAAACAGTAGGGATCCTTGTCAGTAAAGACATCCAACCCCATGCCATGGGTTACGGCCAGGCAACCGCCGCAGACAGCCCGTATCTCACAGGCACGGCAGGCCTGGGAGCCGCTCCGGTATTTCCGGGCCGCCGGGGAATGATAGATTTCGGCCAGGGTGTTGTCGCAGATATTACCGATAAAAGACGGGAACTTACGACAGGCATGAACCTCGCCCTCCGCAAGCAGGGAGACAAAATTGAAGGCCGCCCCACAGCCATAACCTGTACAGCCCCCGAAAGAGGCGTTCCCTTGCCGGGCAAACAAGGCGTTCAGGTGGTTGTCCTTGCGCCCCATGCAGGGATTGCTCAGAGAGGCCTCCTCATAGCGTTCCAAGAACTCTTCATAGCTCTCGGTGGGGGCAGAGAGCAGCTGCGCCCCTTCGCCCACCAGGGCCAGCCTGTTGAAGTTAAAGAGATCAACCTTATCCTTGAGAATTTCCGCCAGGGCCAAAACCTGATTTTGATTTGCCCTGGTCAGGGTCAACATGACCATGGAATAGATACCCATTTCCTGCAGAACGGCCAGAAAATCGATGCTCCGCTGAAAATGACCCGGGCCGCGAATATGGTCATTATGCCCGGCCAGCCCTTCCAGGCTGACCTGGTAAAATTCCAAGGGCTGGACGGCCTGCAACTCCGCAAGCACCGCCGGTGACGTCGGATTGCCAAGAATGGCCAACTGAAATCCCCGCTCAGAGGCGGCCTGATAGAGCTCGCTGAAGCGGGGATAGAGCAAAGGATTGCCGCCGGTAAAGGTCACCTGGCCACAGACATGATGTTCACGACAAAAGGCCCTGAAATCATCGAGGATCGCAAGTCCCTGCTCAAAATCAACGGCCTGGCGACTCGTCCGGTCGTAACAATGCTTACAGTGGAGATCGCAGGCCTGGGTAATATGCCATTGCAGGGTAAAGGTCGAGGAAGAGAGATGCTTTGCAGAGATAAAATCATTTGCCTTAAATACTGAAGGATCGCGGCTTAGGGTGGTTGCCGGGACCAGAATATACTCCTCTTGCTCCGCCCTCTCCAGGATACGGTCCAGATAGGCCAAGGTCACCTGGTGCTCGCGCGCCACCTGGGCCAGTTCCACATGCTCTTCAACAAGCTTTAAGGCCAGAAGGTCACGGGGGCCGGCATTTTTATAGCGCACCGCGCCACTTGCCAGCCGCCAGATGAGCACCAGCTGTTCGCCGGGCTCCCCCTCTTCAGCGCGCCCCGCCAGGATGGGGACCAGGTTCTGCCAGGAGAATTGGGCCAGGCGCAGGGTAGGATTAACCATGCTCCCTTCGGGAGAGGGGGCCAAATCAAGATCGAGCCGTCCCACCTCGGCAACCAGCTCCTCCAGGCGGGCAAGATCCGGCAGAAAAGGCGGCAGCTGGAAATCAGCCAGATGGTTGGCTAACCAGTCGGCAAAATTAAGGGGTGCCTCTTTATCCCGGGCCAGGAGGTCCTGGCCGAGAATTGCCAGGGAACGAGGGTAATCGGCATTCATCTCTCTGCTTATCACCTGAATTTAAGGATAAAAAGATAAAAAAATCGGGTTTCCCGCCACAGCAGCAAACCCGATGCCCATCATAAAAATGCCAGCGGCACTTGCAGACAGAAACCTTGCCGGCAAGGGCTGCCGGTGAGATTTCTATTTACTGCTGTCTGAGCCTGCCGCATCTTCTGCATTTTCTGCATCTTCTGCATCTTCGACACTCCCGGTGTCTTCTTTTGTACCACCTCCGCTGGAAGCGGCTGGCTCAGCATTCTTCTCATCAACGCTCACGGCGCTGCCTTTTGTTCCGCCTCAACCCGATCCTGTCTGTTGCTCCTCCGCGTCGGCGCCACCTGCGCCGGTTTTAGCCGAGCCTCAACCACTACCAGCATGTGCCCCGGGCACAGCAGCTCCGGCGCCGGCGATGAGTCCGGCAAGTCCCAACCGGGCCAAAGTCTTTTTGAGTTCCTTGATTTCCACGTCTTTCCTCCTCAAAAAAAAGATTTAGTCAGATGCAGAGGTCGCCCAACAACAACCTCTACCCCACATGGTAGAAATCAGTATGTCACAACCAATCACTTTATTGCAACTACTCGTCGCAACCGACAGACTCTGCCGATTGGTTGCCAGAGGGCGCAAGAAGCGCCTGCCATGCTTCCACTTTGCCCTGGTAGAGCAAAGCTTCCTCCTCCCTGCCATGCTTGCGGCAACCCTTACCGTAGATGCCTGCCTTTCTGGAAATCTCGCGGCCCAGGGCCAGATATTGCTGAGAAGAACAGCCCTCCAGACGGGCGACCTTTTCCAGGGCCCGAATCTGCAGACAATCCATACCCACCCGAAACTGCGCCGAGACCTGGTCGGATCGTCCCCCCTCTTTGCCGGTCAGGGGCTCAGCAATTTTCAAAAAAGGCTGGGTGATGCTGGCCCGCAGCCACAGTTCATAATCCTCGCAGCAGAGAAAGGATTCATCAAAAAAGCCCACTTGCTCAAAAAACCCGCGGCGGGCCAGCACCGTTGACATGCCCACGCAACAGAGGGGCAGACAGTGGCTGAAGATGTCACCGTGGGGCCGGGCATGCTTCTTCTTCTGGTTGACCACGCCTTGCGGCCGATACCAGATTTCATCGCTGTGGCTGATCAGATAGGCGGGCTGCGCCATCATGGCCCGGACCTGGGTGAAGAGTTTATCTTCCCGCCACCAGTCATCAGAGTCAAGAAAAGCAATGAGGTCATGGCGGGCCTCCCTGATCCCCAGATTGCGGGCCGCGGCAGGGCCGCAGTTTTGCTGGCGCCGGCTGCGCACTTTTTTCCCGTAGGAAGAAAGAAGCTGCGGGGTCGTATCTGTGGAGCCGTCGTCGATCACCAGCAGCTCAAGATCGACCCCGACCTGCGCCAGCACGGAATCAATGGCCTTTTCCAGAAAACCGCCGGCCCTGTTATAGGTCGGGATGATAACCGACACCGCCTCCAGCTCAGCCATGGCCATCAGTCAAGATAGATGAGTTCACCGCCATGTTCCACCATCTCCACATCATCGTGCAAATGATGAAGGAGAATGGCGCCATCATCACAGATGGCCTGCACCGTGGCGGTATAGAGGGGGGTGTGGTAGGCATTATAGCCAAAGGAAACCAGACGGCCCTTGCTCTTGCAGAGGGCACGATAGGAGGTCAGAAAGGCGCAGTGATCCCCGTCCCCCTCTTCCTCCCCATGGGTCAGCAGACCGATATTCCAGCGCAACTTGGCTAGAAGATCCACAGCCACCCGACCCAGGTCAAAATCATGGCCGGCGCAGCCCTTCATACTGGTGGCAAGGGGGGTAAGCTCAGGGGGGAAGTGGCAGTTGTTGACATTGAGACCTATGCCCAGCAGGATAAATTCCTCAGAAGATTCCTGACAGGTGAACGTTTCGCCGAGGATACCGCAGATCTTCTTGCCCCCCACCAAGACATCGTTCACCCATTTCAACTCCGCCTCCAGGCCAAAGTGGCGGACCGTCTCACAGACGCTGACCCCGGCGGCCAGGGAGAGCAGCTGGGCGGTCTGGGGCAGCCACTGGTTAAAAAGGGCCACCACCATCCAGATCCCCCCTGCCGGGGCATGCCAGGGCCGCTTAAAACGACCCTGGCCGCCGGTGAGGGTTTGCGCAAAGAGCACCGAACCACTGGCAAAGCTGCGCTGGTGACGGGCGGCCTGGCGGATCTGGTGACGCACCTCATCCATGGCCCGCGGCAAGGTGTGGTAATGGTCGATATGGGAAGCAACAATGGCCCCGTAGCGCAAGATATCTGCAGCAGATGCAGAGGAGGAAGCACGCCTGGGCAGCTCTTCCTGGGCTATATAGGAGGCAAGGAGATCCGGAGAGGGGAAAGGAACTACTCCCATTCCGCCTTGACACGGGTGATGATTTTTTCCACCAGGGGAAGGCTGTCCGGCGGACAGATTCCCACCAGCGGTTCACCTTGATCCACATTCTGACCAGGGGAAAAATACACGGAGTGGATGATGCCGGCCTCGCCCTGATAGTAGACAGGGGTGTCACGCTTCATCAGGGACATGGTGAAAAGTTCATCGCCGTTCTTCACCTTGACGGAACGCTGACCGAACTTGTCGATGCGGTTCTGCACGTCCAGGGCAAAATAATACTTGGCCTTTTCCGGGGAATGAAAAGGGATGAGCACCCGACGGAGGATACGTTCGATAATCTCCCTCTTCTTCAGGGGATGACGGATGGTCATGATTTTCTCCCCCGCCTCGACAAATTTACCCTCCAGTTCACCACGCAGAAAGGAAACCTCGCCGTTGGTGGCTGAACAGATCGGCTTTTTATTGCGCTCGCGGGTCAGCTCAAAGAGCAGGGTCCCCCTGATCTGGTGATACTCGCCGGTGGGCCCCTCCACCTTGCCATTTTCAGGGACATGAAAATGGATCACACCGGTGTGTTTGGTGTGGATATCCACATAGGCAAAAGGATCCTGCCGGTACTGGCTCAATATGGCATCGTAATCTATTTCATTTTGCATTGATATAACCTAGAAAAAGGCCCTTTACTACCGGTAATAGAGGCTCTTGCCGCCCATGGTCATGAGCGACTTGTACAGATTGTTACGGAATTCCCGGCGATCCCAGATCCCGTGGATATGGCCTCTTTTGAGGGCATTGCGGGCACTGTGGTAATCAGGCGGAATTTCCTCACCCGTGGTGTCGCGGATAACCCGGGGACCGGCAAAGCCGATGCGGCTGGAGCGGATGGCAAACTGATAATGGGAGCAGCCCAGAAAACTCGCCACCGGCCCGGCGTAGGAATTATTGTCATAAACGACAATGTAGAGGCCGCCTGCATCCACATATTCACGAACCGCCATGGTGCATTTGGGCATCTGGGTAACCCCCAGGGTGCCCTCCTGGATCCGGATGCCACCCGTAGTATGGACATAGGAGAGCAGGGGCCGCCGCATCATGCGCGCCCGTTCCGCAGCCTGGACAAATTTTTCCCCTTCGGCAGAACCCACCGTGCCGTTACGGAAGTTGGAGTAGAGCATGGCCACCACCACCTCAACCCCCATGACCCGGGCCTCAAAGGTAATCATGGAACTGCGCCGCCCTGTTTTTTTAATGGCATCCTGCAGCCGTTTCTCAAAGCCGGGAGAGCCCAGGGGATTGCCGGCCGCAATATCCTCGTTGAATTCACGAATGGAATCCCGATCAAAAAGATTCTTCAGATACCACTGATATTCCAGGGGAAAATGATGGCCACAGGTCTCACAGACCCCGCCGAATTGACCATAGAGATCAGGCACCCACAAGTCCTTACAGCCGGAACGTTCTGAATTGGGGCAGGTTACGGTGCGGTCCTCATTGGCCAGGGGACTGGTATAGGTGTCATCATCAAGCTCTTCCCGCTCCGCAGGGGGAACAAGGGCCTTCAGTTCCTTACCGCCGGTCTTGCGGGAAAAAAGACCCAAGACCCCGGCCAGGGGACCTGCCACCTGCTTGATAACCGCCGTGCTTTCGCCGGACACATCACGCATAACCTGCTTGACCTGTTTGCTGTGACTGTGCACAAGGTCATAGCGGAAATTGTAGAGATATTGGTTGGTCTTCCAGCGCATGCGCCGGGCCAGGGTGCCGAGCAGGCTCTGTTTCTTACAGAGGCCATGACAGGCCATCTCGCGATATTTCTTGGACCTGAGCTCCAGCAGGCGCCTGATCTCGTCAGGGTTGAGATCCCAGGACACGTCAATATGCTGATCAAGGGAGTCCTCATCTGCCGAGCGTTTGACATTCAGTTCATAGGCCCGGAAGGCCCGCAGACTCTTGGTCTTCAGCACAACTTCGTCCGTGGCCCGGATCATCTCAAACTTGACCCGTTTGAAAAAGGCAAAATCATCATGCTTGGCCCCCAGACGCGGCTCGTCAATAATCCGATCAATGGTACGCAGATGCAGATTGTCCTGGGCCGTAATCTTCAGCCGATCAGCGCAGGCCTCCACCATTTCCGGCTGCACCTTTTCTCCTTCGCGGACCTTGCCCTCAATGGCGGCGGCACCCTCCGGGGAGATGACCGAGTAGTAGCCGTGGGAAAACATCAGCCGGTAATCGGAAAGACCAATGGCCTCGGCCCCGCCGGAACCACCCTCGGAAATCAGGGAGATAATGGGCACCGTGAGTTTGGTCATGGCAAAGATATTGCGGGCAATCTGCTGGCCGGCCCCGGGATAATCCTCAATGGGAAAGGAACCAGGGGTAAAAATATAGGAATGAATGGGGATGCCTTCGGTCTGGGCCACATGCATGAAACGCAGGGCCTTTTCATTGCCCCACGGCTTACTGCAGCCGCCATTGCGGTACTCCTCACCACACCCCTTTTCGTGACCAATGACCATGACCTGCTGAGTCACACTTTTCCCCTTGATCTGCGCGGAAATAGTGGCCTTGGCACATACCATGGAGGGATCAATGGAGGCCTCCTCCTCGCCGCCCAGTTCCGTGAAATCGTCATAGACGTTTTCCAGGATATCCTTCAGGGAAAAGCGTAGGGGGCTGCGGACAATACGGACCCGATCCATGCTGGTCAGGCTTTTTTCAGCCCGTTCCTCAAGGAAGGCCAACTCATCCTCAAAACCATCGATCTTGTCACGCAGGATCTCGGGCCGGAGATCAAAAAGGGAATCACGCACAGCAACATACCGTTCCTGCAGGCTATCCACATTGTCCCAAACCGCAGAACCCTTTACCTGAATGAGGTAATTGATCCTCTCATCAATTTTCAGCAATCGCTTTCGTATTTCTTGCATAAGATATAAAACAGGTGTTTTTTATAAATAATGCTCGCGCACTATTCTTGAACCAGCAGCGCTGGCCATACATGCCTCTCCCCTTTTGCAGGCAATCACCAGGCAGTCCGGGATCTAAAAGGTCAACAACCTGTCAATATTCTCCTTTAAATACAGAATGTTAGTCATCATTGGCTCACCACTGTTGGTCTCTCCTTCAATGGTGACCTGATCCAGAAAACGCAAGCCCCGCTCCTTGGCCTCGGCAATGGAGTTGCCCCAGACCAGGGCCAGGGCCAGATTGGGATCAAAATCACTGGGTATGGCATAGGGCCGGTCCGTGGGCACCTGGGTGTAGAGTGCCGACCAGGCATGCTCCGGGAATTTAAAGGTATTGATGGTGCCGATCCAGGGAGCAAAATCACGGCTGGTATCCTCGGCAACAATACGGAATTCGATGCAGGCCCCCTTGAACTCGATCCGGCGCTGGCTGTAGCCGATCTTCTCGCCGAGAGCGACCCTGATCTGTTCCCGAATGAGATTGGGGTGCTTCTTCTTATAGTAGGAAATCCGGGCAGAGACATCGTTTTCCACCTGGATACGGGTATTGACCTCAAGAAGATAGGGCTGGCCGTTGCGGGCCACGATCCACTCCCAGGTGCCGACATTATCATAGTGGACATGGCTGGCCAGCTTCAGGGAGTAGTCAACGATCTGCTCCAGGACCTTGTGGGCATCAAATTCATAGGCAAAGCAGCTGTTGTCAAAGCCGGGAGCCGCCTCCAGCCGTTTCTGACGGCCTGTGGACTGGATGGTGCAGTTTCTGGTGCCGAAATGGAGCCGTTCCCCGTGTTGGGAACAGAGGAGCTGCACCTCAAGATGATTATAATCACGCAGGCATTGCTCAATAAGGACGCCGCCATCACCAAACTGACGCTTGGCGTAATTCTTGACCTGCCGATAGGTGCGGCGAAACTGCTCGATCCGGTTCACCTCTTCAATCCCCATACCGCCGCCGCCGGCAGCGGCCTTAACCAGGATGGAAGGGCTGGCAATGCCCTCTTCTTCCTGATCATTCAAGAGCTTGGCGGCAATGGCCTCCGCCTCCATTTCATTATAAATAGGGGCGGAGGTGCCTGGAATGGTGGGGATACCAAGGCTGTTTGCCACCTTTTTGGTATTAATCTTGTCCCCGAGATCCCTGATCACCTCCCATTTGGGGCCGATAAAGATCAGGGGCCGATCCCGCAGAGTGACCCGGCGGGCAAACCGAAAATCCTCTGAGAAAAAGCCATATCCTGGATGAATGGCAGTACAGCCGGTATGATCAGCAATGGAGAGTATTTCATTGGGGTCGGTATAGCTGGAGACCCGCCACACCTTCTTGCCGGCACCGGCGGCATCGGCATAACGCCGGACATGCTCGGATTCCTTATCCGGATCCGTATAGATCATCACAAAATCAAGACCAAGATCCACACAGGCATTGGCTATCCTGATGGCGATCTCACCTCTATTTGCAATCAATACCTTAGCTTTCAAAATGAACCTCGGGTAATGTTAGGATCTGCCTGAGAGGGGCATGGTTAAAAATATATTTCAGTATGGGGAACGAAAGTGATGTCAAAAAAATATGTGGATTTGTTTTGTACCCTTGCTGATCCTATCCTACCAGCTCAGCAGGAGGGAGTAAAGGCAGGTCCCATTATGGGGGCAGGAGCGCGCCTCAGGGCTCAAAGGTATCATTTCCAGCCAGTAGAAGGAACTCTTTCCTTATAAAAAAACAGCTGCGCTTATACCTTTTTCACAGGTCTTGGTCAATTTTTTTGTAAATTAGCTGGCTTTTTGGCCATACTCTTCTTATATTTCTCCCTTGTAAATTTCCCTCTTTGCTGCGGCAACTAAACATTCTCTTTTCATTAATAATATAATTATTTCAACTATTTCAAGGTTACCCAACTTGTCTCTTGACATGGTTGCCATTTTTAGCCGAGGTCGTATCCCAACTCTTATGCCCGACAATTCAACACCCGCCCCCCCCTCCCTTATCAGAAACATCCTCCACCTTCTCGGTCTCGCCGGCAGTAGTGATCCGGCCGGCGATCTGAGCACCGAACTCCAGGAACTCATTGAAGAAGGCGAAGAACACGGCCTGATCAGCAGCATTGAGGGGGAGATGCTCACCTCCATCTTTGAATTCAGAGATACCCGGATCAAAGAGATCATGACCCCCGCCACCGAGATTATCTCGGCCCCCCTCACCTCATCGCCCTGCCATATCATTAAACTCATCACCAGATATGGTTTTTCCCGCATTCCGATCTATGACGATTCTCCGGACAAGATCGAAGGCTTTATCCATGCCAAGGATCTGCTGCGCTGCCCGGATACGCCGCAGCTCACCGATATCGCCCCCCTGCTGACCCCGATGATCTTTGTCCACGAAAACGACAAGGTCATGGCCCTTCTCCAGGATTTCCAGGCCAACAACACCCACCTGGCCATTGTCACGGACGAATTCGGCGCCACCCGCGGCCTTGTTACCCTGGAGGATATTCTGGAGGAAATTGTCGGAGAAATCGCTGACGAGTCGGACAAACCGGAAAACCTGTGGCGGGTGATTGACAACCAGACCGTGGTCACCAATGCCAAGATCGATATTGAGGATATTGAAGAATATTTCGACATTGAATTCCCGGAAGGGTCGTATGAATCCATCGGCGGCTTTATCATTAACCAGCACGGCCGCATCCCGGAACAAGGGGCCACTGTGGATTATCCGCCTCTCACCCTCACCGTACTCAAGGCGGATAAACGGCGGATCAAGATGGTGAAAATCCATACGGACCTCAAAAAAGAGTAAAACCGCCGCCTGCAACAAAACGGATCTCCCCTGCTCTTATCCGACCCGGCCCTTGCCGTTGTTCTGCGCCAAGGCCAAGAGGCGCCAGCTCCGCCGCCAGGGCCAAAGCCGCCTCCTTGCCGATGGGGCCACCAATTGGGACACTCTATGTTAACCGCTCTTCTGCCCTTTATTTCCGTACTCCTGCTCTACCTTGCCTCCCCGGGGCCGGGCCTTGCCTTTCTGGCCTGGTTCGCCCTTGTGCCGCTTCTCCTTTTCTGCCACCGAAGTACGCCGGCTCAAGCAGCGCTGTGGGGCCTGATCAGCGGCACCCTCTACCACCTCCTGCTCATCTACTGGGTAACCATCTCCATGGAAACCTATGGCGGTCTGCCGCCCCAGCTCGCCTGGCCGGCTCTTTTCCTGCTGGCCCTCTATATGGCCCTCTATTTCGCCCTTTTTTGTTTCCTGGTAAGCAAGACCAAAAAGAGGCTTTCTCTGCTCTGGTTTCCCCCTTTGCTCTGGGTGAGCCTCGACTATGGCCGCGGTCTTCTGCTCACCGGCTTTCCCTGGATGGATATGGGCTACAGCCAATATGGCTTCCCGCTGTTGATTCAGGGGGCCGATCTCACCGGCCATCATGGCATCACCTTTATTCTGGTTCTGGCCAATGCCCTTCTTGCCCACTTTTTCCTCACCCGGGAAAGGGGCCACCAGAAAAAGCAGCAGCGGCTGGCCGCGGCTGCCCTTATCCTCCTGAGCCTGACTTATTCGGGGATCCGGTTCTATCAGGTCAAAGCAGAGCTGCCCAGCCAGCCGGCACTCAAGGTCGCCGTGGTTCAGGCCAACATTGAGCAGACCCTGAAATGGCAGGATGATCTCAAGGAAACAAACCTGGAGCGCTACCTGCAGCTTACCCGCGAGGCCCGTAAGGAGAACGCTGCCGAGCTGGTGATCTGGCCGGAGACCGCCCTCTCTTTTTACCCCAATATTGATCCCCTCATGGCCCGGGTGAAAAAAGAGACCGTCTTAAGCGCCCCCTACCACCTCCTTACCGGCGCCCCCTATGTGGTGCGCCGCCAGACAGAGTATGCCTACTACAACAGCGCCCTGCTGCTCACCCCACAGGGCAAGACTGAGATCTATTTCAAGCAGCACCTGGTGCCCTTTGGCGAGTATATCCCCCTGCGCTCCATCCTGCCCATCCCCAAGCCCCTTGTTGAAAGCATGGGGGATTTTTCCGCCGGCACCTCCGGCGCCCCCCTGGACATGGGTGCCGCTCAAATCGGGGTGCTTATCTGCATTGAGGCGATCTACCCGGACCTGGCCCGCCGGGCAACGGCCCAGGGAGCGACTCTGCTTGCCAACATCACCAACGATGCCTGGTTTGGCAGGTCAAGCGCCCCTGCCCAGCATCTGGCCATGGCCATTTTCCGCACCATTGAAAACAGAAGGAGCATGGCCCGGGCCGCCAATACCGGCATTTCTGCCCTCATTCTGCCCACCGGCGAAATTGTGGACCACACCGGCCTTTTTGAACCGGGCTATCTGAGCGCCAGCCTGCCCCTGCTCTCCACTACCACCTTTTTCACCAGGATCGGTTTTGCCTTCCCCCTCCTCTGTGTCACCTACACCCTCTTTTTCCTGGCCCTGTTTTTTAAAAAAAGGCGGGAAAAGTAAATAATTGACGGACCAAGAGCGTTTTGGGTATATGATGCATTCATTATTCTCAGTGCGTGCGCAAAATTATTCCTCCCCCTTACCAGCGCCGACACGGCCAAAAGGCTTGACCGGCAGGATCCAAAAGACATGTCAGCAGAACTTCAACAGAAACTTCAAGAGTACAAAGACCTCCTCCTCTCTTTAAAGGTGCATCTTTGACTTAGCCGGCAAACAAAGAAAACTCGCCGAGCTTGAACACCAGACCGCGAATCCGGCTTTTTGGGATGATCCGGACAAGGCCCGCCAGACCCAGATTGCTATTGGTCAGCTGCAGTACCCCATTGACAGCTGGCAGGCTTGTTACGATATTGTTGAAGATGGCGAGATTCTTCTGCAACTGGCCACAGAGGAAGAGGACGCGGACACGGAACAGGAGGCGGCCGAGGTCATCGCGGCCCTGGGCAAGCGGCTGGATGATTTTGAGCTGGAATGCATGTTCAGCGGTGAGCATGACAACAGCAATGCCATGCTCACCATTCATGCCGGGGCCGGCGGCACCGAGGCCCAGGACTGGACCGATATCCTGCTGCGCATGTATCTGCGCTGGAGCGAAAAGAAAAAATTTTCCGCCGACATTCTTGACCTCCAGCCCGGCGACGAGGCTGGGGTTAAAAGCGTCACGGTGATGATCAGTGGCAAGTATGCTTACGGCTACCTCCGTTCCGAGATGGGCATCCACCGTCTGGTCCGCATCTCCCCCTTTGACGCCAGTGGTAGGCGCCACACCTCTTTTGCCTCGGTCTTTGTCTTTCCGGAGCTTGACGACGACATTGAAGTGGAGATTAACGACAAAGACATCCGGGTCGACACCTATCGGGCCAGCGGCGCCGGCGGCCAGCATATCAACAAGACAAGCTCGGCAATCCGCATTACCCACATCCCCACCAATATTGTGGTCCAGTGTCAGAATGAGCGTTCCCAGCATCGCAATAAGGATACAGCCATGAAGATGCTGAAGACCCGCCTCTATGAAAGGGAGCAGGGGCTGCAGCAGGAACAGCATGATGAAATCAGTGGCGAGAAAAAAGAGATCGCCTGGGGCAGTCAGATCCGCTCCTATGTCATGCAGCCCTATCGCCTGGTCAAGGACCACCGCACCAACCAGGAAAGCGGTAATGTCGATGCCGTCCTGGATGGCAACCTCTATCCCTTTATCAAGGCCTACCTCTTATGGCAGGGCAACCAGAAATAAAAGCATCGTCCTGTGCAAAATGCGGGGCCTGCACCCCTGTCTGCCCCGTTTTCCAGAGCACCGGCCGGGAATCGCACACCGCCCGCGGCAAACTTCATCTTTTTAAAGCAGGCGCTTCTTTTGACTCCGCCTATTTTAATGACCTGTTGGCCAAGTGTCTGCAATGCGGGGCCTGCGATGCGGCCTGCCCCCGCAACCTGAGGCCCAGCGAGGATATCCTTGCCTGGCGGGCCAGGCAGCCCTTTGGCCGTGACCCGCACGGCTTTGCTAAATTCCTGACCAAAAAAGTGCTGGCCACGCCCCTGCTCCAGGAAGGGGGCTCCAAGGCCCTGACCACCCTCTTGGCCACGCTGCCCAAGGCGAGCGGCCTGCGAAAACGTCTTGATCTGCTGGCCCCGGCCCTGGCCGCCCCTCCTTCCCTGCCCGCTCTCCCCCAAAAAGGCAGCCCCCGGATTCTGGCCTATTTCCCCGGCTGTCTGGCCCAGCATCTTTATAAAGACATAACAAAGGCCACCACAATTCTGGCCGGCCACTGCGGCTTTGAACTCCACACTCCCGCTGCCCTCACCTGCTGCGGCCTGGCCTCCCATGTTTCCGGCTCTGAGCAAGAAGCAAAGGCCGCAGCCCGCAGAAACATCAAGGCCTTTGCGGAGGGCGCTGCCGGCCCCATCCTCACCTCCTGCGCCTCCTGCACCAGTCATCTTAAGAGCTACCCGACACTCTTTACCGATGACCCGGAGATGCACGACAAGGCCGTGGCCTTTGCCAGTCGTATCCAGGAATTTTCCACCTTTTTCCTGGACCGGGAAGGGCTCTCCACCAGCAGCCCCGCTGAAACCCTTTATTACCATGACCCCTGCCATCTCCGCTTTGGCCCCTGCCAGGTCACCAAAGAGCCGCGCCAGCTGCTTACCCAACTAAACGGCGCGCCGCCGCTCTCCCTGCCGGCCCAATGCTGCGGCCAGGGCGGCCTCTTTCACCTGACCAACCCTGATATTTCCCGGAACATTTTCAGCAGGGCCTTAGCCCCCCTGGCGGAACTTTCCCAGGGATTGGTGGTCACCACCTGTAGCGGCTGCCTCCTGCAATGGCAACAGGGCCTGGCCCGGGCCAAGAGTCCCTTAAGAGCAGAGCATCTTGCCGTTTTCCTTGCCAAAATAATCAGAGATTGATATTTTGTATTTTCGTTTTTAAAAATTAAGGAGAGTCTATGAAGAAACTACAGCGGTATGTTCTTGTCATCCTTGCTGCCCTCTGTTTTCCTGTGCCGGCCTTAGCGGCCATTGATTGGTCCGTTGACCAGACCATTGAGACCAAAACGGCCATCCGGGACATGGCAATATCCTTTGACGGCACCAGCCTCTTTGTCCTCACCCAGGCGGGCGAACTGGTCATGTACGATGCCGCCGGCACGTCCCAGGGCACCCTGAAAGTTGCCGGCGGCATGGACAGCGTCTATCTCAGCGGCTTTCAAAAGGCGGGGGTGCCTGAGCAACTCTTTGTCAGCAACTCGGCCACCGGCCAGATCCAGAAACTCTCCTTCAGCCTGGTGGCCCAGATCGACACCACCGGTAGCCCCTTCCTGGGCAACCCTGATGCCCCTGTGGCCGTGGTGGTGTTCAGCGATTTCCAATGACCCCACTGCGCCCAAGCCGGGGCGTTACTCGAGCAGGTGCTCGAGCAGAATCCAGACACCGTTAAGATCATCTTCAAACATTTTCCCTTGAATTTTCATGCCCAGGCCCAGGAAGCGGCCCTGGCCTCTCTTGCCGCCCACAACCAGGGGAAATTCTGGCAGTATCACGACCTGCTCTTTGCAAACCATAAAACACTGGCCCCTGAGAGTTATGAGGCCTTTGCCGCCACCCTGGGCCTTGAGATGACGGCCTTCAACCGGGACCGCCGGAGCCCCCAGGCCCGCCAGCAGCTGATGGCGGATATCAAAAGCGGCAAAGAGGCCCATGTCACCGGCACCCCGGCCATCTTTGTCAATGGTCACCGCGTCCAGAACCGCAATATAGCGGACATCCAGGCGATGATTGCTGCCGAAATCAAAAAAGAGTGACCGGGCACAGAGGTGAACAGATAAAAAAAGAACTCTCCTTCACCCAGAACGACACGGCGCGCCTGCTCTATGGAGACTTAAACAGCAATCTCCATGAACTGGAAAAAGGCAGCGGGGTCAAGATTCAGGCCCGGGGCACCACCCTGACGGTGAGCGGCGCCAAACATGAGGTGGAACTGGCCGCCCAGACCCTGGAGCAGCTCTATCTGCTTCTGGAGGCGGGCTACCCGGTCTATCCCCAGGATGTGGCATATGCGGTGCACATCCTGGAGAAATCCCCCCGAGCCGACCTCAAAGAGATCTTTCTCGATCAGGTCTATGTGACCGCCAGGCAGCGGGTTGTCTCCCCCAAGAGTCTCAACCAGAAGAAATATATTGAGGGCATACGCCATCACGACCTTACCTTCGGCATAGGTCCGGCCGGCACCGGCAAGACCTATCTGGCCGTGGCCATGGCCATTGCCGCCTACACCAGCCACCAGGTCAATTCCATCATCCTGACCAGACCGGCGGTGGAGGCAGGTGAGCGCCTCGGTTTTCTGCCCGGTGACATGGCGGAGAAAATCAACCCATATCTCCGCCCCCTCCTGGATGCCCTTACCGACATGCTCGGCCGGGAAAAGGCGGCAGAACTGGTTGCCCAGGGGGATATAGAAATCGCTCCCCTGGCCTTTATGCGGGGCCGCACCCTCAATAATGCCTTTGTTATTCTTGATGAGGCCCAAAACAGCACCTATGAGCAGATGAAGATGTTTCTCACCAGGCTGGGCTTCAACTCCAAAGCCGTGGTCACCGGCGACATAACCCAGATAGACCTGCCTGCCACGCAGCGCTCCGGCCTGGTGGCCGCCTCTGCCATTCTGCAGAAGACCCCGGGCATCAGCTTCAATACCTTCACGGAATCAGATGTGGTCCGCCACCCACTGGTTAGAAAAATCATCATGGCCTATGAGGCCTCGGAAAAGAAGGCTGCCGCCAAAAACCGGGGCTCCTGACCATTCATTATGCCTGTCCTGCTGAACAATAAATACAGTGGCCCCTGCCAGGTCTGCCCTGCCCTCCTCATCCAGAAAGGCGAAGCACTTCTTTGCCTGGCCGGCCTGAAGGAGCACGAGCTCTCCCTGCTTCTTGTTGACGATCCGGCCATGCAGGAGCTCAACCGGCAGTGGCGCCACAAGGATAAGGCCACCAATGTCCTCTCCTTTCCCCAGGGCAGTGATGATTATTTTGAGCAGCACCCCATGCTGGGCGACATCGTCATTTCCATTACCACTGCCGCTCATGAGGCCCGGGAGCAAGGGATATCCCTGCACCGGCAGCTGACCACCCTGCTGGTTCATGGTTTTGTCCACCTCCTGGGTTATGACCATGAACGTTCGGACCACGATGCCGAGGAGATGTTTGGCCTCGAACATCACTATTTACAAGCACTCGCAACAAGGAGAAAGAAGATGGTCAAACTCGCCATTAATGTCGATCACGTGGCCACTCTGCGTCAGGCCCGCGGCATCAAAGAACCAGACCCGGTGACGGCCGCGGCCATTGCCGAGCTGGCCGGCGCCGTAGGCATCGTTGTTCATCTCCGGGAAGACCGGCGTCATATACAGGACCGCGACGTGGAGATTCTGCGCCAGACCGTG
Source organism: Desulfobulbaceae bacterium (assembly GCA_024637145.1). Taxonomy (GTDB): domain Bacteria; phylum Desulfobacterota; class Desulfobulbia; order Desulfobulbales; family SURF-16; genus BM506. Next base: position 25,021 of record JAGXFQ010000020.1, read on the forward strand.
CAGACCAAGCTCAACCTGGAAATGGCAGCAGCCGAAGAGATTATCAAGATTGCCCTGGAGCTCAAACCGGACATGGTTACCCTGGTCCCGGAAAAACGGGCGGAGCTGACCACCGAGGGCGGCCTGGACGTGGTTGGCCAAAAGAGCAACCTCAAGAAGGTCATTGCCAGGCTAACCAAGAAAAAGATCCCGGTCAGCCTCTTTATTGATCCTGATTCCGCCCAGATTCAGGCCGCCAAAGAGGTGGGCGCCACCTTTGTGGAGATCCACACCGGCCGCTATGCCGATGCCACCAGCGACAGGGAGGAGGATCAGGAATTTGACCTCATTGCCGCGGCAGCAGAAGAGGCCTATGAGGCGGGCCTGCGGGTGAATGCCGGCCACGGCCTCAACTATGTGAATGCCGGCCGGGTGGCGGCCCTGCCCACCATTGAGGAGCTTTCCATCGGTCATGCCATCATGGCCCGGGCGATCTTCGTGGGCCTTGATCAGGCAGTGCGCGAGATGATGGAGGTCTGCCGCTTCGCCTGAGCCCCTTTAAAGAACAAAAAAAAATCCAGCTCACCTTGATGGTGATCTGGATTTTTTTTTTGGGAGGGAATCAAAAACAATCAGGATCTACGAACCAAGACCGATCGCCTCCCGTTCTGAGGGGGTCATGGCCCGCACATGAATGGCCTGCTTCTCCCGAACAAAGGCGATAATCACCCCCTCTTCCGGGCTGGTCAACACCCGGCATATCTTGCCGATGGTGATCTGGACGCCGGCATAAACCTTGCCATAGACATAGACACTTTGGGTGGCCGCCTTTTCAATTTCCGCATCCAGCTTTTCTTCCAGCTCAGCCAGGTGATTATTGGCCGCCATGACCTTGGGCATCAGACCGTTGAGCTTTTTGAGTTTCAACTCGTTTTGGGGCGAAAAATCTTTGCCCTCTTTCTTTTTCATGGCGGACAGCGCACTGATATCCTTCAGCATCTCGGTAAGGCGCGGAGGCCAAATCCCCTTGGCCTCCTCAATTTTTTTCTTCTTCTGCTCAAGGCCGGGATTAAGCCCCACCACAATTTCGGTGAGAACCTCTGCATCAGAGCCCAGCTCCAAGGCATAGAGGGAACCGCCCAAGACATATCTGCCACCAATGAGGGCACCCTTGCCGCTTAAGGCCTTGAGGTCCTTTTCCACTTTCATATTGCCCTGCACCACAAAATCGGCGATGGATATGGTGCCCCGGCTCTCGATGGGGCCGGTGTTTTCGCAGAAATCCACATCCATATCGCCCCAGACCCGCACCGAGCACTCATCGCCAATGAGGCCGCCACGGATCTTCAGGTCAGTACCGGCGATGATTTCGGCGTTATTCACCCCTTCGCTGATGTCGATACTGCCCATGCATTTGACCCGAAAGCCGGGGAGTACGTGGCCCTTGATGACCAGGTGCTTGCCGCTGAAGGTGATATTGCCGATACTCAGATCAACGTCGGAGTGGACAACATGCTCCTCATAGACAGCCGGCTTGCCCCCCTCCATCACAAACTTACCCTTGACCGTGGATGTGACCCGCAGGCCGTCCTCGCTCAGAGAAACACCGGGCCCGCATTTCATATGAACATCCTTGCCATCTCGGGCGGCAATCTCCGCCCCCAGGACATTACGACCCGGAACCCCCGGGGTGGCTGGAATCTTTTCCAGAAGAAGCTGCCCTTCAGGGACATTAACGATATTGCCCAGCTCACGAAACTCCCTCCGGACATTGCGGGCCTGCTCCTCATCTTTGGCCTGGACAACCGCAGGCCTGACCAGGGGCCGCACCTTGGCATTTTCACCATAGCGGGCCGGGGTACCGGCGGCGATCACCGCCTTGCCATCCTTCAGGGTGGGCATCCCCTCATGGAAGCCATGACAGACTCCGGCCGCCAGGGCGATGGCCTTCACCTCCGGCCAGTCAGCAGGTTCCAGATCTGTCGCCTCCTGGAGCGCCAGGAGGAGATGGAGCTTATCCTTGGAGAGCTGCAAAAAATATTTGTTGTCACAGATTTTCTGGGGGTATGCCCCCAAGGTGATTTCAGCCATTACACCAACCTAGATTCAATAAACTTTTTATAGATATTTCCCCGGCCGCCAAGATGGGTGCTGCCGCTTATCCCTCCTTGTCGGCAGCCGTGCCGATTTATTGATACTTTTTACCATCAATCCCTCCCCAGACCCGTGGCCCTCAGCCTCAGGGCTCGCTGCAGGCACCAGAAACGTCAGCCCGGCAGCATGCTCTTCTCCAGGGCCTTGATCTGCTCCACCTCGCCAAGGACAACAAGGGTGTCGCCCACTTCGATCAGGGTGGTGGGGGTGGGATTAAAAACTGAATCGCCGGCGCGGCGCTTGATCACAACCACAATGATGTTAAATTTTTTGCGGATCTCCGACTCCATGAGGCTTTTATCCACCAGGGCGGTGGCACTGGCGGTGACCACAATCTCTTCCAGACGCAGCCCAAGATTCGTGCCGCTGACGGCCAGGTCGATAAAGTCGGTGACCGTGGGCCGCAAAATGAGATTGGCCATGTGATAGGCCCCGATATAATAGGGGGAGATCACCTGATCGGCACCCGCCCTTTTGAGTTTCTCCTCGACCCGCTTATCACCGCTGGAACGGGCCACGATATAGAGCCGCGGATTGAGGGAGCGGGCCGACAGAGAAATATAGACATTCTCGGCATCTGAAGAAACCACCCCCACCAGACCTTTGGCCCGGGCCACCCCGGCCTGAATGAGCATCTGGTCATCAGAGGCATCCCCCTTCAAGGCCATATACCCCAAGGCATTGATCTGCTCTATCTCATCATCTTTTTTTTCAATGATCACAAACTGCTTACCGTTCTCCTGCAGGAGCCGGCAGATAACCTGACCAATGCGACCAAAGCCGCAGACCACGTAATGATCTTTCATTTTTTCGAGTTTCTTTGACATATTCCTTTTTCCCAGAGCAGTCCTGATCCCTCCCGCCACGACACTTTCGGTGATCTCCCGAAACACGACCATCACATAGCCGACACCAATCAGGATGAGAATCATGGTGAAATAACGACCAGCAGGAGTGAGATGGACCGTTTCGCCATACCCAACCGTGCTGACGGTAATCATGGTCATATAAAGACCGTCATCAAAGGAGGCATCCTCAATGAGCATGTAGCCCACCGAGCCAAAGGTCAGGATGGCACACAGAACCAAAATAGAGATGATCGTTTTTTTCATAGGGGCCTTACAATATTTTCCCCGCCAACTCTTTCAGGAGTGGCCGCCGACAACAGACATAAGGGCAAAAAGAATGCGCATCTTTTGCTGATTATCAGCTGGGGAATGGTCACGTGGGCCAAGGGAGGGATCGACCTGCGGCGCTCCCTTTTTTATTGACCTGACCTGCTGTCAGCGGTAAAAAAATCCAATAATTTCAACGGCACCTCATGATATATAGCAGAAAAAAACCATGATGCGGGGAATAAAGAACAAATAGCCTCTCCTTTGCAGCAATTTGTCTTCCTCTCGTCATAACATTGTACCTTTTTGGCCCGCCATAACATTTTCGGTGGCACTCCCCGACAACTTGCGATATATTTCAGCTATTTTTTAAATAGCAAATAGTTTTAACTATTTATTTGCGTTTTGTGTCGGTGACCCCGAGCGGCACCCCCCATGTAAAAAAGGCATTATTTCATTCTGAGATAATGGTATCCAATACCTACTTGAGAAAGGAGCATATTATGAACATCCTTATGTTTGGTCCAAACGGCAGTGGCAAGGGCACCCAGGGTGCCATCATCCAGGAAAAAATGGGCAATATCGCCCATATCGAGTCTGGTGCTATTTTCCGCAAGAATATCGGCGGCGGCACCGAGCTGGGCATGAAGGCCAAAGAGTATATTGACCGCGGCGATCTTGTTCCCGATGACATCACTATCCCCATGATCCTCGACCGCCTCAAGGAAGATGACTGCAAAAACGGCTGGATTCTGGACGGCTTCCCCCGCAATAAGGTCCAGGCCGAGACCCTGGCCAAGGCCCTGAAAGAGGAAGGCATCAAGCTTGACTATGTGGTGGAGATTGTCCTGCCCCGCGAGGTTGCCAAGATACGCATCACCGGCCGTCGCCTCTGCGCCAACGACAACAACCATCCCAACCACATCGCTTTTGAGGCCATCAAACCGGTGGAGAAAGACGGCAAGCTGGTATGCCGGGTCTGCGGCGGCGACCTTTCCGCCCGCGCCGATGACCAGGATGAGGCTGCCATTGATAAGCGCCATGACATCTACTATGACGACAAAACAGGCACCATGGCCGCTGTCAACTTCTTCAAGAAGCTGGGCGGCGACACCAAGGTTATTTCCGTGGATGGCCAACCTTCCATCAAGGAAGTCACCGACAACATCCTGGCTGCCCTGAAATAAGATTTCAGTCCAGCAGCACAAGATGGCGGCACCAAGGCCAGGGAGTTTCTCCCTGGCCTTTTTTTATGGTTGATGACTGCGGCTGCCCTGGGGAAACCATCACCAGAAGGCGGTGCGAGAGGAAATTGCTCAACATGGCCAGGGAAAAGATGCTATCCTTTTATAACTATCCAGCAGCACCCCATCTGCGTTGTCATCAGCCTGCTTGTGGGCAGAGAGCACACTTCTCAGACCTCTTTCTCGCCTCTGGAGCAGTGCTGCACAGTTACAACTTGGTGGTTTTCGTCCGTTTCCGGCATTATTGTGGATAGGTACATCCTGTTAAGCCCGCATGGAGGAAGAAATGGTTCTTGCCCCTGCAAAAGGAAAAAGCCAAAAGGAGGATCAGATGCCAGATATTCCAGCCAAGCAATATACTAAAATGCAAGAACGTCATCCTAAATTCATGGCTGCCCTGGAAGAACTGGGCAAAGCTGCCAAGCAGGAGGGCCCCTTGGACGAAAAGACCGCCCAATTAATTCAACTGGCGGCAGCAGCGGCCAATCACTCGGAAGGAGCTGTCCACAGCCATACCAAAAGGGCCCTGACCGCCGGCGCCTCTTGTGCAGAAATTCATCAGGCGATTCTGCTGCTGACCAGTACGGTTGGCTTTCCCACCATGACAGCGGCACTCACCTGGGCGGATGATGTCATGGAGGGCTCAGCAGCGATCCAGCCCCGCTGAGCCCCCGCCACTGCCCGCCCTCAGATAGGCGGCACAATGGTGACCAGAATACGCATAGCCGTTTTTGCCCGCACGCCATGAGGCTCCCGGATCTCCGCAACGAGGATGTCTCCCTCTTTGGCGACTATCTCCACATCTCCTGCGCCGAGAAAAAAGCCCTCCCCTTCGATCACCTGGATCGACAGTTCCCCGTCAAGATCATGGGAGTGGACCGGAAAGGTGACCCCTGCCTCCAGGTTAAAATTGATGATTTTAAAAAACTCGGAATCTGCCACCAGAAAGAAGCGTTTCATGGCCCCGGGGGTAAATTCTCTTGTTTCATCCAGTTTTAAGACTTTCATAATGTTCTCCGTTTTCGAGGTTATCTCCGAGTTCAGCTGGCGGCCAGGGCGCCCAGTCGGCGCAGAAGAGGGGGATGGGAATAGTGAAAAAAGACATAGGCAGGGTGCGGGGTGAGGTTGGAGAGGTTGTTGACGGAAAGCTTTTTCAAGGCCGAGGCCAGGGCCGCGGCCTCGAAATGGCGGGCGGCAAAACGGTCCGCCTCGTACTCATTGCGGCGCGACAAGCCGTTCATACCCAGTCCCATGACCGTGACCAGCGGCGAATAGAGAAGAGCAAAACTGATCAGGGCCAGATGGAAGCTATGGATATCCGCCCCCAAGGCCTCTGAGAGCAGGGGGTTGGCAATAAACAGCGACAGAATATAGAGCATGATGCCGGTCTGGCAGAGGGCAAGGATGATACCCTTGGCGGTGTGTTTCTTCTGATAATGGCCGATCTCATGGGCCAGCACCGCCACCAGTTCCTTTACCTCCAGGTCGTTAATCAGGGTGTCATAGAGGACAATGCGCTTTTTGGCACCCAGTCCGGCAAAATAGGCATTGGCCTTGGTGGAGCGGCGGGAGCCGTCAATCACAAAGACATTATCCAGCTGAAAGCCGGCCTGGCCGGCAAAGGCCTCGATGGCATCCCGCAGCTCACCCTGCTCCAGGGGGGTCTGCTTATTAAAAAGCGGCACGATCAGGGTGGAGTAGAACATGGTCATCACAATCATGAAACCGCCCATCAATATCCAGACATAGATCCAGAAATGGTCCTGGGTGATCTGGTAAAACCAGATCACTGCCCCCAGCAGAGGCCCACCCAGAAGAACGGTGAGCAGCCAGCCCTTCAGCTTGTCGGTGATAAAGGTGGCCGGGGTGGTCTGGTTAAAGGCAAAGCGTTCCTCAATAACAAAGGTGTCATAGAGGTCAAAGGGCAGAAAGAGAATTTCCGAGGCAAAAAAGAGCAGGCCAAAAAAGAGAAGGGAAACCAGCAACTCCGCCTCCACCAGACCCCGGGCAACCTGGTCGAGATAGGCAAAGCCGCCGGTGATAAGCAGGGCCAGGAGGATCACCACCTTCAGGCTGACCGTAACCAGATCAAAACGGCAGTTTGCCCTCTTGTACTCCTGGGACTGCTGATACTTCTCAGCGCTGTAAATGTCCTTGACCTCATCCGGCAGCCGGGTGGCAATACGCCGGCAGTTGACAAAGCTGAGCCCCCTTTCCAGGAGATAATCAGCAAGAACAAGGGCAATAATGACATAAAGGATGGTGGTGGCGCTCATGGGTGCACGGCCTCTTTATTGGTGTAGGTTGTCGGCTGGTTTGGCCTGGCATAAGAAGATGGCGAGTGGCAACAGGGGCTAACTCTATACTTTTTTAACAAAGTAAGCAGGGACCTGCAACTTGCCGGAGAGGGTATGTTCCTGGCACCAGCCACTCAGGGCCAAGGCCTGAGTGGCTGGTGCCAAATATCAAACTCCGGAATAGATCAACTCTATCCAGCGGTCGCCTTTGAAAAGCCCGTTGCCCCAGGTCTCCTCCAGATCGGCCAGGGGTCTGGCGTCAATTGCCTGCTGGGCGCTTTTCCCCGCCGCTTTCAGCTTTGACAACCGTGCATGGGCCACACTGAGCATCTCTCTGTACCTCAGCAACTCCGCCTTATCCGCCAAAGGACCATGGCCCGGAACAATTTTAGTATCATTATCCGCCAGGGCCAAAATCCTGTCCACCCCTGTAATCATGCCCTTAAGGGTGCCGCCATGGTTGACATCAATAAAAGGGTAGAAGCCATTAAAGAACAGGTCGCCGGCGTGGATAACATTGGCCGCCGTAAAGAAGATAAAACTATCGCCATCAGTATGGGCATGGGGCGCATGAATGACGCGGACCCTGTCGCCATTAAGATGAAAAGTGATGCCTTCGGCAAAGGTCACCACCGGTAAGCCCTCCCGGCTGACCGCAGCCCGTTTCATCTTAAACGCCTCAAGGAAAGAGCCTGCCTGCAGGCGCTCCCGCACATTATGGTGCGAGAATATCAAGGCGCCGCCCTGGCCCATATTTTCGTTACCCCCCGTGTGATCACCATGATAATGCGTGTTTATCAGAAATTCAGGGTACTCCCCACCAACTGAGTTGATGGCTTCTATAATTTTTTCGGTGAGGGGGGCGTACTGATCGTCGATCAAAAAAGTTCCGTCCGCGCCCGTAAACAACCCGATATTGCCGCCTTCACCGGCCAGCATGTATATCTGCGGGGTTACTTGCGCCGGGACGATCTTGACGTCGCCCGCCTGTAGGGGAGCAGTAAGCGCCAGGACCCCGGCAAGCAAGAGACCTGATAGAGCCATCATTTTCTCAATCATTGCGAACCTCCTTCTGGAGTTAAAATGCCCATGTTGGCAACACCTGCTGCTTTTATGTATGCATACATAATAACGGATAAAAAAAGTGATTACCATCGAACTTCAGCAGCCTGGCGCACCTCCTGGGCAATTCTTTGAAATAGAGCTTTTTTTACGACACGTATGGGGACGCAGGGGAAGTGAGGGTGGACCAGGGTAACGGTTGTCACGCCTCTGGACTGCCGCGTCGCTTCGTCCTCGCAGGGACAAGGAGACAAAAAAGCCCTGTCCATATCAGGCACCAAAACCTTTGGGTCATTGCTTCCCTAAGCTGCCAGCCTCTTTACGCCATCTTCTTTTCTCCTTTCACCTCGAACCAGGCTGGTCAGAACCCGCACGCTGTCACGCATATAGGCTGCTTGACCGTTGAGTTCTTCGGCGGCGCTGGCCGCTTCCTCGGCAGTAGCCGCATTCTGCTGGGTCACTCTATCTAGTTCACTGATGCCGATATTCACCTGACCGATACCGGTGGCCTGCTCCCTGGAGGCCACGGCGATCTCGGCCATGATGGCTGCGATAGCCGTGGTGCTTGCCGCCACTTTTTGAAAGGAGCCGTTGGTGGAGTGCACCAGCACAGAGCCGGCCCGCACTTTATCAACCGTACCTTCGATAAGGTCAGCAGTATTTCTGGCAGCCTTGGAGGCGCGCAGGGCAAGGTTGCGCACCTCGTCCGCCACCACGGCGAAACCGGCACCGGCCTCTCCAGCCCGGGCCGCCTCCACCGCAGCATTTAAGGCCAACAAGTTGGTCTGAAATGCAATTTCGTCGATGGTCTTAATGATCTTCGATGTTTCTTCACTGGCCCCGGTGATTTCGACCATGGAGTTGGTGAGCTGGACCATGGACTCATTAGCCTGGGTGATGATCTGGCGCGCCTCCTCGGCCAGAGTGTCGGCTTGGGCGACATTGTCAGCGTTTTGCTGGGTCATGCTGGAGACCTCCTCCATGGAGGAGGCGGTCTGCTCAATGGCAGCCGCCTGATTGCTGGCGCCGTCCGCCACCGACTGACTGGCTGAGGCAACCTGAGACGAGGCTGAACTCACTTCTCCGGCGCCGCTGCTCAAGTCATGACTGATTGTCTCCAGGGCCTGGCTGATCCGCGTTGACAGCAGGGTGGCCAGGAAGAGACTGAACCCGATTACGCCCAAGCCGGTTATCGTGGTGAAAAGCAGCGCGTGGCGGGAGTCCTGCCTGATGTTTTCGGCCTGCTGCATGATCTGGTTTGCCACGCCGTTCTCAACCTCTTTCATCCGGTCAATCTTGCTGGTCATGGTGTCGAACCATTGCCGGGCCTCGATGCCATATCCTCCTTCAATCTCCTGATTCAATTTGGCCAATACGCTTTTTTCCATGCCGGCAACCAACAACACGGACGAATGGCGCATTTTTTCTTCATACAGATTTTTAACCAGGGGGTCGCTGAAAATAATGAAATTGCGCAACAGAGATGTCTGCTCCGCGAGAAGCTGGACAAAATTCCGGCGCATGCCGGGGCCGAAGGCATCCTTGGCAAAGGTATTGCTCAGCACCGCCCGTTCAATCCCCATGCGCTCCTTGGCTTCCACAAAATTATAATAGGCGACCAGCGCCTTCATGATACCTGCATCGGTGCTGATCCGGGCGATCTGAGGGATGGTGGCCAGGGCCTGATGAATTGTGTCACTGTAAAGTGCGATAGCCGCCGGGCCCGCAACCCCGAGTGTATCGATCTTCTGGCGCAGCGGCGGCAGCTCCTCCAGCCCGACCAGGGCCAGTTGTAGTTTTTCATTGAGGGCGGCATCGTCCTTATGGACTTGGGCCAAGCTGAGATGCTTAACGAGTATTTGAATACGGCCATCGGTCAGGTCGCGCTGAGTGGATAATCTGCCCGCAAATTGCCGCCCTTGGCTGCCCAGGAACCCGGCGGTCATGCCCCGCTCTTTCTGGGCCTCATGGGCCACCTCGGTGATCATGCCGGCAATGGTGGCCAGCTCGGTGAGAATAATCGATTCCCGCAAGGTTCCGTAGCGCTCCAGGCCATTGCTGATGAGAACCCCGACGAGAAACACCATCGGCACGGTGACGAGAAAACGCATCTGGTTTTTGATGGAAAGCTGACGGATAAACGACATGGGCAATGCCTCCGAAAAGAGTGGCGCCAGCCCGTGCCATAGAAAAAAACGGGCAGCTAAAAATTGAATATCATTAGCCATACTCCCCTATTTTTCCCAAGAATGAGTTGACTCAAGTCAAGTTAAGGGGATTCTTTTCAAGAAAAAAAACAGTCGCTTTTTACTTTTGAGACGAAAGCATCTCCTGTTCGCTTTTGCGAGGGGGCCTGGCTCTTCTTGATCGCAAGAACCTTTCCAAAACCCTGGTCGCCGGTTATCTTGGCCTTGAAGAGTTGGGCCATTCCTCCGGTGGGCTATCTTATTTCAGAAGAATATATGTGCCGAATTGGCGGGGAACTGTGAGCCATAAAAGATCAGGGACGTACATGGTGCACAGCGGCGCTACCTGCATCACTCAAGGCCCGAGCACAACAGCTATTGCCGACAATGGACATTGCAGACATACCCGCTGCAAGCCATACAGGCCGGCATATCCTTGACGCTGTTTGTCTCTCGCCGCTCATTTGAGAAATCACCAGGTTTTTGGACTATTTTAAACAGGAGAGTACCATGCACCATTATAAAGGGACCCCTCTAATCCATATTAAAGTCGAGACCACAGGATGGGCGGGATAATGTCTCAGGAAAACGCAGTGGGCAGGCACGAAGAAGGAATAGAGGTTCCGTACGAACAGATTGATCCAGATACCCTGCGCAATATGATTGAGGAGTTTGTGACCCGAGACGGCGCAGACTGGGGTGATCCAGGCTGCAGGCTGGAGGATAAAATCACCCAGGTCCTGCAGCAGCTGAGAAACAACAAGGTGCAGATCGTTTTCGACCTCAAGTCAAATACGGCCAACATCGTTGTCCGCCAAGGGAAGCGTCCATAAGATTATAAATATCTTTTGGCAGTGGCTGGCTGGGGCTGTTTGTTTGCGGCCACTGTACCGAGTTACCACACGGATCCACACGGTTGAGCGCTGCTTCGCAAGTTCCCCGGGGACAGTGTCGGCGGCCACCTCAGCATGGCCATAATTCCAGACCCTGCCCCCTGGAATTCACGAGTTCAAATCCCGCCTGCTGCAACAACCAGCCAGGGGCACAAGGGCTTGCTACCAGCCCCCGTACCTCTGGGTGGTCAGGCAACAGGCTGCCCTCTTGCCACCAAAAACCGCAGCGTTGCTGGTGATCTTCAGCCCCGGCCCTTACAGATCAATCTCGCTGTCACCTATCAGCTCGAGACTCTTATCAATCTGAAAACAGACCAGATGCTTGGGGCCCAGAGCCGCATCCTCCTCAGGGCTGAGGTTTCTCTTGGTCATCTGGGCCATCTGCCCTTCATCCTCCTCCTCCCGCACCTTTTTCAAAAAAAGGCGTACACCCCGATAGCCCTTGCCCTCCTCCCGGAACAGATAGGTGGCATGGGGATTTTCCTGGAGGTTGGCATAGGTCAGATGCTCGCGCATGATAAAGGCCAGACCACCGTCGTCCATCACGTGGGGAGAGGCATAGATAGCGGCATCCACCCTGCCGTCAGCAGCGGCGGTGGCCAGCACCCCTGTTCCTTTTTTTTGGGTAAAATAATCCTTCAAACTCATCATCATCTCCTTTTTTGAAAAATCAGGGACATGCTCCTCTTGTTTTTCTGGCCGATCCGCGCCTTTGGCCGCACTGGTTGCGCCCCCCTTGAGCCCTCAGCGAGCCCCCTTCGACGGGGAGGTTGTCTTTTTAAAACGTACTTAACTCGAAAGCAGTGCCAGCCCTCAGCAAAACGGCCCTCCTCACTCTTCCCGGTTCCACTATCGGCGGGAAAAGAGGGGTTACCTCTTCTTCTTCCTTTCTTTTGCCTCTATCACGCAGTAGATCCCACCTTCCTTAAGGCCCGGCTGAAAACAGCCGTTGCAGGAAATGCATTTGGCCGGGGAGAGATCACCTTGACGCCACCGTTGCGCCAGGTGCGGTTCCCGGATGAAGGGTCGGGCCATGGAAATATAATCCAGCCCTTCCTCCTTAACAGACTTTGCCGCCACCTCGTAGCTTCTGTAGCCGCCAACCACCAGCACCGGGCAGTTGACCGCTTTCTTGATCTGTTTAGCCAGGGCAAGATTATAGGCCTCCTGCTCTGGCTTCTCAATTTTGAGCCGCACCGGAGTTTTGTCCCCCGAGGCTGAGGTGCCGCCACTCACCTCAATGGCATCGATCCCTTCATTATCCAACATGGTCGCCGCATAGACCGCATCGTCCATACTCAGGCCGCCTTCGACAAAGTCGGCACCGTTGAGCTTGATCAACACGGGAAAATCGTCACCCACGGCCTGACGGACGGCCTGATAAACTTCATGGAGAAAGCGGCAGCGCTTGTCAAGAGTGCCTCCGTATGCATCCGTCCGCCTGTTGGTAAGAGGAGAGAGGAACTGATTGATCAAATAGCCATGGGCGCCATGCAGCTGGAGGGCATCGAAGCCGAAGGCTTGAGCCCGTCTTGCCGCCTCAGCAAAGGCCCCCACGATGTCGGCGATATCTTTTTTTGACATCTCCTGCGGAAGTTCTGGAAATTGCTCAACCTGCACGGCTGAGGGCGCCAGAGGTTGGCGGTGGGCGGTGGCTGTATCCGTCTGCCCCCCGGCATGCACCAATTGGACGCATATCTTCCCTTGCTGGTCATGTACCGCCTGAGTAAGGGCTTGCATTTCCTTGGCAAAATCGTCGGTGTGTATCCCCATCTTACCCGGGAGCTGTTTGCCCTCTGGCCGCACAAAGCTATAGCCCGTGATGATAAGGCCCACGCCGCCGCGGGCCAGATCCCCATACCAATCTGCCAGCTTGGCAGTGGGTCGGCCATCTGCCTCGCACATTCCTTCCCAGGTAGCTGAGCGGACCAGGCGGTTGCGCATGGTCATGCCGTTGATGGTGGTTTGGTCGAATAAGGTCGCCATAGCAATTCTCCCGGTATTTTTTTCTGGCAGCCCCAACGCCTCTGTCTCTGGTTGCGACTGTCAACATGGATAAAAAGGATCAGGATAAAAGGAAACGTTTCCCCGTCCCCCCCATTCAGCCCCCCAGCAAGCAGGGAGCCCAAAAAGGGCAGAAACAAATGACAGCATCTCTGCGCAAAGCTCAGTTTCGGCAATTCCCCTTTGTCGACGACAGGCGAGCTGACCTGCGGCCAAGGGCTGTCAGGAGTGCCTTTTTGGTTCGTTTTTGACCCGGCAATAATGAACAAAGATTATCGCGGCAACCAAGATAAAAAAACAGCCCTGGCTTCAGGGAACCCTTATTCTGCCAAGGTGGGCATCAACAAAGCACCAATAATGACACCGAGTAAGATCATCGCCATACCGCCGCGGGCCACCAGATGAATGACCAGGGCCAGCAGGCCGAGGATGAGTTGAAATCTGCGCATAATTGTTCCCCCCTCAGAGGTCTTCGTGATTCTTCTTACCAAAAGCCGCCCAGGCCGCTTCATAGGTTGCCGCCAGCCTCTCCTCCAGCAGGAGACGATACGCCTCCACCTCCTCACCATCAAGCCCCTTGGGCACCTGCAGCGGTTCCCCCACCACCCACACCATCCGGGCAAAGGGCAGGGGCAGTAGGGTCTTGTCCCAGCTGCTAAAGAGCTTATAGCGGCTGAAGGCCCAGTTCATGGGCACAATGGGAATGCCGGCCCGGCCGGCGATGATGATGGAGCCGCCCTGCACCACCTGGGCCGGGCCCTGCGAGCCGTCCGCAATAATCACCGGACTCAAGCCCTGGCGCACGGCCTTTAAAAGACCCTTGATGGCCCCCACCCCTCCCTTGCTGCGGGAGCCCCGCACCGTGGTGATCCCCTTGGACTCCATGATGCGGGCGATAAACTCGCCATCCTTGCTGGGGCTGACCATGGCCACCATGGGCAACCGGCCGCCGGAGAGGGAGGCATAGAGGACATTATAATGCCAGAAGGTGAGGATAAAGGGTTGGCCGGAATCCAGCAATTCCTGCCAGATCTCTTTGCCGTGCATCTCTTTGCGGCAACTGGTGATGACAAAACCCATCACTACTTTATAGACCAAGGGGGCCAGAAAAAGCAGCAGTTTATGTTGCCATTCTTTCTTCACAGCAGGGCAAGCTCCATCTCTTTGAGCATCTTGATCTCATCCCGCAGCTCGGCGGCCTTTTCAAAGGAGAGGATCTTGGCGGCCGCCTGCATCTCCTTCTCCTTGGCGATAATGGCCTTGCGCACCTGGGCCACGGAGCGGTAGATCACCTCTTCCTCAGCGGCCTTGGCCAGGGCGGGGGGCACCACTTCATAGGCACTGTCCATGGCGTTTTTAATGGCAGAGGATATGGTGGTGGGGGTGATGCCGTGTTTGTCGTTATGGGCCTGCTGGATGGCGCGCCTGCGGTTCGTCTCATCAATGGTGAACCGCATGGAGCGGGTTATCTGATCACCATAGAGAATGACCCGGCCGTGGACATTGCGGGCGGCCCGGCCGCAGGTCTGGATCAGGGCCCGCGCTGAGCGCAGAAACCCCTCCTTGTCGGCATCAAGCACTGCCACCAGGGTGACCTCGGGCAGATCAAGGCCTTCCCGGAGGAGATTGATACCCACCAGGACCTGATACGCCCCCTGCCGCAGCTCCCTGACCAGCTGCACCCGTTCCAGGGTCTTGATATCGGAATGGAGATAGCGGACCGCCACCCCCAGCTTTTCATAATAATCGGTGAGATCTTCGGCCATGCGCTTGGTGAGGGTGGTGACCAGCACGGCCTCCTTCTTCTCGGCCCGGGTGCGGATCTCGGCCAGCAGATCATCCACCTGATTCTTGGCCGGCCGCACCTCGATCTCCGGATCAAGGAGGCCGGTGGGTCTGATGACCTGCTCGACAACGTGGCCCTGGGCCCGATCCATCTCAAAATCACCGGGGGTGGCAGAGACATAGATGGCCTGATGAATGCGCTGATCAAACTCCTCGAATTTCAGGGGCCGGTTATCAAGGGCCGAGGGCAGGCGGAAGCCGAATTCGGTGAGGGTGGTTTTGCGGGCCCGGTCGCCATTGTACATGCCGCCGATCTGGGGAATGGACATGTGCGACTCGTCCACAAAGAGCAGGAAATCCTCAGGCAGATAGTCGAGGAGGGTAGGCGGCGGCTCGCCGGGCTGACGGCCGGTGAGGTGGCGGCTGTAGTTTTCCACCCCGTTGCAATAGCCCAGCTCGCTGATCATCTCCAGATCAAAAAGGGTGCGCTGCTCCAGACGCTGGGCCTCCACCAGCCTGTTGTGCTGCTGCAGGAACGCCAGCCGCTCCTTGAGCTCCGCCTTGATGGTCTGCATGGCCCGGTTCATGATCTCCCTGGAGGTGACGAAGTGGCTGGAGGGGAAGACCTTGATCTCCGCGAGTTCATCCATAATCACGCCCCGCAGAGGGTCAACCAGGGTGATGGCATCCACGGTGTCGCCGAAGAACTCCACCCGCACCCCGAGCTCCTCCTCATAGGCCGGGAAGATCTCGATCACGTCCCCGCGGACCCGGAAGGTGCCCCGGTGAAAGGAGATGTCATTGCGTTCATAGAGCATGTGGACCAGGCGGCGCTGCACCTGGTCCATGGCATACTCCTCCCCTCTTTTAAGAAAGAGGTGCATGTTCTTGTACTCCTCCGGCGAGCCCAGGCCATAGATGCACGATACCGAGGCCACGATAATGACATCGCGGCGGGTGAGCAGCGAGCGGGTGGCGGAATGGCGCATCTTGTCAATGGCGTCATTGATGGCCGAATCCTTCTCGATATAGGTGTCCGACTGGGGGATGTAGGCCTCGGGCTGGTAATAGTCATAATAACTGACAAAATACTCCACCGCATTCTGGGGAAAGAGTTCCTTGAACTCGGCATAGAGCTGGGCAGCCAGGGTCTTGTTGTGGGCCATGACCAGGGCCGGCCGATCCGTGCCCGCAATGACCTGGGCCATGGTATAGGTCTTGCCGGAGCCGGTCACCCCCAGCAGGACCTGATCCCGCACCCCGGCCAGCACTCCCTGGGTGAGGGCGGCAATGGCCCGCGGCTGATCGCCGGCCGGCTCGTAGGAACTGTTGATCTGAAAAAGTGTCATCTTGCTTAGATAAAGGGAACCCAGGGAAAGTGCAAATCTCTTTTTGGGACACGCCCGCCTCGGCCTGGACCAAACAACGTTTTCTTTGGTGCTTACGCTGCAATTTCAGCTATGCCCCATGGATATTCCCGCAGCAGCGGCCCCGCCATCGCCAAAAGAGGCCTCGCTTTTTTATTTCTGCCGCGGAGCAGGGCCATGCAACATCGCCCTACTCCACGGCCATCTCCCTGAAGCCCCAGAAGGGGTAGTCGAGATGGTAGCGGGCCACCAGGCCGGGAGAATTCTCCCGGCTGGCCACCAGCCACAGGGAATTGACCCGGTTGGCGGTACGGCTGTCCACCGGGTCCCAGTCGGGCAGAAAGACCAGGGCATTATCAGCAGTGTACTCAATATCGCCGGAGCCCTTGAACATGCCCATATGGGGCACACCGTCATAGCGCCCACCCTCCTGCCGGTTGAGCTCGGAGATGACCAGAAAGGCGACGTTATACTCGTCCCGGATCGACTCCATCTCCCGCAGCCAGGCGTCAATGCCGGTGCGGCGCTCCGAGAAATCCTTAAAGGGCAGCTTGTGCAGCGAGTCGATGACGATCACGGCGTCCTGGCGGTGGGTCTCGTGCCGCAGAAAATCAACATGGCGGCGCATGATCTCCGGGTTGAGCTGGCGGTCGTTGACCACCCGGAACCAGGACAGCATGGTGCGCAGCTCGTCTTGGGCCTGGCTGAAACGATGCTGGTCGTCGCCCTCCAGCTGGTCGTTAAAGCGGGCCACTGGCAGCCGGCTCAGACGGGCCATGGTCCGTTGGTAGATCTTCTGGCGGCCGTTCTCAAAATCATAATAGATCACCGGCACCTGGCTGGCCGCCATCTGGCTGGCCAGCTGGATGGCGAGACAGCTCTTGCCCGCCTTGGGCGCCCCACCGATGATATTGATGCCGTGGATACCGCCCAGCACCTCATCGAGACAGGGCATGCCGCTCTTTAAGGCCTGGTAGCCAGCACTCTGGCGCCGCTCCAGATTTTCCACAAAAAGGGTATATTCACGGCCGGGGGTGTTAAAGGGCGAAAAGGCCCGGGCCCCCCTGATCATTTTCTGCAGTTCCGCCCTGAAATTGTCGCCCTCCTGCTGGGCCATCCGGGCCAGACTGAAATCGCGCGGGGCCTGACCGGGCCATTTGAGGAGACGGGCCTTGAAGCCAAGCCGGCTGGCGAAAAGACGCGCCGACGCCTCTGATTCCGGCGTATGATTCACCACCATAAAAAGGGTCTCAACAGCGGCAAACCTTTGGCTGTCCAGGGCGGCCAGATCAACGGCCCGGGGTACGGCCACGCCGGGATAGCCCTGTTCCCGCAGGCAGAGGAGATTCTCTTCGCCCTCCACCACAAAGAGGGCGCCCCCCTGGCAACGGCCGATATCCGCCAGGTTGAAGAGACGGAACTCCCCGGCTGCCAGCTCCTCTTCTCCGTACCAGAACTCTTCGCCGCTGCCCTGGGGGGCCAGACAATGGGCGGCATAGCAGCAGCCGTTTTCCTGGAAATAGGGATAGACAATATAGCGGCCGTTAAAACCGATCCGCAGCTCCTGGAGGACCGCAGGACCTACCCCGATCCGGCTGAAGCCTTCCCGCACCGCGCTGGTCATGCTGTTTTGGTACTTGAGGATATCCTGGTTGATATTTTTCAGGGGCCATTCAACATTGTGGACGTAAGGCTGCTGATCTGGATCATGACCGGGCACGGTGTCCGCCTCGAGCAAGCGCAGTCGGGCAAAATGGGGGGCAAAGCCACCGGCCACGCAGCGGCTCAGACAGCGGAAATAGCCGGCAAAAAACCCATCCTCATCTAAAAAGACCACCAGGGTCCCCGGCTCTTTGCGGCCCCGGCTCGCGCAAAAGGGACAGGGGGCCTTGAGCGTGGTGCCCTCAATAACCGCGCCAGGCAGATTGTCCTGATAAAAACGTGCTAATTTTTCATGCAATGCCATGCCAGGCGTCTCCTTGCTCTGCAGAGAGCACGTGTGCTTCTTCTCTTGTGGTCATCTATCCAGACCGGCTGCTTGCGGGGTATTTGCCGGCGCACCCCAGCCCTCTTTTTCAGAGGTGATGTTCATAGCCCTGGTACGATATCAGCCGTTTTTTACCATCTTCCCTCAAAAAGAGACCCTGGCCGCCGGTCATCCGCCCCAGGCAGCTTAATTGCAGATGCAACTCTTCCCTGACCTGCCGGGCCAGGGCCTCACCGCGGCCCGGGGCCACGGTATAGAGCAGCTCATAATCTTCGCCGCCGCTGAGCGCCCACTGGCGGGCATCATGGGAAAGAGACTCCCCGGCCCTTTGCGTGGCAGCAGAAAGAGGCAGGTTCCGGCCATCAACCTCCGCAGCCAGGCCGCTTGCCGTACAGATATGAGCCAGATCCGTGGCCAGGCCGTCGGAAAGATCCATCATGGCATGGACATGACCGGAGGCGGCCAGGAAACGGCCCAGGGCCAGGCGGGGCTGGGGGTTGAGATGGGCCTGGAGCAGCCCGGCAAACTCTGCAGGGACAGCTGCCCCCTTCTGGCAGAGGGCCAGACCGGCCGCCGCCTCCCCCAGGAAACCGCTGACCCACACCTCATCCCCCTGGCGGGCGGCGGCGCGATAACAGACCTCAGCCCCGGCCATCTCGCCCAGGAGGGTGATGGTGAAGGTCGGGCAGGGTGCAGTCACCGTATCACCGCCAATCAGGGCCACCCCGTGTTCCTGGAGCATCTCGACAAAGCCGTTCATAAATTCCTGCAGGCCCTGCTCGGAAAGATCAGAGCTCAAGGCCGCTGACAGCAGGGCAAAGGTGGGCCTGCCGCCCATGGCGGCGATATCGCTGAGATTGACGGCCGCGGCCTTGCGGCCCAGGAGATGGAGGGGGTGCCATTTCAGGTCAAAATGGACCCCTGAGACCAGGGTATCGGTGGTCACCAGCAGAACCTGCTCCTCATTTTTGCGGAGCACGGCGCAATCATCGCCAATGCCCATAACCAGGCCGGGAACCGGAGCCGCGGCCAGGGATGCCACTCCTTTGATAAATGCCAGCTCTGAACTGCTCATTGCTCCCCCTTTTGGGCCAGCCCGCAAGCGCCCGCTCTTTCCTCAGGATAAAAGGTGGCGAGATGGTCGCTGAGCCTGGCCTTGATGGCTGCAGGAGAAGCGCAGGCCAACAGAGCCGCGGCCAGCGCCTCGGCCTGCCGGCAGTGGCTCTTGCGCACCATCTGCTTGACGGCCGGCATGGCCAGGGGAGACATACTGAGGCCATCCAGCCCCAGACCAAGGAGCAGCGGCAGCAGGTGGGGGTCAGCGGCCATCTCTCCGCAGAGATGCACCTCAATGCCGGCCTCATGACCCGCTTGCACCACCTGGGCAATCATGCGGAGCACCATGGGATGCAGGGGGGTGTAAAGAGAGGCCACCTGGTGGTTATCGCGGTCCACGGCCAGGAGATGCTGAATAAGATCATTGCTAGCAATGCTGAAGAAATCAACCTCCCGGGCCAGGCGATCGGTAAGGGCCACCACCCCGGGCACCGCCACCAGCATGCCGATCTCCACATCATCACCTGCGGGCAGCCCCTGGCTCCGCAGCTCCTTACGCACCCGGGTCACCATCTCCTTGGCGGCAAGGAGCTCCTCCAGGGAGGTGATCATGGGAAAGATGAGGCGCAGGGTGCCAAAGCCGGCCGCCCGCAACAGGGCGCGGAGCTGGGTCTTAAAGAGCTGCGGTTCACGGAGAGAGAGACGGATGGCCTTAAGACCCAGGGCAGGATTTTTTTCCAGGTAGTTTTGGTGCCCCTCCACCTCTTTGCCGCCGCCCAGATCAAGGGTGCGCACCGTCACCGGCATGGGGCTCATGCTGGTCAGGAGATGTTCATAAATAGCCAGCAGCAGCTCCTCAGAGGGGGGGCCTTCCGGGGTGAGATAATAAAATTCAGAACGGAAAAGCCCGATTCCGGCAGCGCCATGCTCCAGGGCCGGCTCAATCTCCTCAAGGGTCTGGATATTGGCCTCAATGGCCATCTTTCTGCCCTCTCTGGTCTCGGCCGGCAGATGGGCGAACAGCTTGCTCTGGCAGCTTTTCTGCAGCATCTGTTGCTGCAGCTTCTCATAGGCTGCAAGCTCCTTGCTGTCAGGATTGACCACCACCCGGCCCCGACTACCGTCCACCACCAGGAAATCGCCACTGACCACCTGTTGGCAGATGCCCAGACAGCCCATCACCGCCGGGAACCCCACGCTCCTGCCCATAATGGCGCTGTGACCGGTGACCCCGCCCAGCTCCATGACAAAACCGCGCACCAGCTGCCGGTCCATGGCCAGAACATCCTGGGGCGGGAAATCATGCCCCACCAGAATAACCGGTTCATCCTGAGGAAGAGTGCCGCCGTCCATCTCTGAGAGGGCCCCCGACCTGCGGGCCCCTCTGTCGTGCAGCTTGGCCAGAACAAGGGCCCGGCCCATGGCAAGGCCCGGGGAGGCGGCAAGGCCGTGCAGCTGTCGGGATGTTGGCGGGATCTGGTTTTTTTTCATATTTTTTTAAAGTCCGCTGCCAGAGCAAGGGGCCGCGCGCCGCTCCTTTTACAAATCAGAGCGGCCATTGCCCAAAAAGCAGCGGGCCTGCCCTGAGGCAGAGCCTCATTTAACCAGCCGCAGAGAAGACTTCTCCCCCGTCTTTCTGCTCTTAGAGGGGGGCGGCACAAGGGCATCTGTATCAAAATCAACCGCTGCCACAAAACGTTTTTCGCCGCCCATGGTGAAGATCTCCTGCCCGGTAAACTGGGAGGTCCGCAGGGTCCAGGTCACCTTTTGCGGCGGCACACTGAGGATCTGCAGCGAGACATGCCACCACTCGTCACGTTTTCCCTGGTCACGTTCGAAACCGGTGACCAGGGCGTAGACCAGGGAGTCTGGTTGTTTTGCTACCACCAGCACCAGATCACCGATGTCCGTGGTGGCCTTGAAACGGACTAATGTCTTTAATTCCTGGACAATGGCTTCCATATTTTTCTCCGCAAAACTTGAGGGGGGACCATAAAAAAAATCTCTCCGCCCGGCCCAAGAGCTGGTGCTGAGAAAGATACGCGCACCTTGCCAGAGTTTCACTGAAAACTCCAATTGTTTCCCTTTTGCCCTCCGCCTTTTTGGCTCCGGACGAGCGAAGGATGCGGCCGGTTACCCTCGGCTTTTCCTATCATTTTTTTTTGTTTTATTGTATTAACTTCATGCGGTGGGTAAAGATTAATACTTTTACATGGTCCCTTCCTAAGAGTCTCCTGTGTTTTGGTGAGGGAAAAATCCCTTGCCGCCAAACCACGCCACCTCTCTTATTTCACAATCAATTTTTTATTTCCCGCCAATTTTTTTTATGGAACTTTTTTTTCTTCTTGCTCCTCTTTTATGTATCGCCACCTTCAGCACTCCTGCTCCAGGCAAAGGCGATAATACCGAGGATACCCCGGATGAGACGACCATCCTGGTCCGGGCGGTGCTGCAGGGAGATAAACAGGCCTTTAACCGGCTGGTCCTGCTCTACCAAAGCCGGATATACAACCTGGCCTTTAATTATGTAAAAAATGAAGAAGAGGCCAAAGATCTGGCCCAGGATGTCTTTGTCACCGCCTACAAGGCCCTTTCAAAGCTGCGCGATGACACCAAATTCGGCGCCTGGCTTTACCAGATAGGACTCAACCATTGTCGTAACCGTTATAAGCGGCTTAAAAGAAGCGGATATTTCAGCAATACCTCGTTGGATGATGACAACTCATCCCTGCAGCTTACAGGGGGTGAATCCCCTGAAAAGGAGCTTGAACAACAACGGACCATCAAACTTGTTCAGGACACCATCGCCACCATGAACGAGTCGGAAAAAGAGATCCTCCTGCTCCGGGATCTACAGGGCATGGCCTATGAAGAGATCAGTGAGATTTTAGATATTCCCCTGGGCACAGTGAAATCGAAATTAAGCCGGGCCCGGACCAGCTTGAAAAATAAATTAAAGCGTGTCTATCCTCAGCTCTAAGAGAAAACCAAACAGGCCCCCCATTATTAACGGCAGGATGTCTCTGCCCCGGGGAAAAAGAGAAATTCAGCCCATAAATTCTTATGAATTGCCCTGACTGCCAAAACCAATTCTCCGATTTTATTGATGCCGCCATCTCCCGCAATCAGGCGCGCAGCCTTAAAGAACATCTGGCAGCCTGCTCCGAGTGCGCTGCGGAATGGCAGCTTTTCCAGCAAACAATACACACCCTGCACAGCTTTCCGGTCCAGAGGGTGGACGCCGATTTCCTCATTGGCATTAATAAAAAGCTCTCTGCTGAACCCTTTGCCAAACTGAAGGGCTGGCTTTCATTCATGCGCCTCCACAAACTCACCACCACCACCGCCCTGGCCACCCTGGCGGTGGGTGTGATCAGTGCCGCTGTTCTCCAACTCTCCCCCGTGGCCACTGACCAGAACCTGGCCCAGAAAAGCAGCGTTGACAAGAACATCGTCCAGGCCAGGGCTGTTGACCAGGAAGAGAGCACCTATTATCCCGGCATCCCCTATCTGGCCCAGAATTCCTACCCGGAGCCCGCCCCCCTGCGGCAGACCGGCATCCAATTTACCCCAGTAAAACAGAGCGCCCCAGGCAGCGCTCACTATCCCATGCTGGATCCCCGCAGCCCCCCCTCACCGGCCCGCTCTTCGTTTCTGCATCCATCCCTTTCCCAGCTCAAATCTCTTGCCCCTGATCTGGTTGTCACTGTCCATGCAAGCTCCCCGGCCCAACAACATACCCTGCTGAGTCAACTGACCAGCAACAGCACCTGGCAGACCCAGATCAGCGGCAATGCCCTGCTTGTCACCCTGCCCTGCAGCCAGATCAGCAGCTTCCAGGATCTCTTCGGCCCGGCCAAACCCCGCATCAATCCCCATCTCCTCGCCCGTCTCGGCAAAAATGCCCCTTCAAGGCTTATCACGGTGGCGGTGGCTTTTCAGTAAAACGGCATAATGAGGCCCCAGGTTTCCCCTGGCACACGCTCCTCCTTTATTTCTGCCATGCCTGTTTGACATTCCTGACGATCCCTATAGACTAAAGAAACAGGGGCACTCTGCAAAAAACCCCTGAAATTATTATTACGCCTGGAAACGAAAGAACTTTTTCTTTTTTCACCTGTCATAAACCTGATAAGCAAGGATCATCTTTTCTTCCATAACCCCCTAGCAAAGAGGCCTCAGAGACATGCGTACTTCCCTATCCAACACCCTACCGGCTCCTGGTTTTTCCCCGGCCCTCTTTCTGGCCCTCTTTTTCCTTTTGACGGGCAGCCTGGTCAACCCGGCCCAGGCCGCCAGTCTGCCAAGCTTTGCCGACTTGGTTGAGACCCATGGCGACACCGTAGTCAACATCTACACCACCCAGACGGTAAAGGCCCCTTCTCTCCACCCTTTTGACTTTAAGGGCGCCCCAGACGAGCTCCCTGATCTTTTTGAATATTTTTTCGGGCGCCCCCACCCCAATGGCAATGGTCAGCCCAGTCCCCATGGCAACGGCCAACCGCGGACCCAAACGCGGACCAGCCTCGGCTCCGGGGTTATCACCTCGGCAGACGGCTATATCCTCACCAACAACCATGTGATTGAAAATGCCGACCTGATCCATATCCGTTTTGCCAACCGTAAGGAGTATGATGCCAAGATCATCGGTCGCGACAAGATGACGGATCTGGCTCTCATCAAGATCGAACCTGAAGGCAAGCTGCCCTTTGTCAAAATGGGCAATTCCGACACCCTGCGCGTCGGTGACTGGGTGGTGGCCATCGGCAATCCCTTTGGCTTTGAACAGACCGTGACAGCCGGTATTGTCAGCGGCAAGGGCCGGACCTTAGGGGGCGGCGCCTACGACAACTTCATCCAGACCGACGCCTCCATCAATCCCGGCAATTCCGGCGGCCCCTTGTTTAATCTTGACGGCGAGATGGTGGGCATCAACAGCGCCATCTATTCCCGTTCCGGCGGCAATATCGGCCTTGGCTTTGCCATCCCCATCAATATGGCCAAAAATGTCATGGCCCAGCTCCGCGAGAGCGGCACCGTAACCAGAGGGTGGCTGGGCGTCCGCATCCAGCCCGTGAACCAGGACATTGCCGACCAGTTTGGCCTGGAGCGACCCTACGGCGCCCTGGTGGGCCAGGTGGAAGAGGGGAGTCCAGCCGCCAAGGCCGGTATCCAGCAGGGCGATATTATCATCCGCTTTAAAGATAAAGAGATTGCAGAGATGACCATGCTCCCCACCCTGGTGTCCCAGACACCCGTAGGGGAAAAGGCCGAGGTCACCCTGTTTAGAAAGGGTAAGAAAAAGAGTATCAACGTCACCATCGGCAAACTCGAAACCGAGACCGCTGCCAGCGCTGAAGCAGAGGTGAAGACCGCCACTCTGGGTATGACGGTTCAGGAGTTGACTCCGGAACTGGCCGAGTCCCTGCAGATGGAACAGTCCACCGGCGTGCTGGTTACCAGCGTTGAAGGCGGCAGCCCGGCAGCCCTGGCCGGCCTCAGGCGCGGCGATGTCATCACCGAGATCAACCAGATTGAAGTCACGGACATGGAGACCTTTGCCAAGCTATTGGCCCAGAGCAAGGCCGACCAGAGAATCCTCCTCCTGGTCCAGCGCGGCGCCAGCAGCCGCTATGTGGTGCTCAAGACTAAATAGAGTCTGCCCGGCAGAAGGTTTGCCAAAAAAAAGGCCGCTTCCCAGCTGGGAAGCGGCCTTTTTTTTGACGATAGAGATTTCAGAGGCAACGATTATCGGCCTGGGCCACCTGCTGCAGAAGGGCGGCAATCTTCTCGGGATCTTTGCGACCGGGACTTACCTCAATACCGGAATTGACATCCACGGCAAAGGGGTGGACCTGATCGATGGCGGCACGCACATTGTCGACATTGAGACCGCCGGCCAGGATCAGGGGCCTGCGAGTGGGCAAGAGCTTCTCCACCAGGCTCCAGTCAAAGGAGAGACCGGAGCCCCCTGCCATTGCCGGGTGATAGGTATCCAGCAGAAAAGCGTCAACCACTTCAGCATAAGGCTCAAGCACATCAGGCCCCATACCTGCTCTGGCCTGGAAGGCCTTAATCACCCGGCAGGGCATCATCTGGCAATACTCGGGCGGTTCCTGGCCATGGAGCTGCACCACAGTGAGTCCGCAGAAATTAACGATCTCACCCACCACCTCAGGATCTTCGTTCAGGAAGACACCCACCGCATCAACAAAGGGCGGCATATCCGCGATGATTTCCCGGGCCCTTTCATGATCTATGGCCCGAGAGCTCTGCGGCACAAAAATAAATCCCAAGGCATCAACCCCGGCGGCAACTGCCTTTTCAACCTCAAAAAGGTCTGTCATGCCACAGATCTTAACCCGCGTTCGACCGGCCATTGGCCCTCCTCCTTAATTAAGTAATCTCATGCCTGCGCAAGACGCCCGGCCAAGGCAGCACCCGGGATAATGGGCCAGCCACTACTTGCTGCCGCCCTTTTATCCCCACTTCAGCTTCGCCCCATCAAGTCGCGCAGAAAAACATCCCGGCCACCGGCGCGCATCAGGGACTCTCCCACCAGCACCGCGCAGATATCATGCTCAGCAAGTCGTCTGATATCATCACCATCCCGGATGCCCGATTCACTCACCACCGGAATGTGGGCGGGAATCTCTTTTTTGAGACGCAGGGTGGTGTCCAGATCGACACTGAAGTCATTGAGGTTGCGGTTATTGATGCCGATCAAGGGGCTGTTGATGGCCAGGGCCCGCTCCAGCTCCCTCTCGTTATGGACCTCCACCAGCACGTCCATGCCCAGCTCCCGGGCCAGAGCCAGAAACTCCGCCATCTGGCTCTGGCTCAGGATGGCGGCAATGAGGAGAATGGCATCGGCACCGTGGGCCCGGGCCTCTTGGATCTGCACCTGGTCAATGGTGAAATCCTTGCGCAGCACCGGCAGCCCCACGGCCTTACGCACCTGGGAGAGATAATCAAGATGACCCTGAAAAAAATTTTCATCCGTGAGTACCGATAAACACTGGGCCCCGCCGGCCTCATAGCGCCTGGCGATCTCCACTGGCCGGAAATCCTCGCAGATAACGCCCTTGGAGGGCGAGGCCTTCTTGGCTTCAGCGATGAGGGCGAGGCCGGCATAGGAGGTGAGGGCTTGCTGGAAACCCCGGGGCGGGTCCACCTCACCCGGGGGCCTGAGGCCACGCTTCTTCAGGGCCGCTACCTCACGTTTTTTCTGTGCAACAATGGTATCAAGAATCATGCTCTGCCGCTCCCTTGGCGGAGAACGCCACCAGACTGTGCATCTTGGCAAGGGCGGCGCCGGAGACCACACTCTGACGGGCAAGTGCCACCCCGCCCTTCAGGTCAGCGGCCCGGCCGGCGGCCATGAGGGCCGCCCCGGCATTAAGGAGCACCGTGTCAAGACAGGGGCCGGGCTTGCCCTCCAGAATCTCCCGGAGTTGGATGGCGGAAAGGGCAGCAGTGGCGCCCCCCTTGATATCCTGGAGCGTGGCCCTGGTCAGCCCGACATCTTCCGGGCTGATGGTATAGGTGGAGACCTTGCCGTCCTGATAATCCGCCACCAGGGTGGAACCGCTGATGGTGATCTCATCTATATTGCCTGCGCCGCACACCACCAGGGCCCGTTTGACCCCGAAACGCCCCAGGACATGGGCCATAGTCTCCACCAGATCCGGGGTGAAGACGCCCAGCAGATAGACATTGGCCCTGGCCGGATTGGTGAGGGGACCCAGGATATTAAAGATAGTGCGGATGCCGATCTCCCGGCGGGGACCAATGGCGTATTTCATGGCGCCATGGAGCACAGGGGCGAACATGAAGCCGATGCCCACCTGGCGCACGGCAGCGCCGATGTCGGCCGCGTCCATGGCCAGATCAACGCCCAGGGCCTCCAGAACATCGGCGCTGCCGCAATGACTGGAGACGGAGCGGTTACCATGCTTGGCCACCGCCACCCCGGCCCCGGCCACCACAAAAGAAGCGGTGGTGGAGACATTAAAGGTGCCTGAGCAATCACCACCGGTACCGACGATATCCACCAGCACCTGGTCTTTGTCGCCGGCATCCACAAATGTGGCCTTTTCCCGCATGACCCGGGCGGCGCCGGTAATCTCATCAACGGTCTCCCCTTTGAGACGCAACCCGGTGATAAAGGCGCCGATCTGCGCATCAGTGGCATTGCCACTCATGATCTCATCCATCACCTCCACCATCTCCGCCTCAGACAGATCCGCCCCGCTGACAATCTTGCCAATGGCTTCCTTTATCATCTCTTCACCTTGTACGCTTTCTTGGTGCGTCCCTTTCCGACCTACCCAAAGGAACCTTCTGATTTGCTTAGTTACCGAACCATCTGCGGATAGTGGGCACTGACAAAATTCTTCAGCAACAGGACGCCGTCCGGGGTCATGATCGACTCGGGATGGAACTGCACCCCTTCCACCAGCAATTCTTTGTGCCGCAGGCCCATGAGCTCGCCCTGGTCGGTGCGGGCCGTGATCTCCAGACAAGCAGGCAGGTCATCCTCGGCCACCACCAGGGAATGGTAGCGCATGGCGGCAAAGGGCGACGGCAGCGAGGTGAAGACCCCCTTGCCGTCATGGCTCACCGGACTGGTCTTGCCATGCATGACCCGCCCGGCCCGAATAACCCGACCGCCAAAGGCCTCGCCAATGGCCTGATGGCCCAGACAGACCCCCAGCAGGGGGATCTTGCCGGCAAAATAACGGATGGCCTCCACCGAAATGCCGGCCTGCCCCGGGGAACAGGGCCCCGGCGAAATCAGCAACCGGTCCGGCCGCAGTCCCTCAATAAAGGAGATATCCACCTGGTCATTGCGAAAGACCTTGATCTCCTCGCCAAAGGAACCAATGGTCTGGACAATATTATAGGTAAATGAATCGTAGTTATCGATGATGACAATCATGCTTGTCTTGCTCCTGCTTAACCAAGAAAAAGGGCGGCCTCAAAAAGGGGGGGGGAAAGATCCAGCGGCGACCTATGGGTTCCGGCCCGCCTCGGGCTTTACCAAAAGTCATATGCCCTTTTCGGCCAATTCCACGGCCCGGCGCACTCCCCGTAATTTATTCAAGGTTTCCTGATATTCCATCTCCGGATCAGAGTCCGCCACCACACCGGCACCGGCCTGGACCCACAGATCCTTGCCATGCATGATAAAGGTGCGGATGGTGATACTGAAATCCATATTGCCGGAAAACCCAAAATAACCCACTGCCCCGGCGTAGGGGCCGCGCCGCTCAGGTTCCAGCTCCTCAATAATCTCCATGGCCCGCACCTTGGGGGCGCCGCTCACCGTGCCGGCCGGGAAACAGGCCCGCAGCACATCAAACTGATCATACCCTTCAGCGAGCTCGCCCCGGACACCGGAGACGATATGCATGACATGGCTGTAGCGCTCAACAACCATCAATTCATAGGTTTCAATTGTCCCGTACCTGGCCACCCGCCCCAGATCATTACGCCCCAGATCCACCAGCATGAGATGCTCGGCACACTCCTTGGGGTCAGCCAGCAGTTCCTGCTCCAGGGCCAGATCCTCCTGGCGGTTCTTGCCCCGCGGTCTGGTGCCGGCAATGGGTCGCACCTCAACCTTCTTCTCCTCAAGGCGGACCAGAATTTCCGGGGAAGAGCCGATCTGGATAACATCCCCCATCCTGACATAAAAAAGATAGGGACTGGGATTCACATGGCGCAAGGCCCGGTAGAGAAGAAAAGGCGGGATAGCCGTCTTGGTATGGAAACGCTGGGAAAGCACGACCTGGATGATGTCCCCGGCCATGATATATTCCTTGGCCTTGGCCACCATCTGCCGGAAGGCCTCCGGCTCCATATTGGCAGTAAATTCATGGGAGGCAAAGGGACCATCGCCCTCCACCACGTCATGGGGCAGCGGAGAGGATTTGAGGCTGGCAATCACGGTATCAATATCAGCAAGGGCCTGCTGATAGACGCGGTCAAGATCGGCATTCTCCGCCACCCTGACGCAGTTGACCACGCTCAAGGTCTGCTTGAGATTGTCAAAGATAAGGATAAACCTGGGCACCATGAAGGAGCTTTCCGGCAGATCGGCCAGGGGCGGATTTTTCTCGGGCAGACGCTCCATGAAGCGCACCATTTCATAGCCGAGATACCCCACAGCCCCCCCAAAAAAGCGGGGCAGGAAATCAGTGTCGGTACAGGCCTTAAAAGATGCCAGCAGCTTTTTGAGCTCCGCCAGGGGGTCGCCGCTCAAGGCAGTAAGGTCATCACCCCGGCGCACCTTGATCTGGCTGCCCCGGCTCTCAAAGGTCAGCAGCGGGTCATAGCCCACAAAGGAATAGCGGCCCCAGGTTTCCCCCCCCTCCAGACTCTCCAGTAAAAAGGCGTGGGACTCGTTGCCGGCCAGCTTGGCAAAGACCGTCAGCGGCGTATCAAGATCAGCGACAATTTCCCGGCAGACCGGGATGAGTCCCGCTTCCAGGGCCAATTGCCTGAAATCTTCCAATCCTGGCTTATACATTTTTTTGGTATCCTCTTGCTACGTAAGGCCTGGCCCAGAGCGGGTCACATCTGCGGCAGCGTCGCCAAGCCCGGGCCTGCAAAGATGTCGAGACACATCAACCCCGGCACCCCTGCCACGGCTGCGCGTCGGCATTTTTTTTGACTTTTGCCGGGCCAACAGACTCAGAACCCGGAGAAGAAGCGTCACACAAAAAAAAGCCACAGAGCCGCAATGACGGTTCCGTGGCTTTTTTTTTACAGAAGAGGGGCTGCACTCCTGGTTCCCGGGGAAATGGATCTCCGGGGCAATAAGGGCACAAAGATCAACGACCTTGTCGCTATGTGGTCACCACCTGTCTTGCCCTGAAGTTCCATGATTGCCATGCCGCGGCGACAGGCGCCGCTCAAACCCCGTCTCTACAATTTCCTGCTGGGACTAAACAATTAGGCTGCGCTGGCGACAAAGATATTAACCCGTTTGGTGAGGCGAGATACCTTACGCGAGGCATTTTCTTTCTTCAAGGTCCCCTTGGAGGCCGCCTTCATGATAACCGGAACCGCCTCTTTTAAGGCCACCTGGGCATTATCCACTGAATTTTCGGCAATGGCGGTATCAATGCGCTTGATAAAGGTCTTCATCTTGGTACGGATGGCACGGTTACGGGCCCGGCGAACTGCATTCTGCTTGGTTCTCTTGATTGCTGATTTGTGATTAGCCACTATTTTTCCTCGTTGTCAAAAACGTCTGTTGAAGAACCCTGCAAAAAAAGACCTCCCCTCTTTCGAGTTTAATGGGGATGGGCGATGCCTCCGGACAAGATCCAGGCTTTTTTACAGAGTCGTTATTTTTAATATGTATCCCTATCTGGCAGCCCCCTGAAAACAGGAATAGTCGTCAGCGGAGACGCACCAAACACGTACATATAAATAAATTTTATCAGGGTGTCAAGATTGTCGACGGGCCAAAAAAAAACCGCCGCCGTAAATATCACGTAACATATTGTTTTTACATAAAAACAACTACAAAACCTTTTCCACGGCCCACCAGAAAACGAAAACCAGAGAGCAACCCTGGCCCCCATGGACCCCGCCAGCTCCGGCAGAACGGCTTGCCCCTGGAAAACTTTCTCCATTTTTCTCATGGATAAACCTCTTTAATCTCGCAAAGTTGCCATATCTTTTATAGTATAAAAAAATATGATCTTCTTGAGCCGAGAGACACAACCCCTGACTTCTTTTTCCTAAATGACAGAAAGCCTCTACCATTTTTTCCAATCATATCGAATTCTTTTTGATCTGGCAGACATCTTTATTGTCTCCTTTATCATCTACCGGGTCATCCTGCTGATCAGGGGCACCCGTGCCGTGCAGATGGTGGCCGGGATCTTTGTTCTGGTCATTGTCTATTTTGTGGCCCGCGAACTCCAGCTCCTCACCCTCTACTGGCTGCTGGGTCGTTTCTTGAGCTCCATCCTGCTGATCATCATCATTATCTTTCAACGTGACATCCGTCGTGCCCTCACCCAGATGGGCCAGACCCCTTTTTCCACCAGTCCGGGCGAAGATGAAAGCCAGTCCCTGGACGAGGTCATTGGCGCTGGCGACTATTTATCCAAGCGCAGGATCGGTGCCCTCATGGTTATTGAACGGGAAACCGGTCTCCGCGACTATATGGAATCAGCAGTGATCCTGGATGCCAAGCTGAGCAAAGAGCTCCTTATCAGTCTCTTTCTGCCCGCCTCCCCCCTCCATGACGGCGGGGTCATGGTCCGCAAGGGCCGGATATTAAATGCCCGCTGCGTGCTGCCGCTTACCAAGAACCCTTACATCAGCCGCTCCCTGGGCACCCGCCACCGGGCTGCCATTGGTCTTTCCGAGGAAACAGACGCCGTGGTCATTGTTGTCTCCGAGGAAACCGGAGCCATCTCCCTGGTCATGCATGGCGGCATTACCAGTGACCTTGACATTACCTCCCTGCGCAACCGCCTGGAAGCAATCTTTGTCCCCAAGGAATTCCAGAGGAATATATGGAAAAACTGGTTAAACAGAGCCTGAACCGGCTATTTGGCTCCTGGAAATGGCCAAAAAACTGGGTTCTCAAGCTTCTCAGTCTTTTTTTCGCCGTTTTTATGTGGTATTTCGTCGCCGGCGAGGACAATGTCGACATGACGGTAAGGGTGCCGGTGGAGGTCATCAACCTGCCCCAAGACCTGATTATTACCAATGAGTATAAAAGGGAGCTTGAGGTTACGGTGAGCGGCTCGCGCGGCCTTATCCGCAACCTGGCCGGCGATGTTTCCCGCACCGTGGACCTTTCCAATGCCACCCCCGGGCCGGTGGTGATAAAAAACGACCCCAAGTCAATTCCGGTGCCCTGGGGAGTCAAGGTGCTGCGGGCAAAACCCTCTGAGTTTATCCTGCAGCTCGACAAGCTTATTGAAAAGAGACTGCCCATCCATGCCGTTACCAGCGGCCAGGTACCTGAAGGCTATTCCCTGGTTGCCGTCCTCCTGGAACCGGCGGAAATCACCATCACGGCCCCCAAGAGCATCATCGGCACCGAGAGCCTGATCAACACCCTGCCCATTGACATCAGTGGCTTAAAAGGCCCCACCATCACCCACACCTCCCTAGACCTGGCCCCGGAAATTTCCGAACTCATCGGCCACCCCGTGGTCACGGCCAGTATCCTCATCGAGGAAAAGCAGGTCCTGCGGGTGGTAAAAAATATCCCGGTGGTGGTAGCCGAAGGGAATACAATACCCTTGCTGCAGATTTCCCCCAGCACCGTGACGGTCCACTCTGCCATCCCCTCTTCCGTGGCGCAGAAGAGCGATGATTACCGAGCGCTCTTCACCGCCCTGATAAGCATTACCGACCTCCAGGTCGGCACCCATACCGTCAAGGTGAGGGTCAAGACGGCGGCGGGGGTCAAGATCCTTGAGGTGGAACCCACCGAGGTGTCGGTGACAGTCCCCCCTGCCGGCCAGTAGACGTCTCTCTTTTTCCTTTTCCACAACCCTGTCACAGGTTTTTTCATGCGTAAATTATTCGGCACAGACGGTATCAGAGGGGTGGCCAATATCCACCCCATGACCACAGAGATCGCCATGCAGATTGGCAGGGGCATTGCCTTTCAGGTCAGGGATATGCGCAAGAGCCATCGCATCGTCATCGGCAAAGATACCCGCATCTCCGGTTATATGCTGGAAAACGCCCTGGCCGCCGGTATCTGCTCCATGGGGGTGGATGTCATGCTGCTTGGCCCCATGCCCACTCCGGGCATAGCCTTTATCACCACCAGCATGCGGGCTGATGCCGGAGTGGTCATTTCCGCCTCCCACAACCCCTTTCAGGACAACGGCATCAAAATCTTCTCCAGGGACGGCTTTAAACTGCCCGACCAGAAAGAAGCGGACATCGAGGAGCTCATCTTTTCGCAGAAGATGGAGGCCCTGCGGCCGGTGGCTGAAGATGTGGGCAAGGCCTTCCGCATTGATGATGCCCGGGGCCGCTATATCGTCTTTCTGAAAAATACCTTTCCCAAACAGTACAGCCTGGACAGTTTCCACATCGTGCTGGACTGTGCCCACGGCGCCACCTACGGTGTGGCCCCCCATGTTTTCGAAGAGCTGGGCGCCAAGGTCACCGCCATCGGCGTTGAACCGGACGGCAAGAATATCAACAAGGAGTGCGGCGCCCTCCACCCTGAGGTGATGGCTGCCAAAGTCAGAGAAGTGGGGGCAGATATCGGTATTGCCCTGGATGGGGACGGCGACCGCCTCATCGTCTGCGACGAGAAGGGCACAATTGTTGATGGCGACCACATCATGGCCATCTGTGCCAAGGATCTTCTGACCATCAAGAAGCTCAACAAAAAAACCCTGGTCACCACGGTGATGAGCAATATGGGCCTTGAGATCGCCATGGCCAGAATGGGTGGCAAGATGGTGCGGACAGCAGTGGGCGACCGCTATGTGGTGGAGGAGATGCGCAGAAACAACTACTCCTTTGGCGGCGAACAATCGGGCCACCTCATTTTCCTTGACCACAGCACCACAGGTGACGGCATCATGGCTGCCCTGCAGCTGCTGGCCATCATGATCAAACAGAACAAACCGATCTCAGAGCTGGCCACGGTGATGGACTCTTTCCCCCAGGTCCTGAAAAATGTCCGGACGGCCCAGAAGATGAATCTCGACCTGGTACCCGGCTTTAATCAGGCCATGGCCGACATGGAGAAAAAACTGGCCGGCGAGGGCCGGATTCTGGTCCGCCATTCCGGAACCGAACCGGTGGTCCGGGTCATGCTTGAGGGCAAGGATCAAGAAATCATCGAGGCCATGGCAGACGAACTATGCGATCTGATCCGCCAGGCGGACGTCTCCTGAGGCGGCAGGCGGGACCCTCTCTTTAAAACATTTTGCCACGGCAGACCGGAGGAAAAAAATTTGTTTTCCGTAGATGCCGTGGCCACAACAAGGCTTTGCCACCATGAAAATACGTCTCGACAAATTACTGGTGGCGCGCGGCCTGGCGGAAACCAGGCATAAGGCCCAGGCCGTCATCGGCAGCGGCCAGGTCCTGGTGGCGGGCCAGATAATGGACAAGGCCGGCAGCCAGGTGGATGACGGCCTGGAAATCACCATCAAGGGCAAAACCTGCCCCTTTGTCAGTCGGGGCGGCCTGAAACTGGCCAAGGGCCTTGATTTCTTTCACCTTGACCCCGGCGGCCTCATCTGCGCTGATATCGGCGCCTCCACCGGCGGCTTCACCGACTGTCTCCTGCAAAACAAGGCCGCCCTGGTTTATGCGGTGGATGTGGGCTACGGCCAGCTCGACTGGAAGTTACGGCAAGACCCCAGGGTGGTGGTCCTGGAAAGAACCAATGCCCGCTATCTCAGCCGGGAGGCTATTCCCCAGCCCCTTGACCTGGCGGTTATTGATGCGGCCTTTATCTCCATCAGGCTTCTCATTCCCGCCCTCATCCCCCTCTTTGCCCCCAAGCCGGTGAGCATCCTCTCCCTCATCAAACCCCAATTCGAAGTGGGTAAGGGCAAAGTGGGCAAGGGCGGCGTGGTCAGCGACCCAGCCCTCCATGACGAGGTGGTGGAATCCATCAAGAAATTCATTGCCGGCCTAGGCCTTGGCCATGAAGGGGTGACAGAATCTCCCATCCTGGGTCCCAAGGGCAATAAGGAGTTTCTCATCCATATTATAAGTAAGAACGGCTAACCCCGGCCAACACGGGTTCTTTGCCGCACCTCATCCCCTTCCAGTAAAAAGGGGAACAAAATCAGCGAAATATCCTCTTATCTTTTACATATCATTAAAAGAGGCTCC
This sequence comes from Desulfobulbaceae bacterium, assembly GCA_024637145.1. GTDB lineage: Bacteria > Desulfobacterota > Desulfobulbia > Desulfobulbales > SURF-16 > BM506. The sequence continues at coordinate 60,008 of JAGXFQ010000020.1, forward strand.
GCCGTCATTGCCTGAGACGGTGGTTTCTGGCGTCTTGACTTGCGGGATTTGGAATGCTATTTTAAAAAAATATTGCCGCTGTCAATCTCCCTGTAAAGTTCACCCTGAATTCTCATTTATGACGGAGCTGCCCACCATCATGAAATTTTGCAAAAAAGTATCGCCCCTTCCCCTTGCTCTCCTTCTTGCCCTGGCCATCTCTGCCCTGGCCGGGACCACCCAGGCGGCTGAATATGTCACCGTTATCAAGGACGGGGTCAATGTCCGCTCAGCCCCTTCCACATCTGCCGAGGTCCACTGGGAGGTATTTAAGAATTTCCCCCTCAAGGTCATTGGCCGCAAGGGCAACTGGGTCAACACCGAAGATTTCGAGGGCGATACCGGCTGGATCTATGAACCCCTCCTCCAGGAAAAGCGCCAGGTCATTATCAGGGTTAAAAAGGCCAATCTCAGAGTAGGGCCGGGCCAAAATTACGAGATATCTGCCTCAGCCCTCTACGGGGTGGTCTTCACCCCGGGCCGCACAGATGGCGAATGGCTCCAGGTGACCCATATGGATGGCACCCGGGCCTGGGTCCATCAATCTCTGGTCTGGCCGTAACCTCATCATCCACCAACTCCCGGAACAATCCCCGCTGCAGAATACTTTATCCTTGCGCAACAGGATAGTTGAACCATAAACTTATGGGCATGAAGAATACTCCCCCTCCCATCATCCTTCTGGTGGCCATGGCCGAAAATCGGGTCATCGGCAAGAACGGCTCCATCCCCTGGCACATCCCAGAGGAAGTTGCCCACTTTAAACGGACCACCATGGGCCACGCCCTGGTCATGGGCCGCAAGACCTATGATTCCATTGGTCGCCCTTTACCGGGCCGCACCAATATCGTCATCAGCAACCAGCCCGATCTTGTTATTGAGGGGTGCAGGATGGCCGCCAGTCTGGCTGAAGCCTTTGATATCGCCAAGGAACTTCACGAAAAAATATTTGTCATCGGCGGCGGCGAGATCTTCGAACAGTGCATGATGATGGCCGACAGCATCTATCTCTCCATCATCCACCGCGCGGTTGACGGGGATGTCTTTTTCCCCCCCTTCTCCAAGACAGAATTCATAAAGACCTTTTCCGAAGAGGTAGAGGCGACAGAACCCTACACCTTTGAGATTTACGAACGCCACGTGGCGCTCAATACCCCTGCATAAATTGCCGTTCAGGTCAGCCAAAGCCTCTGGAAGTTGCCTGGTCCACCTTTTCCCGCCCACAATCCAGGCCCCTCCCCCAGCCCTGGATGTTTTTTCTCTGCAATTCCAAGGATCCTCTCCCCCATGTGCCTGGCTATTCCCGGAAAAATCATTGAGACATCAAGAGAAACCGGCCTGAAAATGGGCCGTATCGACTATGGCGGCACCATCAACAGGGCCTGCCTTGAATATGTCCCTGATGCCGCGGCTGGCCAATACGTCCTGGTCCATGCAGGCTTTGCCATCACTGTGCTTGACGAGGAGGAGGCAAAAAAATCCCTGGCCGCCTGGCAGGAACTGCAGGAGAAAGTCGCTTCCCTGTGAAATATCTCTTTGAATTCCGTGAGCCCGGCCTGGCCAAGGCCCTGCTGAAGGCCATTGCTGCCACGGTGATGCGGCCCTGGACCTTGATGGAGGTAGTGTGGCGGCCAGACCCCTGCCATTGTCCGCAGCAGCCGGGATCAGCTCCTGCCCCGCAGCCTGCAGCTGGTGCACGGCCCGGGCTGTCCGGTCTGCGTGACGCCGGTTTCTTTCATGGATAAAACCATGGCCCTGGCCGACAACATCTACATCTCCGTCATCCACCGTGCTGTTGCACGGTAACATCTTCTTCCTCACCTTCTCAGAGGCAGAATTCATCAAGACCTCTTCAGAGTACGTCGAGGCCTCAGAGCCCTATGCCCTTGAAATATATGAACGACCTTTGACAGGCGCTGAAAAATACATTTGACAGCTATCCACCCTGTGTTATAAAAAATTCTAGGTAATATTACTCACCTGGACCCGCTGGGGCCGATCTCTTATTTTTCCACTATTGCGATGAGGGAGACAATGTCAGACAGAGATGCGACCATTGCCAGACTCGGCATCAACCGCCGTGACTTCATGAAATTCTGCACAGCGACAGCGACGGCCATGGGACTGTCAACCTCCTTTGCCCCCCGGATTGCCGCCGCCATCACCTCGCCCCGGCGGCCTCCGGTTATCTGGCTCCATGGTCAGGAGTGTACAGGCTGTACCGAGACCCTGCTGCGTCCCTCCCACCCCACCCTTGACCACCTCATCCTCGACCTCATCTCCCTCGACTATCACGAAACCCTCTGCGCCGGCGCCGGCCATCAGGCCGAGCATTTTCTTGCAGAGTCGGTCAGGAAAAACCAGGGTAAATTCATCCTGGTCATTGAGGGTGCTGTGCCGGTCAAGGATGGCGGCATCTACTGCCAGGTGGGGGGCACACCCTTTGTCGACACGGTCAAGGCGCTCGGCGCCCAGGCGGCGGCCGTGATTGCCATCGGCTCCTGCGCCTCGTGGGGCGGCATCCAATCAGCACCTCCCAATCCCACCGGCGCCACCGGCGTACCCAGCGTCCTCAAGGACAAAACCGTGATCACCATTCCCGGCTGCCCGCCCCACCCCCAGAATTTCCTCTCCACCGTCATCCATTTTCTGACCTTTAATAAATTACCAGCCCTGGACGACAAGGGCCGTCCCCTCTTTGCCTATGGCCGCCTCATCCATGAAAACTGTGAACGGCGCCCCCATTTTGACGCCGGTCGTTTCGCCACAATCTTCGGCGATGAAGGACATCGCCAGGGCTACTGTCTCTTCAAGCTGGGCTGCAAAGGTCCCATCACCCATGCCAACTGCCCGAGCCTGCACTTTTGCGAGGTGGGCTCCGGCGCCTGGCCGGTAGGCACCGGCCACCCCTGCTTCGGCTGTACCGAACAGGCTGTAGGCTTCCGCATCCCTCAATTCACCCAGGCCCATATCAGCAATCCCACCCCGGCTGCCCAGCAACCCCCGGTGGAACAGGAAAAAGAAAGCGGCCTGACTACCGGCGGAGTTGCCTTGGCCGGCGCTGCCGTTGGTGTAGCAGCAGGTGCTTCCATGATGGCCGGCAAAAAGGCGGCAGACAGAAAGGATGACGGAGAATAGGGCATGGCAATCACCAGACGAAATCTCTTAAAGGCCTCGGTCTGCGGTGGAACGCTGCTGGCCTGCGGCAGCTCCGCTCAGGCCGCCAGAAGGGTGGAAATGGCCCCGGGAGCCTTGGGCATGCTCTACGACTCCACCCTCTGCATTGGTTGCCAGGTCTGCATGGTTGGCTGCAAAAAAGCCAACAACATGAAGCCTGACCCAGCCGACAACAACCCCTCCTGGGACAACCCCCGCGACCTCTCCTCCCGCACCCTTACAGTTATTAAGAAATTTGAAGAGGGCAGCGGCCGTCGACCCAACCAGGAGAAGGACGGTTTCGCCTATATCAAACAGAACTGTATGCACTGCGCCGACCCGTCCTGCGTCTCAGCCTGTCCGGTCTCAGCCTTGACCAAGGACAACAAAACCGGCATTGTCTCCTATAACAAAAAGGCCTGCATTGGCTGTCGCTACTGCCAGATTTCCTGCCCCTACAACATCCCCAAATTCCAATGGGACAACCCTCTGCCCCAGATTGTCAAATGCCAACTTTGCAGTCATCTCATTGCCAAAGGCGGCATTGCCGCCTGTTGTGCTGCCTGCCCCACCGGCGCCTCCCTCTTTGGCCCTGTGGAACTCCTCCAACAGGAGGCCAAAAAACGCCTGCTATACACCCCTGGGGAGGTCTACGAATTCCCTCTCCACGATATCAGTACCGGCAAAACAGTCTCTCACCAATCAGCACAATACATTGATCATATCTATGGTGAAAAAGAGCTGGGCGGCAGTCAGGTCATGATGCTTAGCGCCGTAGATTTCCAGAAGCTGGGGATGACGAAACTGCCGGACGAGTCCTACGCCAGCATAACAGAAAATATCCAGCATACCCTTTACAAGGGCATGCTCCTGCCCATTGCCCTGCTTGGCGGCCTTGTCTATTTCGTTAAGAAAAATGCGGAGAACCATCACAATGACGAGTGAGAACGCAAAGCCTCTGGGCTCAAAAATCTTAAGCTGGCAATTTCTTGTTCTCCTGGGCATTTTCTGCCTCAGTGTCTTTTTTATCGCCAAACGCTTTATGTTTGGACTGGGCGCAGTCACCAACATGAATGATGGCTACCCTTTCGGGATCTGGATTACCATTGACGTGGTGATAGGCACCGCCTTTGCCTGCGGCGGTTACACCATGGCCCTGCTGGTCTACGTGGCAAACAAAGGTAAATACCACCCCTTGGTTCGGCCGGCGCTGATGGCCTCGGTGTTCGGCTACACCCTGGCTGGCGTCTCCGTGTTCATCGATATTGGCCGCTACTGGCAGATGTACAATATGTTCCTGCCCAAATTTATCAACCTGAACTCGGTCATGTTCGAGGTCGGTCTTTGCATCGCCACCTATACCCTGGTGCTGTGGATTGAAATTTCCCCCGTCTTTCTTGAAAAATTCGGTGCCAAAAAGGCGAAAAAGACCTTGAACAACGTTCTCTTTTTCTTTATTGCCCTAGGAGTTCTGCTCCCCACCATGCACCAATCCTCCCTGGGAACCCTCATGGTCATTGTCGGTTACAAGCTTTCACCACTCTGGCAGACCAATTTTCTCCCCCTGCTCTTCCTGCTCTCTGCTATTTCCATGGGATACGGGGTGGTCATTTTTGAGGGCACCATTGCCAACAACGAGTTCAATACCCCTAAAGAAACGCGCATCATGAGCCAGGTTGCCTATGTAATGAATATCTCCTTAGCCATCTTTCTGGTTATCCGTTTTGGCGACCTTCTCCTGCGCGGTGCCCTGCCTTTGGCCTTCAAGGGTAATCTGGTCAGCAATATGTTCCTCCTGGAAAATGCTCTGCTCATTACGGCGGCCATCCTCCTCTTTTCAACAAAAATACGGGCCACCGCCTTTGGCCAGTATACCGGCGCGGTGCTCCTTTTGGCTGGCTCAGCTCTGTTCCGCTACAACACCTATATCATCGGCTTTAATCCTGGCACCGGCCACCATTATTTCCCGGCCGTGGGTGAGATCATGATTACCCTGGGCATCATCTCTTTTGAGCTCATGGCTTACTTAATATTTATTAAAACCCTGCCGGTTCTGCCCTCCCGATCCAAGGTAACAGCAGGCTAATTTTTTGAACAAGATACCTCCGCATTATTAATCGCCTACACGGCATGCAGCCCTCAGGAGTCTTTCCATGGCTAAACGAATAGTCGTTGACCCCATTACCAGAATTGAAGGCCATTTACGCATCGAGTGCGAAATCGACAAGGGCCATGTCAGCAAGGCCTGGTCATCCGGCACCATGTGGCGCGGTATCGAGCTCATTCTCCAGGGCAAAGACCCACGGGAAGCCTGGCTCTATACCCAGCGCATCTGCGGGGTCTGCACCACGGTGCATGCCATAGCCTCGGTGCGGGCCGTGGAGAACGCCCTGGGCCTTGAGGTGCCGATGAATGCCCAGCATATCCGCAACATCATCATCGCCGCCCACGGCATCTTTGACCATATCGTCCACTTCTACCACCTCTCCGCCCTCGACTGGGTCGATATCGTCTCCGCCACCAAGGCCGACGCCAAGGCCACCGCCGCCCTGGCCGCTAAACTGTCGCCCTGGCCCAATAATTCGGCCCAGGAGTTCAAGAACGTTCAGGATCGCCTCAAGAAGTTTGTCGCCACCGGCCAGCTCGGTGTCTTTGCCAGTGGCTACTGGGGCCACCCGGCCATGAAGCTGACCCCGGAGGTCAATCTGCTGGCGACGGCCCATTATTTCCAGGCCCTTGACTACCAGCGCAAGATCAACAAGGTGGTGGCCATCCTGGGCAGCAAGACCCCCCACATCCAGAACCTGGCCGTCGGCGGTGTGGCCAACCCCATCAACCCGGACAGCCAGTCCACTCTGACCGTGGAGCGTCTCTACTACATCAAGACCCTGATCGACGAGGTTGGCGATTTTATCAAAAATGTCTATCAGATCGATGTCGCTGCCATCGGCGGGTTTTATGCCGACTGGACCGGCTACGGCGCCGGTGTGACCAACTACCTGTCGGTACCCGAATTCCCCCAGGATACCAAGGGGGAATCCTTTGCCCTGCCCGGCGGCTACATCCCCAACAAGGATCTTGGTGCCTTTCAGGCCATCAGCACCTTTAACGATTCCTATTTCAGCGACAACGTCAAGGAAAGCCATAAGCACGCCTATTATAAGGGCGACGCCAACCTCCATCCCTGGCAGGGTGAAACCGATCCAGACTTTACCGGCTTCCAGGACGACGGCAAATACTCTTGGGTCAAGGCCCCGACCTTCCAGGGCAAGCCGGCCCAGGTCGGCCCCCTGGCCAATGTCCTGGCCATGTATGTCGCCGGCCATAAGCCCACCATCGACTATACCAGCAAGGTCCTGGAGCTGGCCGGTTCCATTGCCGGCAGCAAGCTCGGCCTCGATGTCCTGCACTCTACCATCGGCCGCCATGCCGCCAGGGCCGTGCGCGCCGGCGTCCTCCACGACACCGTGGTCGCCGAGTGGGACGCCCTGATTGCCAATATCGACAGGGGTGACTATGCGACCTTCAACGAACCGGTCTTCCCCAAGGGCGAGATCCAGGGGGTCGGCTTCCACGAGGCCCCCCGGGGCGTGCTCTCCCATTGGGTGGTCATCGAAGACGGCAAGATCAAGAACTACCAGTGCGTGGTACCGTCGACCTGGAATGCCGGGCCCCGCAACGACAAGGATGAACTAGGGCCCTATGAGGCCTCGCTGCTCGGCAATCCGGTGGCCGACCCGGAAAATCCCCTGGAAGTGCTGCGCACCATCCACTCCTTTGATCCCTGTCTGGCCTGCGCCATCCATCTCTTTGACCCCAAGCGCAACGAGCTCGTCAAGGTCCGTACCAATGTCTGAGCCGACTATTCTTGTGCTGGGGGTGGGCAATATCCTCCTCGGTGACGAGGGGGCCGGGGTCAAGGTGGTCGATCTCCTTGAGGAGCGCTACCGCTTCAGCGATCAGGTCGAGTTTGTTGACGGCGGCACCGCCGGACTCGAACTCCTCTCCTGCCTGGACGATAAGCAGCATGTCATCATTATTGACGCCATCCTCGGTGCGGAACCGCCCGGCACCATCAAAAAGATGGTCCTGGACAATGCCCCCGCTTTTTTTCAGAACCGCATCTCCCCCCACCAGCTTGGCCTTGCCGAGATGCTGTCCTGCGCCGCCATGACCGACAGCCTTCCCGACCATATCAGCCTGTACGGCATCATCCCCGAATCCCTGGAGACCGGCCTGGAGCTCACCCAGACAGTGGCCGCAGCGGTGGAGAAAATCAGCCGCCAGGTCCTTGACGATCTCCAGATCCTGGGGGTCGAAATCGCCAAACGCCAGCAGAGAGTTTCGGCCTGAGCGCTTAAGAAGTTTGACCTTTCCCTGCCATTACAGGTAATCTGGTCCTCTGAGTATCCCCCTACAATTTAACACCTCATCCCCTATGTGCCTGGCCGTTCCTGGAAAAATTATTGAGATCTTTGAAGAGGCCAGCCTGAAGATGGGTCGTCTCGACTATGGCGGCACCATCAACAAGGCCTGCCTGGAGTATATTCCCGAGGCCAAGGTTGGCCTCTATGCCCTGGTTCACGCCGGCTTTGCCATTTCACTGCTCGACGAGGAAGAGGCCCAAAAATCCCTGGCTGCCTGGCAGGAGCTCGAGGAAAAGATGGGGGCCCGGTGAAATATCTCACTGAATTCCGCGACCCGGCCCCAGCCAAGGCCCTGCTGACCGGAATCCACAGCACCGTGACCAGGCCCTGGACCCTGATGGAGGTCTGCGGCGGCCAGACCCATGCCATTGTCAGAAGCGGCCTAGACCAGCTTCTGCCTGCCTCCCTCCACCTGGTCCATGGCCCGGGCTGCCCGGTGTGCGTCACCCCCATTTCCTTTATTGATAAGGCCATCAACCTGGCCGGCCGGCCGGAGATTATTCTCACCACCTTCGGCGATATGATGCGGGTGCCGGGCAGTGCCGGCAACCTCCTTGATGCCAAGGGCCAGGGGGCGGATGTCCGCATGGTCTATTCGGTGCTGGAGGCCGTCAGTCTGGCCCAGGACAATCCCCAGCAGCAGATCGTCTTTTTCGGGGTCGGCTTTGAGACCACGGCACCGGGTAACGCCATGGCCATCCTCCAGGCCCAGAGGCTCGGCCTGGAGAACTTCACCATCCTGGCCTGCCACGTCCTGGTGCCGCCGGCCCTGCGGGCCCTGCTCGACAACCCGGCAAACAAGGTAGACGGCTATCTGGCCGCGGGCCATGTCTGCACGGTGATGGGCCTTGCGGAGTATCAAGACATTGTTGATCACTATAAGGTGCCCATCATTGCCACCGGCCTCGAGCCGGTGGATATCCTGGCCGGCATCCTGGCCGCCGTCAACCAGCTTGAGAGGGGAGAGTCGCGCCTGGAAAACGAGTATAAACGCTCGGTAACCGCCACCGGCAACCTTCAGGCCCGAGAAACCATTGACCAGGTCTTTCGGCGCTGCGACCGGACCTGGCGCGGCATCGGTCTCCTGCCCCGGAGCGGCCTGGCCATCCGGCCACAGTTTGCCGCCTTTGATGCCGAGCAGAAATTCCAGCCCCGGGCCGCCCCAGAGACCGACAACGGCTGCCTGGCCGGCCAGGTTCTTCAAGGGCTGCTTAAACCACCAGACTGTCCCTTTTTCGGCACGCGCTGCAAACCGGAACACCCCTTCGGCGCCCCCATGGTTTCCGGCGAAGGGGCCTGTGCCGCCTATTACAGGTATCAGGGACTAAGGTCCGGTTGAATGACGCATGTCGCATTTTGAAGTGTCAACGGCAACGTTATTGCCGCCGGCGCGAAAATGACTCCAAAAAAGATCGCGAGGATGGCAGCAACCTCCTCAGCAGATTATGGCTCAACTTCTGCGGTTTAAAATTCCTTATTCAACATTCGTCATTCACCACCGTGGTTCAGACAAAATGAAAAATGAGATAAAAGACTTCCCTGACGCCCTGGCAAAAGAGGCCATCACCCTGGCCCACGGCAGCGGCGGCAAATTTTCCGCTGAACTCATAGAGCGCTGCATGCTGCCCCGCTTTGGCAACGAACACCTTAACCGCCTGGAAGATCAGGCTATTTTGGCCATGGGCAGCGGCCGAATCGCTTTTTCCACCGACTCCTATGTGGTCTCCCCCCTCTTCTTCCCGGGCGGCGACATCGGCGAGCTGGCCGTCAACGGCACGGTGAATGACGTGGCCATGGCCGGGGCCAGGCCCCTCTATCTGAGCCTGGCCCTTATCCTGGAAGAGGGTCTGCCCTTTGCCGATCTGGAGCGGATCCTTGACTCCATCAAAAGGGCGGCCGACGAGGCCGGGGTGGTCATTGTCACCGGCGACACCAAGGTGGTGGAACGAGGAAGCTGCGACAAAATCTTCATCAACACCAGCGGCATCGGCATCGTGGCCGACCATGTCCGCCTGGGGGCCGATCAGATCCAGGCGGGTGACAAGATCATCATCTCCGGCACCCTGGCTGATCACGGCATGACCATTCTTACCGCCCGCCACCAGCTCTCCCTTGAAAATGCAGTACAGAGCGACACCGCGCCCCTGGCCGATCTGGTCCAGACCATGCTGGCGGCGGCCCCCAACCTCCATGCCCTGCGTGACCCCACCCGGGGGGGCGTGGCCATGACCTTGAATGAATTTGCCCAGCAGACCGGGCTCGGCTTCAACTTGAGGGAAGAGGCCCTACCCGTTAATAATGCCGTGCGCTGCGTCTGTGAGATTCTGGGGATTGATCCCCTCTATGTGGCCAATGAGGGCAAACTGATCGGGGTGGTCAGCCCGGATGAGGCGGACAGCCTGCTTGCTGCCATGCAGGGCCACCCGCGGGGCGAGAAGGCGGCGATCATCGGCACGGTGGGCAAAGAAAATCCCGGCCTGGTCACCCTGACCACCACCCTGGGGGCCAGCCGGGTGGTGGATATGCCGGTGGCCGAACAGCTGCCGCGCATCTGCTGAAATAAAAGCTACTGCAGGGCAGCCAGCGAGCGCAGCAAAACCGCCAGCGCCCCTGCCAGCTCATGGAGCAGCCCCTTTATCTCCTTGCCACCTTTTCCCTGGGCAATGGCCTTCTCCACGGCCAGACAGGCCTGAGGCACGGCAGTGGCACCAATACTGGCAGAGGCCCCTTTCAAGGTATGGGCCGCCATACGGAGGCCCTGTAGATCGCCCTTGCTGAGCAATGCCGCCATTTCCGCGGCCTTCGCCCTGTTCTTTATGGCGAATTTAAGGAGAATAGGTCGCAACATCTCTGCGGAAATGCCTGTCCGCTCCATGGTTTCGGCAAGATCGATTCCTGGTAATTGTGGTGGCAGCGCCTGGTCTTCAGATATCTTCATCTTAACCAACCTCCGGCCCCCTGCCGGGAAGGGCCAGGGTCAACGGGCAGCGCACGGTGTGGCCCGCCTTGTTTTGAAAAAGAAGATAGTTGTTGTTAAGGGCAAAGAGGAAGAGATCACGGGTGATCTCCACATCCTGGCGGCAATAGGTGATGATCTTGTCGATCCTCCCCTCCTTATACCATTTGAGGGCCTGGAGACCGTCAGCGCTTTTTTGATGGCCCAGGGTCATGGTGGCCAAACGGTCCAGACTGAGGCGATAGCCCAGACGGCCCTTGACCTCTTCCAGGAGATCGATGGTGGGCAGGAGATGGAGCCTGGCATTGCCATAGGCTGACAAGACCATATTATCAAAGCGTTTATTGTTGAATCCCACCACCAGGTCCCGGCCACAAAGATAGTCGAGAAGCTCCACCATTTCCCCCTCCCGGAAGATCAGGAAATCATCAAGCTCGCCGTCATAGACCACGGCCACCGATACCCCCATGCGCTCAGCCCGATGCCAGCCCCCCACCTCGGCAGCGGAACGCTGGGTCTCCACATCAAACACCGCCCACTTGCGGGGCAGAAGAGGAGGCACCGCCGGGGACTCCTGGGTGGCGGACATTGCCCGGCTCTCCTTCTTCTGCACCTCCAGGCGCGGCTGGTCACCGGCCAGCAGGTCTTCCAGGACAAGACGGGCCGCCTCCTTGTCAATGGGCCGGTTGCCGGAGCCGCATTTGGGCGAGTGGACACAGGAGGGGCAGCCCGTTTCGCAGGGACAGGAGTCGATGGCTGTATGGGCGGCCATAAGCAGCTCGTCAAGGCGGCCAAACGCCTCCCGACAGAGACCGATGCCGCCGGGGCAGCCGTCATAGATGAAGATGGCGGATCCCTGCAGCTGGGGGTGGAAGGGATAAGAGATGCCGCCGATATCATTGCGATCACAGAGCACCATAAGGGGAAAGACGCCGATCACGGCATGCTCCACGGCATGGATGCCCCCCATGAAATGGACCTTCTGCGCCTGCAGGCGGGCCTCAAGGGCACTGGGGATCTCAAACCAGAGGCCATGGGTCTCAAAGACCTGGGGCGGCAGATCCAGGCTCTGGGTACTGAAGGTCTTCTGACCGCGGATGAGCTTGCGCTGAAAACCGGTGACCTGATCCGTGACCTTGAGCCGGCCGAAGCAGGCCTTGATATTGCGCACCTGTATCTCAGAAAAAACCTCCAGGATCTCGGTCTCTTTGGTGGCCAGGGCCCGGGTGAAATAATGGGCATCCTTGCGCCGCACCAGGACCTGGCTGCCTTCCAGATCAAGCTCCACCACCTCCCAGGTCTGGCCGTGATGGAGATAGAGGGCGCCGGGATGGCATTCCTTGCAGCAGCGGCCCGCATCAATATCGCCCAGCCGCTGGTTATCATCCATCTTCCTGATCACCAGGGGCTGGCCGCTGCCCCGTAGTTCCACCTGGCGGTGGGGATATTTCCGGACCGTGAAATATCGTTTGCCGTTTTTCGCCTGCAGGAGCTGGCCCGTGGCGCAGAGTGACGCCACGGCCTTGTGCACCGCCGGGCTGGCCAGCAGGGGTTCATCCCTGTGCAGGGGCGACTCGGCGGCGGCGCAGAGCAGGTGGCGGGCGGAGATCTCCTCATTGTCCGGATTAAGAACTGCCGATTCCACCTTTCTCTGAAAAAACTGCTCGGGGTTCTTGAGGAAATAGTGGTCCAGGGCGTCTTCCTGGCCCACCATGATAATCAGGCTTTCCTGCTGCCGTCTGCCCACCCGGCCGCCGCGCTGCCAGGTGGACATGATGGAGCCTGGATAGCCCACCATGATGCAAATATCCAGGGAGCCGATATCAATGCCCAGCTCCAGGGCCGAGGTGGTCACCACCCCGTAGAGCTCGCCGCTGGCCAGCTGCTGCTCGATCTGCCGGCGCTCCTCCGGCAGAAAACCGGCCCGATAGGCGGTGAGCTTCTCCTGCAGCTCCCCCAGCCTCTGGCCGGTCCACAGGGCAACCAGCTCGGTGATCTTGCGCGACTGGGTATAGACGATGGTGCGCAGGCCCCGCTTTAAGGCCGCCTCCAGCAGCTGACTGGCAGCATGAGCTGCCCCGTCCCAGGGATCAAAAAAAAGGAAATGGCTCGGGGCCCGGGGGGCGCCGCTTGTGGTCACCACCTGCGGGGGGCGACCGATGAGGTGCTCACCCAGCTCGGCCGGATTGCCGATGGTGGCCGAAAAGAGCAGAAACTGCGGATTGCTGCCGTAGAGGGCGCAGATGCGGCGCAGGCGCCGGAGCACCCAGGCCATGTGGGAGCCGAAGACGCCGCGATAGGAGTGGACCTCGTCAATGACCACATGGGTCAGATTGCTGAAAAATTCGGCCCACTTCTCATGGTAGCCCAGGAAGGAGAGATGGAGCATCTCCGGGTTGGAGATGATGATGTTGGCCGGATTTTCGCGCAGCTTCTTGCGCCGATAGCTTGAGGTATCGCCATCGCACACCGCAGCCGTAAAACTTCTGCCAACCGGCAGCTGGGGGGCCATGGCTTCCAGGCGCCGGAGCTGGTCCTGGGCCAGGGCCTTTAAGGGGAAGAGATAAAGGGCCCGGCTAGCCGGCTCTGCCATGATCTTTTCCAGCACCGGCATGGTATAGATCAGGCTCTTACCGCTGGCCGTGGGGGTGGCCACCAGGAGATCCTCGCCCTGGCGGATAAGGTCCATGGCCCGGGCCTGATGGCTGTAGAGCCGCTCCGCCCCTTCCCGGGCCATGATCCGGCGCAGCTCAGCAGGCAGGGGCCGGGCCAGTTCGGCATAGCACGCCTCCTGGCCGGCCAGAAACTCGTGGTGGACCACCTGGGGCCCGAAACGGCTGGAGCCCTTGAGGGCGGCCAGATATTCGACGACATTTTGGGGGCTGACTGAAGGCATCTCCACCTGAGCATCTGAGAGGAAGGACAAACTAGCTCTTTACCACATCCCTCATGGGGAGCATAGATGGTGCGCAGCCAAAAAAAGCGGCTCTTTTTTCCCCTGGCCCGGCAAGGTTATAGCCCTGATCCATAAAAAGATGAACAATAGCACCGTGTTCAGCTCCTCGGCAGCTGGCCCGCCTTGCCAAAGGTGGCAGCAAAATAAAATTTTGCTCAAAAAGACAAAAAAAGAGCAAGCGGCCGTCTGCCTTGGCAGTGGCCCCTCTTGAGATAAGGAGAACAGGTTTTTTTCCAGGCCATATCAGGTATGATAGATCATGACAGATGCCCCAACCAGATTGCCGCCAACAACCTCAAGCCCCCACAAGACCATGAAAGCAGCTGAACTCTTTGTCAAATGCCTGGAAAATGAGGGCGTGGAATATATCTTCGGAGTGCCCGGGGAGGAAAATGCCCATTTCATGATAGCCCTGGAGGATTCGCCCATCACCTTTGTGATGTGTCGCCACGAGCAGGGTGCGGCCTTTATCGCCGATGCCTACGGCCGCCTCACCGGTCGACCCGGGGTCTGCCTGGGCACCCTGGGCCCCGGCGCCACCAATCTGGTGACGGGGGTGGCCGATGCCAATATGGACAGGGTGCCGCTCATCGTCCTCACCGGCCAGGCCGACAGCCGCCGCCAGCACAAGGAGAGCCATCAGAACATGGATGTGGTGGCCATGTTCACCCCCATCACCAAATGGGCCAAGGCCATTATCCATTCCGCAAATATTCCGGAGGTGGTGCGCAAGGCCTTTAAACTGGCCATCATGGAAAAACCAGGGGCCTGCCATATTGAACTGGCCGACGATATCGCCGCCTTTGAGACCAGCGGTATGCCCCTGCCCCTTGAAAACCCGCAGCGGCCGGTACCGGCCGCCAACCTCATTGATGAGGCGGTGGCGATGATCAAGGCCGCCAAAAAACCAGTGATCCTGGCCGGCAACGGCACCATCCGCCTGCGGGCCTCTGAGGCCCTGCGCCTCTTCACCGAACTAACCCACATCCCGGTGACCAACACCTTCATGGGCAAGGGCGCGGTGAGCCGCCACTCCGAGCATTGCCTCTTCACCATCGGCCTGCAGTCCCAGGACCACATCCTCTGCAGCCTGCAGCAGGCCGATCTGGTCATCACCCTGGGCTACGACACCGTGGAATACGCCCCCCATCTCTGGAGCCGCCATTTCAGTGACAAGGAAGGTCGGAAGATTATCCACATTGACAGCCTGCCGGCCGAATCCGATGCCTATTACCAGGTGGATCTGGAGATCATCGGCGATGTGGCCCAGACCCTGGTCATGCTGAACCGGGAATTCAGAGGATATATCCCCCAGATCAACAGGGAGTATAGCCGCACCATCCGCAGCCGCCAGCTGGAAGACTTCATGACCCACAAGGATGATGACACCAGGGGTACCATCCGGCCCCAGAAGATCCTCTGGGACGTGCGCCAGGTCATGGGCCAGGCGGACATCCTCCTGTCTGATGTGGGGGCCCACAAGATGTGGATTGCCCGCTACTACCAGTGTGACGAACCCAACACCTGCCTCATCTCCAACGGTTTCTGCTCCATGGGCTTTGCCCTGCCCGCTGCCATTGGCGCCAAGATCGTCCACCCCGAGCGCAAGGTGCTGGCCATCTGCGGGGATGGCGGTTTTCTGATGAATGTCCAGGAACTGGAGACGGCGCGGCGCATCGGCGCCAATATCGTGGTGATGATCTGGGATGACCAGGGCTACGGCCTCATTGAGTGGAAGCAGCAGAACACCTTTGGCCGCCACACGGATCTCAAGTTCGGCAATCCCGACTTTATCAAGCTGGCCGAGGCCTTTGGCTGCAAGGGCATGCGGGTGGAAAACAGCATTGACCTCCAGGGTGCCCTGCACGAGGCCTTTCAACAGGAGGTGCCGGTGCTGCTCTCGGTGGCCGTGGATTACCGGGAGAACCTCAAACTCACCCAGCGCCTGGGCAATATCGCCTGCCCCATCTAGCAACCCCTCTGCCAGACAGCGGCCCGTGCGGAGCCGGCGGCAAAATCAGACCAGGAAAATGAGGCTGCCAGAGCTCGAAATGCCCCTGGGCATCCACCAGGGGAGATCACAAGGTGCTTCTTGGGCAGGGTGCGCTTTTTTTCACCTCCAGGGGAAATGACGCCTTGGCTCAATCTGGAGGCGCTCCCTTTGCACGCAGGCTGTTAAGCCCTAATAAACTCTTTTAGAGCCCAGGATGGGGAAAAAACCGCGGCCGCCCTGACGCGAATCTCCTTGTGGCGCGGTACCGCCTCTGTTAATAAGCCTCTTCTGGATCTTCCTTTCCATAACCTGCTCGGCCATGAGGATGTATGAAGAAAATTGCCTGCAGACGGTGCGGAACATGCTGCCTCAAGGGCGGCCCTGTTCTGCATGGCCCTGATCTGACCCTGATCGGCCAAAAGATCATCCGGCCCGACCAACTGGTGGTGATCAGAGCAGGGGAACCGGCCTATAACCCTGGCCCGGATGCGGTGGAGCCCGCCGCCTGCGAGATGCTGAAGATCCAGGGAAAAGGGAGCAGCTGGGAATGTCTCTTTTACAACAGCGCCGCCAGGGGGTGCACCATCCATGACAATCGTCCCCTGGAATGCCGGCTCCTGCAATGCCGGGATACCACGGCCATCCTGGCCATCACCGGCCAAGACTGCCTGACCCGTCAGGACCTTATCAAGGCTGATGACCCTGTCATGGCCTATATCCAGGCTTTTGAGCAATGCTCCTGGCCGAAAATCAACACCCTGCTGCTGCTGCTCAGTCCGGAATCCATCCAGGAGGCGGAACAGATGCTCGGCATTGATCTGCGCCTGCGCCAAGAGGCGCTCAGCCGCCTGCACTTCAGCCTGGCCCAGGAATTCTTTTATTTCGGGAGGCCTTTGTTCCAGTCATGGAACCATGCCGCCGTCAAGCTTACCTGGGATGACAACAACATACCGCGGCTCAAGCGTTGCTGAAGACCCAAAAAGCAGACCAGGCCGCGGATCTGGGGTAGCCGGAATAGCAACAGCATCCGCCGCAGTCCGGAAAGGCTGCTCACCTAGCCGACAATCACCTTATTGCTCAACTCATTGGTGTTATCATCCTTAATGGGAAAATGAGCGGCCAGCACCTCACCCACCCGGCGAATCTCCTGGCAGAGGATGGGTGCCACCTTGCCCTCCTTGACGCCCTGGGCCACCAGTTTGGCAAAGTCCTGAAGCTCAGCCGGACTTATCTTGCCGTAGATGCCGGAATCAGCCAGCACCCAGACCCGATGCTCCAGAAGGGAGATAAAAAAGAGGACACCCGTATCGTCTCTGGTCTTATAGAGGCCTTTTTCATAAAAGGCCTGCAGGGCCTGTTCTTGAACCCTGCTCTCCAAGCGCTGCCCAGAGGCCAGCAAGCGGATGAGGAAGGGTAGAAAAGGGCTGAGCATCCCCACCCCTAGGGCCAGCAGAAGGGCTGTGGGCAGAAAGGCCCACAGGGATTCGTTGAAAAAGAGCTCTGTTATGACCAGGGCCAAGCCGCTGCCCAGGATGATGCCGGCCAGGATCTGGGCCTCAGGATAGCTGTCGCTCTGATCCACCACCATCACGGCCACCTCGCCAGCGGTCTTGGTTTCCACTTCACCGATGGCCGCCTCAATGGCGCCTTTATCCTGCTCAGAAAAAAAATCCTCGGCCTTCATATCACCATCCCCCTGAGGCGCCGCCGCCTCCGAAACCACCACCGCCAAAGCCGCCGAAACCGCTGCCGCCACTGAAACCACCGCCACGCCCCATGCCGCCGCCATAGCCGCCATAGCCGCCGTGCGAGGCACGGCCACTGCCCATGACCGCCAGGATAAAGGGCAGGAGCAGACCGGCCAGGGCGCCCAGAGGCAGGAAAAAAAGCAGCAGCACCAGGCCCACCGCGGGCAAACCGGCCCACACCACAAAGGGGAAAAGCAGAGTGCCGGCAATGACCCCGGCCCGGCGCGAGGCCCCGCCCACAAAGGCGACAAAGATGGCGGCCAGGAAGAGATAGGTCGCCACCGGCGGCGGGCCTTCAGACCGGCCATCGCCCTGGCCGGAACCAGGAGCAACGGCAAATTCGCCCCGGACGGTCTGGACAATGGCCACGATGCCGGCTTGAAACCCCTCATCAAAACGGGACTGCTTAAAGCGAGGGGTAATAATCTGGTCAATGATCCGCCCGGCCTGCAGGTCCGTCATCACCCCTTCCAGGCCACGGCCCACCTCAATGCGGACCTGGCGCTCCTCTTTGGCAACCAGGAGAAGCAGACCGTTATCCTGCCCCTTCTGCCCCACCTTCCAGCTCTCCACCGTCCGGATGCCAAAACCCTCGATATCCTCACCCTCCAGGGAAGGGATGGTCAAAATGGCGATCTGGGTGGAGTCGGACTGCTCAATGGCCTGCAGGACCTGGATGAGCTGCTGCTCGGTGGCCGGCGAGATCATATCGGCCAGGTCCGTGATGTAGCCGCTATGAGCCGGCACCTCCAGGGCCCTGGCCGGGCCACCCATGCCGAACCAGAGCAGGCCGGTCAGCAGCAGAAATGCCAGCAGCTGTTTTTTCGAGAGGGCAAATTGCACGATCATTCTCCTTCCTGATCAGAACTGGACAGCGGGCGCTGTTTCGGCCCCTGCTTCGGCCTTGAATGGTTCACGGCGCGGCAGGTTGAGCAGGAAATTATTGGTCAGATTATTGGGGAAAGTGCGGATGGAGCTATTAAAGATCCGCACCGCCTCATTATAGCGCACCCGCGCCACATTGATCCGGTTCTCCGTGCCCTCCAGCTGGTGCTGGAGATCCGCAAAATTCTGATTGGCCTTTAAATCAGGATATTTCTCCACCACCACCATCAGGCGCGACAGGGCCGAGCTGAGGCCACCCTGGGCACTTTGGAACTGGGCCATGGCCTGGGGATCATTGATAACATCAGCCCCCAGTTTCACCTGGCTCACCTTGGAGCGGGCCTCCACCACAGCGGTGAGGGTTTCTTTTTCATGGCCGGCATAGGCCTTGACCGTTTCCACCAGATTAGGGATCAGATCAGCCCGCCGCTGGTAGGCGGCCTCCACATTACCCCAGGCGGCAATCACGGCCTCATCATTTTTCTGAATACTATTATAGCCGCAGCCGGAAAGACTCAACAACAAAACCAGCAACAACAACCCTATTTTCTGATGCATGAAAATGCTCCTTTGAACGTTTAAGTGACCAAAGCCAAATGCGTATCCCCTCTCCATCTCAAGGCGCTCTTCAGCAGCCGAAACCGAGATTAAGCGCTGCTCAGCAGGTGTCTTGACCTTAAAAAAGAAAGTCCAATCTATCAAGATCAGGGGCACATGACAATGGG
Organism: Desulfobulbaceae bacterium; assembly: GCA_024637145.1. GTDB lineage: Bacteria > Desulfobacterota > Desulfobulbia > Desulfobulbales > SURF-16 > BM506. The sequence continues at coordinate 78,893 of JAGXFQ010000020.1, forward strand.
ATTTGCGCATCATCATCAACAAGAACTTCTTTATTCTAAAAATCATACCCTGCGGTTTCTCTCTAAACGCTCCCGGGACCATCAACTCCCCTTTTTTTTGTGCTTGGCGGCACGCCAGGAGGAATCACCCAAAAAAGGGGCCCCTGTTCTAAGGCAAGAGCAGCCTGTGAACGGCGATGCTTCTCCTTCTCTCTTTATATAATGAATAAAAAAATCTCCCCTGGTGGCCGGCAAGAAATGCTCCCCCTTGTACATCTCCACAAAAGGCTGCTAAAATCTGGGAGTCCCTTGCGCTCTTGGCAGCCGCGTTTTTTGTAAGCAATCTCAGGGCGCCAGCAGCCTTTTTCAGCTCATGCACCTATCCAGAGAGAACCCCGGGAGCCGTCATGCCGAAAATCTATCCCTATTACCTGGCCAATGAGGCCGTTTTTGCCAATGAGGATCTTGCTGTTGTTGATAAATTCAGCGGCCAGGTGGCATACAAGGTGGCCATGGCCGATGAGGCCGCCATTGATCAGGCCATTGGCCAGGCCGTGGCCGCGGAAAAAGCCATGGCTGCCATGCCCGCCTGGCAGCGCCAGGAGATCCTGGCCCATTGCGTGAGCCGCTTTCAAGAACGGGCCGAAGAACTGGCCCAGGCCCTCTGTGTGGAGGCGGGCAAGCCCATCAAGGACAGCCGCGGCGAGGTCGGCCGCCTCATTGAGACCTTTAAAATAGCCGCTGAAGAGGCGGTGCGTTTCGGCGGCGAGTACATGGCCCTGGACCGCTCTCCCCGCACCACGGGCTACACCGCCATGACTAAACGGGTGCCGGTGGGGGCCTGCTCCTTTATCTCCCCCTTCAATTTTCCCCTCAATCTGGCGGCCCACAAGGTGGCGCCGGCCATTGCCGCCGGCTGCCCCTTTGTCCTCAAACCAGCCAGCCTCACCCCCATCGGGGCGCTGATCATCGGCGAGACCCTGGCCGAGTGCGACCTGCCCAGGGGCGCCTTTTCCATCCTGCCGTGCCGGCGGGAAGGGGCCCGCCTCTTTACAGAAGATGCGCGCCTCAAGCTGCTCTCCTTCACCGGTTCACCCCAGGTGGGCTGGGCCTTAAAGGCCCGGGCCGGCAAGAAGAAGGTGGTGCTTGAGCTGGGCGGCAATGCCGCCTGTCTGGTGGATGCGGACGCCGACCTGGATGATGCCGTGGAGCGCATCATCATCGGCGCCTTTTACCAGTCGGGCCAGAGCTGCATCGGGGTGCAGCGCATCCTGGTCCATGAAAAAATCTATGCAGCCTTCCGCACCAAACTGGTGGCGGCCACCCAGGCGCTGATCATGGGCGACCCCGGCAAGGAGGAGACCTTTATCGGCCCCATGATCTCGGCAAAGGAGGCCGGCCGCCTGGAGGGGTGGATCAATGCTGCCCTGGCCCATGGCGCCACCCTCCTCTGCGGCGGCAAGCGCGAAGGGGCACTGCTGGAGGCGACCCTCCTGGAAAAGGTGGCCAGGGAAGAAGATATCTGCCGCCTGGAGGCCTTCGGGCCGGTGGCTGTGCTGTCGAAATTCAGCGATTTCAAGCAGGCTTTGGCCGAGATCAACGACAGCCTCTTTGGTCTGCAGGCCGGCATCTTCACCCGCGATATCCACAAGGCCCAGCTGGCCTGGGACACCCTGGAGGTGGGCGGCGTCATCATCGGCGACATCCCCTCCTGGCGGGCCGACCAGATGCCCTACGGCGGCGTCAAGGATTCGGGCCTGGGCCGCGAGGGCATCCGCTACGCCATGGAGGACATGAGTGAGATCAGGCTGCTGGTGGTGCGCCGGCTGCCGGTATGATTGTATCCTCTTTTTGGTGCCGCCTCGTTAACGTGGCTCACCCATGTCCAGCTCAGACAAGCCCTGCAGGAGCGGCCATAGACCTTTTGGGCCAAAACAGCAGCATTGGGGGCAGACCATCTCCCGGCCGGGCTCCCCCGAGCCAGGGGGGAGCTCCCACTCATGTTGCCAATCATGACCTCGGAATTTCCGCTGCCTGGGTCAGAAGATATCTTTTTTTTCCAAGGCGGGCCGGGGTGGCCTGGCAAAATTCAACCTCAGGGCTTAAGCTCCTGTTATCTGGTTTTTTCTGCCGCGGTATTTATGCTTACATAGCCGCTGCCATGACAGAGGGGGCATTCTATTTCGGGCGTACATTGACAATCCTCAAAGCCGTCCATAACCTTGGTGCCGCGCCACTCACTGTCGCAGACACAGGTACCAGGGATAACTTTCTTGCCGGCACATTCCGGGCATATCTTTTTCTTGTCGCTCAAGGCTGCATCCTCCCTTTCGTAAAATGAGTTTTCGTCTTCCGCCAAACCGGGTCGCCTAATCCGCTATCCCCTTTCTGCAGAAAAAAAATCAGCCCACCTCTCCCTCTTTAAGTCTTTGGGCAAGTTTTTTGGCCTGCAATCCCGCCTGCTTAACAACCTCCTCTGAGGGGGCTCCCTGCCATTCCACAGGATCAACGAAGGTCCATTTCAATTTTTCCGTCAACATCTCCAGTTCACGCTGGGCGCCTCCGGACCAGCCAAAGGAGCCGAACCTGAGCACCTGCTTATTCCATATCTTTTTGCGGTCAAACATGTCCAAGGCCCAGGCCATGGGGGGAAACATTTTATACTCATAGGTGGGCATTCCCAAAATAATCCCGGCAGATTGCAGGGCTGAGGCCAGAATGAAACTCACATGATCATGGGGTACCCGGTGCAGATGGAGGGGGACACCCTCACTGCGCACCCCTTCCACCATGGCCTTGACCACTTGCCCGGTATTGCCGTACATGGTGGACCAGATCAGGGTTATTGCCGTCTCAGCCGGCCCGTGCAGATAACGGGCAAAACGACTGTAGATATCCATGATTTCTTGCGGATTTTTCCGCCAGATAAGGCCATGAGAAGGGGCGATCATCTTGATATCCAGGGGCTGTAATAGCGCCAGGGCCTTTTCGACAAAGATGGAAAAACTTGCGAGTATATTTGCATAATAACGGCGGGTTTCAGCCATAAAGAAATCATATTGAGCGGAGGAGAGTTGGTCATCAAAGAGGGTGTCGGTAATCATGCCGTAGGAACCAAAGGCATCGCAGGAAAAAAGAATACCGGAATGGCGCTCAAAGGTGGCCATGGTTTCCGGCCAATGGACATTGGGAATTTCATAAAAGACGAGTTCCCTGCTGCCGCCCAGATCCAGGGTATCCCCTGTTTTGACCACCTGAATATTTTCGGTGATGTTCCAGAACGCCTTGAGGATGGCAGCGCCCTTTGCGGTGATGTAGATTTGCATCTTGGGATTTTTGCGGTGCAAGGCGGGCAACCAGCCCGTATGATCCGGCTCCACATGATTGACAACCAGATAATCGATATCCTGGGCCCTGAGAGGAATGGAGTTGAGCCCCTGCTCAAATTCCACCGGCTTATCATCGATATCTTCAACCAGATCGATAATGGCGGTTTTCTCTCCCTGCACAACATAGGCATTCAGAGAAATACCATCAGGCATGGGCCACATGCCTTCAAAAAGATGGGTTGAATCGAGATTGACACCGAGTCGGTATATCCCCTCGGCAATGGCAATGGCCTTCATAACACCTCCTTAAAAATAACAGCGCGGGCAGGCGGGGTCTGAAAAAAATGGCGGCCAAGAGATGCCCCCGGCATTGATTGCTATTCTTTTTCCTTCTTCTGCCTCTCTTGGGACCAGCCCGGGATCTACCCGGAAAAGCATCAGGTACCTTGCTGCCAGGAAGACAAATATTCCTGCTGTTCTGCTGTCAGGCCGTCAATATGGATCTGCATGGCCGCAAGCTTGAGACGGGCAATCTCTTGATCAATTTCTTCAGGGACAAAATGCACCTGGTTCTCCAGCTCTCTTTTCTTGCGGCAAAGGAAGGCGGCACAGAGGGCTTGATTGGCGAAACTCATGTCCATCACGGCGGCGGGATGGCCTTCAGCAGCTACCAGATTAACGAGACGCCCCTCCGCAAGTACGCGAAGAGAGCGGCCTGAGGCCAACACATATTTCTCCACATATTGCCGGGGCCGATCTTTTCTAAGCGCCATTTTTTCCAAGGCTGGGATATTGATCTCCACGTTAAAATGACCGGAATTTGCCAGGATGCAGCCATCCTTCATCACTTCAAAATGAGAGTGATCCACGACGTTTTTATCCCCAGTGGCCGTGATGATGAAATCAGAGAGCGCCGCGGCCTCAAGCATGGGCATGACACGAAAACCATCCATAATCGCCTCCAAGGCCCGGAGAGGGTCGACCTCCGTAATAATGACATGGGCGCCATGCCCCTTGGCACGCATGGCAATACCGCGGCCGCACCAGCCATAGCCGGCCACGGTAAAGACCTTGCCGGCCAATAAAATGTTGGTGGCCCTGATGATGCCGTCCAGGCTGCTCTGGCCCGTACCATAGCAATTATCAAAGAGATGTTTCGTCATGGCGTCATTAACGGCAATGATGGGGAATTTTAAGGCGTTATCACGGGCCATTGCCCGTAACCGGATGACGCCGGTGGTGGTCTCCTCTGTCCCTCCCAGCATGTTCGCCAGCAGATCCTGCCTCTTTTTGTGCATTTCACTCACCAGATCTGCACCATCGTCCATGGTGAGTTGGGGACGATGATCCAGGGCGGCATGAATATGCTGATAATAGGTCTGGTTGTCTTCCCCATTAATGGCAAAGACGGGAATCTGGTAATGGCTCACCAGGGCCGCGGCCACATCATCCTGGGTACTGAGGGGATTACTGGCACAGAGGAGAAGATCCGCGCCGCCAGCCGCCAAAACCCGGGCCAAATTAGCGGTTTCCGCGGTAATATGGAGGCAGCAGCTCAGACGTATCTTGGCCAGGGGTCTTTCCCGGGCAAAACGCGCCATCAACTGCCGCATTACCGGCATCTCGTCCAGGGCCCATTCAATACGGGCTAAGCCCTGGTCTGCAAGTGTGATATCTTTAATATCGCTCTTCATAGCTGTCATATTTTCAAGACCTCAATGGGTTGCCTTTATTGTGCGATAGCCGCCCAACCGGCCACCCTCCCTGCACCCGTGGCAAGCCCGCACGCACCAACCGCCTCTACCGCAGTCAACATCTTGAAATAACGTTATAAAAATGCCATGATTTGCTTGGTGGTCGAACCTGGTTTGCCATTATACGAATCGATATCAGGCCTCTCCCTTGGAATGCGCCTGGGAGGATTGCGGCGGATCTCTTAACTTTATTATGACGATTTTATCCCGTGACATCAATAATATCATCCTCTCCGGCTATCATCCGGGCTTCCTGCTTCGACACTCTGCCATTATTCCACAGAGTTAGGGTTCTTATTTTTTTAGGGCGGCTCTAAATAAGAAACCCGGGCAAGAGAGCTCCCCCCCTTTCTATCTTGACCTAAGAAAGAGAACCCACTACATAACAAAGGGTAACGAGCCTTTTGCTTTTTTTGGGCAGAAGCAAGCCCGTTCCCCTTTCTCATCCATAGAATAAAGACAACCAGCCATGACAACAATCGGTATCATCGGCCCCCACGGCTCCAACACCTGGCAGGCGGCCCACAGCTACAACCCACAGGCAGAACTCATCAGTTTCCCCCACCATGCCGCCTTGGCCCGCGCCTTTGCCGATGCCCAGGTGGAGATGATGATCCTGCCGGTTTACAACACCCGCATGGGAGGCGTCCTCAAGTCCTTCCAGGTTATGGAGAGGATGAAAAACGGCTACTGGATCGACAATATCGTCCAGCCCATCCATCTTTCCCTGGGTACCCTGAATGGTACGGCGGGGCTGAAGGTCATCCTGGGCACCGTCCAGGTCATCCATCAGTGCGAAGATTATCTCACTGAGACCTACCCGGAGATCGCCCTGCTCACGGTCACCAATCTCAGCGAGGCCCTGCAGGAGATCAAGGACAATCTGCGCCTTGATTACGGAGTTCTTGAGGCGGAAGAGCTTTTAAAGGAACATGGCCTCACCATCCGGGAACGGGAGATTGCCCCCCATAACAAGACGCGCTACGCCGTCATCGGCCGCACCCGGGTGCCGGCCACGGGATATGACGCCACCTCCATCCTCACCGTGCCCCTCAAGGACCGGGTGGGCATGCTCTTTGACACCCTGGGCGCCTTTACCCAGCGCGGCATCAACATCCTGGACATGCGGGCCGAATCAGACGCCAAGACCCAGGAGCTGCAGATCTTCATCGAGGCAGAGGGCCATTACCAGGACCCGGTTCTGAAGGAGGCCCTGGCCAGTATTGAACAGCGGGTGATCCAGGAAAGTGACTCTCTCAAGATCCTGGGCTCTTATCCCCGAGTGGACATGCGCATCAAACGGATCAAGAGCTTCGGTTTTATCGGCACCGGCGACATGTCCACCTGGTTTGCCGGAAAACTGGAAAATGAAGGCTATGAGACCCTGCTCAGCGGCCGTTCCACAACCCTGCGGCCAGAGGAGATGATTGCCCAGGTGGACGTGGTGATGATCTGCGTGCCCATCAGCCACACCTCGGCCACCATTGCCCAGTACGGCAGATTTCTCAAAGACGGTCAGGCCCTGATCCTGCTGGCCGGCGAGGCGGAAGACACCCTGAACACGGCCCTGAAGCAGACCAGTGAGGGCGTCGAACTCATGCTGGTCCACAACCTCTGGGGCCCGGCCGCCCTGACCATGAAGGACAAGAACGCCTCAGTGGTGCGCACTTCCCGCAGCGGCGCCCTCTGCTCTGAGTTTGAGGCCTTTTTATACAAACATGGGGCTGCCATCCACCATGACACCCCCCAGAAGCATGACCTGCTCATGGGGATGGGCCAGAAGCTGCCCACCACCATCTCGGTGGCCCTGGCCATGGCCCTGGCCGATAATGATATCCAGATGACGGACATCCCCAGCCACGCCACCCTCACCTCCCTCTATTCCATCCTGGCCATGGCCCGGGTCCATAACCAGAATCCGCGGACCTATGCCGAAATCATGGCCACCAAGGGCCAGGGCCGCCGCATCGTCCGCAGCTTTGCCGAAAATATTCTGAAGATCATAGAACTGGCCGAGCAAGAGGAGATTGCCGCCCTCTGTGAGCAGATCGAGGCGAGCCGGAGCTATCTGACCCCGGATTTTCTCGCAACTTCTATGAAACAGTCGCTGGCCGTGGACAAGACCCTGGGCAAGATGCTGTAATCATGAGCCCGCAAAAACTCACCAAGAAGCCCAGGGCAGCCGCTATCGATTTTGAAGAACGCTACCAGACCGGCAACACCCCCTGGGAGATCCACCGCCCTGACCAGAGCCTCATGGTAAACAGATAACAAACGCCCTCCTCACGGCGACCTCCCCTTATTCCTAGAGAAAAATATGCCCTCACCATTTGTCTACCTTGCCCCGCCTGTTGTCGGCGCCTTTATCGGCTACATGACCAATTATGTGGCCATCAAGATGCTTTTCCGGCCTTTAAGGCCCTGGAAAATCCTGGGGATAAGGGTACCCATGACCCCTGGGGTCATTCCCTCTAAACGCCATGAACTGGCCGTTAATATCGGCGAGATGGTGGGCTCCCACCTCCTGACCTCCGGTGATATCGGCAAGGCCATTACCAGCCCGCACTTCCAGGCGGAGCTGGCCACCCTCATCAACAGCCGCCTGGACGATCTCCTGAAAAAGGATTTGGGCCCCATCACCGCCCTCATCCCCCAGCGCTTTTCCTCCTATTTCCAGGCCACGGTCAAGGTGCTGCGCTGGCGCTTTATCGACCAGCTCCATCAATATTTGGAAGGCGACGAATTTGCGGCAACCATTTCCGCCACCCTCCAGGAGCGGATGGATGATTTTCTCCACTCCAGCCTGCAGCAGGCCTTTCCGGAGAGCAGCCGGCAGCATCTCTATGCCTTCCTGGAGCAGACGGCAACCAACATGCTGAGCCACCCCCGCCTGGAAGAGTGGCTGCGCGAGCTGGTCAATACCAAGATTGATGATCTTCTCCAGGAGGGCAAGGCACCTGCCGACCTTATCCCCGACGAGGTCGTTGATTATATCTGCAGCCGCCTGCAACAGGAGGCGCCTGCCATCCTCAGCAAACTGGCCGATGTGGTGCAGGAGCCCGTGCTGCAGCAGCGCATTGCCGCCTCCATCTGCGAGGCGATCAGCAGTTTCACCGCCTCCCTGGGGCCCCTGGCCGGCATGGTCAGCGGTTTCCTGAGCCCGGAACTGATCCAGGAGAAGGTCCGCACCTTTCTCACGGACAAGGGCGATGAGATTGGGCAGTGGCTGGCCAATGACACCCTGCAGGAGCGGGTCTCCCTCATCCTCACCGACAAGGTCCGGGACTTTCTGGCCACTCCCTTTGCCCAGCTTGTGGACGGCATCAGCCAGGAGAAGCAGCAAGAGCTCCGGGAAGATCTCCTCACCCAGATGGTTGCCCTGCTCCACCATCCCAAAACCGCCCAGAGCCTCACGACCCTCCTCAAAGAGGCGGTGGCCAGCCAGGATGAACGGACCATTGAAGAGATGCTCCTGGAGATTTTCGGCACCAAGGGACTCAGTGACGGCAAGCAGTGGCTGGCCGACAAGGTGATTGCCACCATGCGCTCGGCCCGGGTGAAAAAGCTGATCGACACCCTGATCATTGAGCATGTGGAGAAAAAACTGCTGGGTCACCCCATCGGCAAGCTCACCGACATCCTCTCCCCCGAGGTGCAGGAGAGCATGGGGGCGTATGCCCGCAGCCAGATCAGCGATCTGCTGGTGCGGGAGGTCCCCGGTCTGGTGGATCTCCTCAACATCAATGAGCTGGTGACCCGCAAGGTGGACGGCCTTGATCTCCTGCGCCTGGAGGGACTGCTCATGTCGATCATGAAGGATCAGTTCAAATACATCAATCTGTTCGGCGCCCTGCTGGGCTTCATGATCGGCCTGCTCAACCTGCTGGTGCTGCGGCTCTGAGATCGCCCAGGGCTCTGTCCCTGAAGCCGGACAGGGGTATCAAAAAAGCAGGCCGCAAGAGTACTCACAAAAAAGGGGCATATCCATGTCGGACAAAGATGACGCCGCTCTCTCCGCCCACAACCTCGGGTTTGGCAATTTCACCTTTTTACTGATCTTCCTGTTCTGGACACTGGTGATGGCATTCCTGGCCGCCTGGCATTATAACCATGAGCACCGGGCCGCCCTGGAGAACGCCCGCACCGCGGCCCGGCAAAGCTTCAGCAAGGATCTGGTGGTCCGACGCTGGGCCAGCGGCCATGGCGGGGTCTATGTGCCGGTGAGTGCCACTACCCCGCCCAGCCCCTATCTGGCCCATCTGCCGGAGCGGGACATCACCACCCCGTCGGGCCGCGTCCTCACCCTCCTTAATCCCGCCTATATCAGCCGCCAACTGCATGAAATCGCCAAGACCACCACGGAAGATGGCTATGGCCATATCACCAGCCTGGCACCGCTCCGGCCGGGAAACGCCCCTGACGTATGGGAACAGAAGGCCCTGAACGCACTCACCGCCGGGGCGCCGGAGTGGTCGAGCCTGGAACAGCTGGAGGGCGCCGCCTATCTGCGGCTGATGGGCCCCCTGGTGATGGAGCCGTCCTGCCTGCAGTGTCACCCGGATACCCAGGTGGGGGAGCGCCGGGGCGGCATCAGCGTGGCCATCCCCTGGACCCCCTATCAAACGGCCTTGCGCCAGACCTGGACAAAACATCTCCTGGGCCACGGCGGTATCTGGCTGCTGGGGCTGATGGGCCTTTTCTTCAGCCGCCACCACCTGCACCGCAATTTGGCCTACCGCTTTCAGGTGGAGCAGCATCTCCGCCAGAGCGAAGAGAAATACCGCCTGCTCACCGAAGGCACCACCGCCATTCCCTGGGAGTTTGACATCCAGGCCGACCACTGGGACTATGTCGCCCCCCAGGTCACCAGGATGCTGGGCTACGAACCAGAGGAGTGGACGGATCTCCGCTTCTGGGTGGACCATATCCACCCCGAAGACCGGCACCGGGCCGCCGACTACTGTCAGACCTCTACTGCCCGGGGCGAGGACCACCAGTTTGAATATCGTTTTCTCAAAAAAGATGGGTCCATTGCCTGGTTACGGGACGTGGTCTGTGTGGAGATGGCGGGCACGCGGCCGGTCCGGATGCGCGGGGTGATGATTGATCTCACTGAACACCGGAGCCTGGAAGAGAAACTGCGCCAGGCCGTCAAGATGGAAGCGGTGGGCACCCTGGCGGCCGGCGTGGCCCATGATTTCAACAATATTCTCACCTCGCTGATCAGTTTCGCCACCCTGGTGAAGCGCCGCCACCGGGATGACCCCCTGAGCCAGGAGTATCTCCAGGAGATGCTGGACGGCTCCAAACGGGCGGCGGAACTGACCCGCAGCCTGCTGGCCTACAGCCGTAAACTGGAGATCCAGGTCAAACAGGAGGACCTGGGCGACATCATCCATAAAAACGGCAAGATGTTGCGCCGGCTCATCCGGGAAAATGTGGAAATCAGAACAGAGCTGCTGGCCGGCCCCCTGCCGGTGCTGGCCGACCGCACCCAGATCGAACAGATTTTAATGAACCTGGCCAGTAACGCCCAGGACGCCATGCCGGATGGCGGCACCCTGACCATTGCCACCCATCGCCTGGAGAGCCTGCCAGAAGATACCCCGGCCCTCAACAAGCAGGATATCTCCCTGCCCTGCGCCCTGTTGACGGTGGCCGATACCGGCACAGGTATCGGCCGGGAACAAGTGGAGCGGGTCTTTGATCCTTTTTTCACCACCAAGGAGGTGGGCCACGGGACCGGACTGGGCCTGGCCCAGGTCTACGGCACTGTCCAGCAACACCACGGGGTGATCACCGTGGCCAGCAAACCAGGAGAGGGCACTCTCTTTTCCATCTTCCTGCCCCTGCACGCAGAGCCAGCAGCCGCCCCGGTCCAAGAGGTGGAGAAGAAAAGCAGGTCGCAGGCCCCGCGCCCGCTCTCCATCCTGCTGGTGGAAGATGAACCCCAGGTCAGAAGGGTTTTAAAACGTCTCCTGGACAATCAGGGCCACCATATTCGGGAAGCAGACAACGGCCGGGAGGCGACACGCCTCTTTCAGAAATGCCACCAGGAGATCGATCTGATTATCATGGATGTGATCATGCCGGAGATGAACGGCAAGGAGGCCTATGAGGAGATGATACGCCTCAAGCCGGACCTGAAGATACTCTTTATCAGCGGCTACCCGGGCGATATTATCAGCGTCCAGCACATCCGGGAGAAAAAATTTCCCCTGCTGGCCAAACCCCTGGACCCCACGGAACTCATGCACAAAATAAAAGAAATCACCGCAGGGGAGGGGTGATCCTTATCAAAGGTCTCTGCCCCCTGCTCCGGGACCATGGCCGTCTCCCACCAGGGCCCCCTCTGGGGCTGGCCATTGCCCACGGCGTGGTCCGGGCAGCAGCCGGGGTTCGTCAAGGGCAACACCTGGTCGGGCCGGGCCACGCCCTGTGCCGTTTTTCTACCCCGTCCCCCAAAAGAAGGAGTCCCCAATGCCTGCTAAGGTCCTGATCATTGACGATGAACCATCCATCCGCCGGGCCTTCAGCCTTTTGCTGCAGGAGGAGGGGCTGACGGTGACGTCCGCCGCCGGCCCTGGACAAACTGAGCAGGGAGGATTGCGATATCGCCCTGCTTGATTTCGCCATGCCCGGGATGGATGGGCTGGTCGTGCTCCAGGAGCTGCGCCGCCGCCACCCTGCTCTGGTGGTGATCATGATCACCGGCTATGGCGAGGTGTCCATGGCCGTGGAGGCGATCAAACTGGGGGCCTACGACTACCTGCTCAAACCTCCCGATCCCGACCATCTGCTGCTGACCATTAACCGGGCTCTGGAAAAAAAAGAGCTGCAGCAGAAGGTAGAAAGCCTCGACCGCAGCCTTGATTCCTCCCTGGAGATGCAACTGGGCCGCAGTGCGGCGATCAGGCAGGTCATCGAGGATATCCGGCGGGTGGCCACCTCTGATTTTTCCCTGATCATCGAAGGAGAGACCGGCACGGGCAAGACCTTTATCGCCTCCCTGATCCATAACCTCAGCCACCGGGCCACCGGGCCCTTCATTGCCCTGGATATGGGCTCCATTGCCGAATCCCTCCTGGAGAGCGAACTGTTCGGTTACGAGAAGGGATCCTTTACCGGCGCCAATCACCGTAAAAAGGGATATTTCGAGCTGGCGCAGGGCGGTACCCTGCTGCTGGACGAGCTGCAGAATCTCAGCCCCCAGGCCCAGAGCAAAATCCTGCAAGTGGTGGATGAGAAAAGTTTTTACCCGGTGGGTGGCGACAAACCCCGGAGCACTGATCTGCGGATCATCGGCGCCACCAATGCCGACCTGGGCCAGGCCGTATCCCAGGGCACCTTCCGGCAAGATCTCTACTACCGGCTCAACGAGTACAGCATTACCCTGCCCCCCCTACGCCAACGACCCGAGGACATTCCGCTGCTGGCCGCCCGCCTGCTCAGCGAGGCGGCCTCGGAATTAAACCGCAACTTTAAGGAGCTGGACGACAGCGCCCTGGCCCTGCTCGCCGGTTACCCCTGGCCGGGCAATATCCGGGAGTTGAAAAACGTGCTGCGCCGGGCCACCCTGCAGAGTGACCAGCGGCAATTAACCGCCGATATACTGAGCAAGGTGCTGACCAACAACCGCTGCGCCGGCAGCGCCCTGCCGGGATCCGACTCAGACAGAGAGGGGGTCGCCAGCATGCCCATCAGTCTGGAGCAGGCGGAAAAAGAGACTATCAGCCTGGCCCTGGCCCACACTGGCGGCAACCGCACCAAGAGTGCGGCAATCCTGGGCATCACCCACAAGACCCTGCTGGCCAAAATCAAAAAATATGGCCTGCATTAACCACCACCGTTTTAAAAGAAGTCCAGCAAGGAGCCGCCGCTTCAGCGGCGGCCTTTACGACCCGGTCAAGATCTGGTGGACCTTGTCGGCCAGATCTTTTCTGGAGAACGGCTTCTGCATGAAATGCACCCCCTCAACAAGCACGCCCCGGCGGGCGATGATATCGGCCGTATAGCCCGACATGAAGAGGGTCTTTAAGTCCGGATAGAAGGCATGAATCTGGTCAGCCAATTCCCGGCCGTTCATTTCCGGCATCACCACATCCGTAATAAGCAGATCAATGGCGCCGGCGTGCTCTCTGGCCAGGCGGATGGCCTGGGCGGGCAGGCTGGCGGCCAGCACCTGGTAGCCGAGCTTGGTCAATATCTTCCTGGTCATCTGCAGAATGGCCTCCTCATCCTCCACCACCAAGATCATTTGGCCGTGGCCCCGTGGTAGCAGCTCCTGCCCAGCAGAGGCGGTCACCTGGTTTTCACCGTCAGCCCGGGGCAGGTAGAGCCTGAAGGTCGTCCCCGCCCCCGGCTCACTGTACGCACTGACAAACCCGTTGTTCTGCTTGACAATGCCATAGACGGTGGCCAGACCAAGACCGGTCCCGCGGCCCAGCTCCTTGGTGGTGAAGAACGGCTCAAAGATGTGGGCAAGGGTTGCCCTGTCCATGCCGCAGCCGTCGTCGCTCACCACCAGTTGGGCAAAATCCCCGGCCACAGAGCCGACATGGTCGGCACAAAAGGCCGCATCAAGGGTCCTGGTGCCCGTCTCAATGGTGATTCTGCCGATGCCGGCAATGGCGTCCCTGGCATTGACGCAGAGGTTGGCCAGGAGCTGGTCAAGCTGGGAGGGATCCATCTGCACCGGCCAGAGAGCGGCACCGGGCAGGAAGACCAGCTCGATATCCTCGCCGATCAGACGCTGCAGCATCTTGAGGGTATGGGCCACCCTCTCGTTAAGATCAAGCACCTCCGGATCAATGGTCTGCTTGCGGGCAAAGGCCAGCAACTGCCGGGTGATATCGGCGGAGCGCTGGGCCGCCTTGCGGATCTCCGCCAGGTCGTCATAGAGGGGCTCGCCAGGGGATGTGCCCGCCCCGGCCAACTCCGCATAGCCAAGGATGACACTGAGCATATTGTTGAAATCATGGGCCACGCCGCCGGCCAGGCGGCCCACCGATTCCATCTTCTGGGCCTGGATCAACTGGGCCTGCAGTTTCTCCCGCTCCTGCTCCGCCTGCTTGCGCGAGGTAATGTCGGTGAACACCACCGCAAACCTGTCCGGGCCCGGAGAAAAAGCCCAGGTATCAAAAAAGCGGTCCATCTCCCGAGCATAGCTCTCAAAGGCCGTGGGTTCACCGGTGCGGGCCACTTCGCCATAGGTATCAATCCAGTATTGCTCGGTAGCAGGCAGAATCTCTCTCACCGTGCGGCCGAGCACCTGCTGAGCCGTGGTGCCGGTCATTTTTTCAAAGGCCGGGTTGATCTCCAGAAACCGGTAATCAACGGGCCGGCCCTCCGGATCGTAGATCATCTCATGCAGGGCAAATCCCGCTGTCATGTTTTCAAAGAGTATGCGGTATTTCCGCTCACTCTTTTGCAGAGCCTGGGTGCGGTTTGCCACCCGGCGGCGCAGGGACCAGGACCAGAGTAAAACGCCGACCATAAGGGACAGCAGGAAGAGGGCAGCATAAGTAAAATAACGCAAGGCTACTCGATAAGAGGGGGGCTCCGCATAGACCCCCAGCCATTTCTCGTGAATGCGGCGGTAATCGCCGGTGATTTCCAGCACCTTGAGCCCCTCGCTAAGCTGGGCCTGAAGGGCCTTGTGGCCCTGGGGCACGGCATAACCGTAATCAGCCGTCAGCAAGGAGTGGCTGCCCACCCGCAAATTATCCCACCCCTCTTTTTTGATCCAGTAGCGGGCGGTGAGCCGTGAAACCAGGGCGCAGTCATATCTGCCCTGGGCCAGGGCCCGCAAGGCCTCCACCACCGTATCAACCACCACCAGCTGCGCCCCCAAGCCGTGTGCCAGGGCATAGTCATGCATGATATTGCCCCGCTGGACCACGAGACGCTTGCCCGCCAGGTCGGCAAGGCTCACAGGGGGATCCCCGGCACCGTCCCGCACCACCCCCACATGATGGTTCACCATGTGGGCCTGGCTGAAGTCAACGAGCAGGTCCCGTTCCGGCGAGTAGGCCATGCCCTGCAGGGCGTCAATCTCGCCCCGCTCCAGGGCCTCCCGGATCTCCGCCCATGGCCCCAGCCGAATCTCGATGCTGAGCCCCATTTCCCGGGCAATGGCCCGGCTCAGGTCGACATTGTAGCCGGCCGGCAGGCCCTTCTCATCCAGGTATTCAAAGGGCGGATAATCATGGTCGCCGCCGATGATGATGGGGCGCGGGGTGGGCAGTTCCAGGGCGGCAAACCATTTGGCGTGCAAGTGGCTGTAGGTGCCGTCCGCCATGACCAGGGCCAACCCTTCATTGAGCAGGGCCAGGGTCTCTCTATCGCCATCCCGGACGGCAAAACAGAAATCCTGTCGAAATTCGGCAAGGGGCCTCTTGATGACCTGAAGATTGGTGAAACCGCCTTCCTGGATGAGGCGCAGGGCCACCAGGCGCTGGATGACCACGGCATCATGCCGGCCTACAGCCAGTTGGTCCAGGGCATCCTCAAAGGTAGGGGTGACATGGATATCGATCCCGCGATCGTGGCGGCGCAGAAAATCTTCGGTGTTATCGCCCTGCATCACCGCGACCTGCCGCCCTTTGAGATCTTCCAGGTCCTCGATTCCCTTGGTCCCCTTCCGCACCACAATGGCACCGTGCAGGGACATGTAGGGAAAGGTGAAATCAAAGATCCCCTCCCGCTCCGGGGTGCGGCCCACCAGGGGCAAGGCCATGATCTCTCCCTGGGCCAACCACTCCTTGACCTCGCTCCAGGGACCAAGGCGAAAGGAGACCTCCCGCCCCATGGCAGCCAGGGCCGCCTCCAGCAGTTCCACGGAAAAGCCGGTGGCACGATTCTGGTCATCCACGAGACTAAAGGGAGGATAGTCGATTTCAGCGGCACTGCTGATGGGGGCCTGGGCCCTTGCCGCAGGAGCCAGAAGGAGTGCGCCGAGCAGGGCCCCGGCTAAAGAAGGCAGAATTGCTTTGGCAAAACGTCTCCAAGACGAGCGCCCCGTTCCATGTAAAAACTCGCCACCAGACATAAATGGTTTCCCGTCTCAAGATTGAATTGCCAAAGATCCCAGCCCAGGAGCGTACTCTTTTGGCCTGCTTCCCAAGTTCGTATACATTCTTTACCTCTGCCGGTCAATCGCGCTCTCTTTTTTTCCCAGCCACGCAGGCACTCTGTATTTTTTACTATGTAAAAATTACCACCTTGTCATCCCTCCACAGCCCCTACCCTGTCGCCCCTCGTCATTAACAACGCATATTCAAGGCCTTTCCTTTCTGGCACTAACTTTGCTTTAGGCCTGAGCACTCCTCGGCTCCAGCTGAGAAAACAAGGATTCAACAAACAGGGGGCACATGACTACCAGAAAAAAAGAAGCCGGCGTGGTGCTGGTGGTTGACGATGACCAGCAGGTCCTGCGGGCCATAAAGGCCATTCTTGAAGATGAAGGATACCTGGTGGACGATTGCCACGACGGGGCGGCGGCCCTCCAGGCCTTCCAAGGCAGGGAGTATGACGCCGTCCTCTCCGACATCAAGATGCCCGGCATGGACGGCATCGCCCTGCTGGAAGAGCTGCACAGGCTGGACAAGGAGATGCCGGTGATTCTGCACACCGGCTATGCCGAACTGGACACCGCCATGACCGCGGTCCAGCAGGATGCCTTCGACTATCTGATTAAACCCGTTGACCCGGACAGATTAATCATGGCAGTGGCCAAGGCGGTGCTGCACCGCCATTACAGTCGCCTGGAGAAAAACTATCAGCGCCGCCTGGAGTCCGAGGTCCAGGCCGCCACCCTGGAACTGTTCACGCTGGTGGGGGAGTTGAAGAAGGCCAGGGACGAGGCCCAGGTGGCCTCCCGCCTCAAGTCCGAATTCATCGCCAACATGAGCCATGAATTACGCACCCCCATGAACGGCATCATAGGCCTGACCGGGCTGCTCCTCGATGCGGAAACCAGACCGTCGACCAGGGAACTCCTTGAGATGATAGAACACACCTCCCTGGGCCTCAACAGCGTGCTCAACAATGTGCTGGAGCTCTCCATCCTCGATGCCGACCGGGTTGAACTGCAGCCCAGAAGCTTTGATCCGGGCCAGGTGCTGACCTTGCTTGCCGAGCAATATGCCCGGCAAGCCGAGGCCAAGGGGTTGGAGCTTGTCTTCACCCGCAGCAGCGGCCTGCCCGCTTCTTTGCACGGCGACGATGAACGGCTGGCCCAGGTGCTGGCCACTCTGCTGGACAACGCCCTCAAATTCACCGACCAGGGCTCGATTTCCCTGGCCGTGCACAATAAGGCCCTGGCCAAGGGCATGGTTGAATTGACCTTTAAGATCTTTGATAGCGGTTGCGGCATACCCGCCGACAAAATCCCCTCTATCTTTGAGAAATTCAGCCAGGCCGATGGCTCCAGCACCCGTCGACATGCCGGGGCCGGCCTTGGTCTGGCCATTGTGCAGCGCCTGGTCACCCTGCTGGGGGGCACCATCAGCGTCAAAAGCACGGTGGGCCAAGGCGCCATGTTCATGTTCACCGTCCAATTCAAGACAGAATCAGGCCCGGCCTGAGACCAATACAGATGGGGTCGGACCCACCGACCCCCACCATTACCTGCGGGAGGAAAAGATATGGCACGAGAAAACATAAAGGATGATTTCGACGAGGCATGGGATGACGAGGATACACAGAAGGACAAATACCTCACCTTCCATCTCAACCAGGAGGATTACGGCATTGAGATCCGCTTTGTCACCGAGATCATCGGCATCCAGAACATCACCCAGGTTCCGGACATGCCCCACTTTCTCAAAGGGGTGATCAACCTGCGGGGCAAGGTCATCCCGGTGATGGACGTCCGGATCCGCTTCGGCATGCCGGAGCAGGGGTATGACGACCGGACCTGCATCGTGGTGGTGAATATCGACCACACCGCCATCGGCCTGGTGGTGGACAAGGTCCAGGAGGTCATCGATATCCCCGCCTCCCAGGTGGAACCGGCCCCGGAGATGTCCAGGGGCAAACGCAGCCGTTTTTTACAGGGCATGGGCAAGGTGGGGGACCAGGTAAAAATCCTGCTCAATGTCGACCAGCTGCTCTATGACGACGAACTGCATACCATCAAAGGCGCGGCCGGCGCAGAAGGAGAATCCGAATAATGAAAATGAATCTTGGCATGAAAATAGGCGCCGGTTTCGGCGCCCTGATCCTTATCGCCGCTCTGCTGGGCGGCCTGGCCATCCAGCGCATGAATTTCGTGGCCACCTACTCCCACATGCTGGATGACGAATATGTCCCGGAGGTAGAGGTGGCCAATAATATTGAACGGACCACCCTCCGTGTCATGTATGCCATGCGGGGCTACGGCTACACCGAGGAAGCGCATTTTCTGGAGACCGGCCGGGAAAATATGCTCAAAATAGACACCTTGCTCCAGAACGCCCAGGACCTGTCCGACAAAGCAAAGAACCTCCCAAAACTGGCGGGCCAAGTGGCGGAAATCCGGTCGGCGGTCAATATCTACAACAAGCTGATAGATGAGACGGTCCAGGTTGCTGCGGCCATGGCTCAAAACAGGAAAGCCCTGGAGGGTTCCGCCCAGGTTTTCATGCAGACTCTCAATGAGTATCTGCAGGACCAGCTTGCCAAAATGGACGCCCAGATCATCAAGGGCGATACCGCAGCCCGCCTGCAGGAGCGGGCGCACAAAACCGTCTTGGCCAATGACATCATCGAGCTTGGCAACGCCAGCAGACTCGCGGTGTGGCAAGCCCAGGCGCAGAGAAATCCCGCCCTGATCACCGAGGCCATGGCAAATTTTGAGGGGATCAACAAAATAGTGGGAGAGATCCGGCCCCTCACCACCAAGGACGTAGACCATAAACTACTGGATACCATCGAGTCAATGGCCGGCACCTATAGCCAAAAGATGCAGGCCCTGGCCACCAACTGGCAGAAGCTCCAGGACCTCAACAACCAGCGGATGACAGGGGCGGCTAAGGCCCTGGAAGCCGCCAATGAAGCCGCCAATAACGGCCTGGAGATCACCAAGACAATTGCCGACACTTCGGCATCCGCCCTGGAGACCGCCTCCGAGACCATGATGCTGGGCCTGGTGGTGGCCCTGATCCTGGGAATCACCGTGGCCTTCTTCACCACCCGCTCCATCACTAAGCCCATCGCCAAAACCGTGGCCATGCTTACCGAGATGGGCCGCGGCCACCTTGACTCCCGCCTGCACCTGGAGCGCAACGACGAGATCGGCACCATGGCCAAAACCATGGACACCTTTGCCGACAACCTGCAGCACCTGGTGGTGGGCGCCCTGGAGAAACTGGCCCAGGGTGATCTGACCTTTGAGACCATGGCCTTTGATGATCAGGACGTCATCGGCAATGCCTTGGTCAAGACCAATGAGGATTTGAACCGCATTGTCGGCGAGATCATGGCCGCCACCGAGCAGATCGCCGCCGGTTCCGGCCAGGTCTCCAGCTCCAGCCAATCCCTGTCCCAGGGCGCCACGGAATCGGCGGCCTCCCTGGAGCAGATCACCAGCTCCATGACCGAGATGGCCTCCCAGACCAAGCTCAACGCCGAAAACTCCACCCAGGCCAACCAGCTGGCCGGCGAGGCCCGCAGCAAGGCCGAG
>JAGXFQ010000021.1 GCA_024637145.1 Desulfobulbaceae bacterium
GTTATGCGCAGTGAGGTTAAGGCATGGGAGTCAGCAAGAAACGGGATGAAAGCCGGGGTCAACTGGCAATTTACTACCGAGGATGCCCGGACCAAACTGAAACGCCTTTATCCAACATTAGAGATGTGACAGGACACTAGTACTCCGTAAAACTTAAATGTACGTGTAGAATTTCGTTATTGCATTCGAACCACAAAGACACGAAGGCACAAAGAAAAAACATAAAAACAAGAAGCTCTTCGTATTTTTGTACCCCTCAAGGGGGTATTAAAAAGAATGCCTTTGTGGTTAAAGGCAGAGTTACATAAATATACGAAACTTTAAGTGATACACTGCACTAGGTCAGCAAGGAGCCTCGGCAAAGGTTGTTTGCCAAAGGCCCTCTGGCGGGGCGAGCAGCTCAACCGGCACCAGACCTCGCACGGCATTGCCCAGATAGACAGAGGTGGCCGGCTCAAGGAGGTCCTTGCTGCAAAGGGTCTTCTCTCTGACCCGCTCCGGAAAGGCGGCCAGGAGATAGGCCCGGAAGACCCCCGGCAAAAGCCCGGAAGCAAGGGGCGGGGTGAAGAAAATACCCTCTTTTTCCACAAAGACATTGGTGATGGCCCCTTCGGTGATCTCCTCCCGTTCATTGGTGAAGATAAGATCAAGGAAGCCTCCTGCCCGTGCTTGTTGGCCGAGACGGTCATAGGTCGGGCGCTGGGTGGTCTTGTGGTAGAGGAAAAGGTCGCTGGAATCGGTGCGCTCAGAGGCCAGGAAACTCTTTGCCCGGTCGAACTGAGGGGCTCCCTGCGGCGGCAGCCCGAGATTTTTGGGCAGCGGGCAGGGGAGATGGGAGAGGGACGTGGCGCCCTCTCTGTCCACCAGGAGGCGGACCCGGGCTGCGGTGCTGCCGGCAAGTTCGCTCTGATAGGTGGCGATGGCCGTTGCCACTTCCTCTTTGGCGAAGGGAAAACCAAAATAGCGGGCAGAATCCGCCACCCTTTCCAGGTGGTGGTCAAGGAGCCAGTAGCCTTGCCCGCTAATCCAGAGCATGGTCTCAATGAGCTGAAAATCGGGGCGCTCTTTGCTGAGGAAATGACCCTTCAGGCAGCACTCCTGCCACTCTTTTTCCGGGCTGGAGTCGGCCACGATACCGGAGCCGATCCCCATCTTGCCCTTCTGGTCGTCCAGGACCACAGTGCGGATGGGTACGTTGAAACAGGCATCCCCGTCAGGGGCAAGATAGCCGATGGCCCCGGTGTACACACCCCGGCGCTCTGTTTCCAGTTCGTGGATGATTTCCATGGTGCGGATTTTCGGGGCGCCGGTGACCGAACCGCAGGGGAAGAGGGCCTTGAAGAGCTGGACCAGGGGCAGGTCAACAGCAATTTCAGCGGTGATGGTGGAGGTCATCTGCAGGAGCGATTCATAGGTCTCGACATCAAAGAGGGATTTGGTCTCCACCGAGCCCATGGCGGCCACCCTGCCCAGATCATTGCGGAGCAGATCGACAATCATCACATTCTCCGCCCGGTTTTTTGCATCGTTGTGCAACATGGCGGCGAGCTGACGGTCCTGGCTCAGGGTGCGGCCCCGGCAGCTGGTGCCCTTCATGGGCCGCACCGTGCACAGCCCTTTTTCCTTGCGGAAAAAAAGCTCAGGAGAAAAGGACATGAGGCGTTGCCTGTCATGGCGGAGGTAGGCACTGTAGCTGACCATCTGGTTACGGCGGAGCCGCAGGTAAAGTTCGTCCGCACTGCCCAGCAGGTCAAAGAGGAGCTGCAGGGTGTAGTTGACCTGGTAGGTATCCCCTGCGGCGATGTAGGCCTTGATCTTGGCAATGTTCGCCTGGTAGGCCTCCTGGTCCTGGCTCAGCCGGATGTTGTCCAGCTGGCAGGAGGCCTGAGGAACGGAGCCGGCCGGAATCTCGTCGCCCTTCCACGTCCCCAGGCCATGATCATAGCAGCAGGGAGAATGGTATACCCCGAGATCAGCCAGGATAAAAGGCTTTGGGGGTAGCAGGTGTTGCAGGCGCGGCTCAAGTCCCAGGCCGAATTCGTAACTGAACCAGCCGGCCAGATAGAGGCCCTGGGCCAGGATGGCCCGGCATTGGGCGAGGAATTCCACGGGGCTGATCGCGGCGGTACATTGCAGACGATCAACGGGCTTCTGGAAGAGGAGGCTTCTGGAGTTGTCCTTGGTGATCTTGGCGCTCTCCAGCAGGACAAAATCATCCTGCAGGCCAGCCAGAAGGGTGGCGAGCTGCTGTTGGGAAAAGGGGCGGGGGGGATGGATCATAGGTGGTGAAAGAAGAAGAGGTGGAAACAGGGAAAGAAGGAGGGCCGGGAGATGGCTGGGGGTTGCTGTTAAAAAAGGGTTCGGCATAGCTAGCCATGGACGACAATCTACACATGGAAAGCCAAAAAAGCAAATAATGTCGGCTGGGGAAGAAAGAGGGAAACAGGGGGCTCTTCTCTTGTTTTTGCCCTCTTTTGTGGGGCAACGGGATTTGTCGTGGAGTTCCCCGGCAAGAGGTGGTAGGGTCACTAGGTGAAAATACCTATGTGAAAAAACAGTGTGCCAACAATGTTGCCAGAATGACAAGAATATTTTATAAGAATGAGTGGAAGATAGGCAGAGTGATAGGCAGGCCTAACAGCCTGCGCGTCTTATGATATAGTGCTAAATTTTACATGTTGCGGATAAACTTTCCCACTGGGAGGAGAAATTAATATGTTGATTCAAGATTGGATGACTAAAGATGTATTAACCGTTGATGAGAATACCTCTCTTATGCGTGCCATCCGGATAATGAAAGAAAATACCATCCGCCGTTTGCCTGTTGTTTCCCACGGCAAGCTGATTGGTATTGTCACTGATCGTGACGTCAAAGACGCCTCTCCATCCAAGACCACCTCGCTGGATGTGCATGAACTCTACTATCTTCTCAGTGAGATGAAGATTAAAGAGGTGATGACCTCTAACCCTGCTACCTTGAATGGCTTCGATTCCCTGGAAAAAGCCGCGGTTATCATGCTGGACAAGAAGATCTCCGGCATGCCCGTGGTGAACAGTGAGGGGCAGATTGTGGGGCTGGTCAGTGAAACCGATGTCTTGCGCGGCTTTATTCATTCCACCGGCATTAAGGACGGCGCCATCCAATATGTCTTTGATCTGAAGGATGTCCCCGGTTCCGTGACCAGCGTGGTCCAGACCCTGCGGGATCATCATGCCAGGGTGATCAGTGTGTTGACATCCTTTGAGGATGCCGAAGAGGGTTATAAGAGAGTGGCCATCAGAATTATCGCCGAAGAGGGCTGTGATTGCGAAAATCTCACCAGCGAGTTGCAGAAAAAGTTTACCGTGGTCTATCACGGTATGGACGAGCTTCAGGAATAGGCCCTAAGAAAAAAGCATCTTTTCCAGTAACCACAATAATGCCGGAAACGGATGAAAACCACCAAGTTATAACTGTTCAGCACTGCTCCAGCTGCGAGAAAGAGGCCTGAGAAATGTGCTGTCTGCCCACGAGCAGGGTGATGATAACGCAGAAGGGATGTTGCTGGCTAGGTACCTTATTCATAAAAAAACCCGGCCTGACAAGGCCGGGTTTTTTTATGGCCATTTCCGGACAAGTTGGTTCGGCCCTATCCCCGGCAGCTGTTTTTCGATATCCTTGGTCCAGAAGGGCAGCCAGCGTTCTTTATTACGCATCTCCGGGTCATAGAGACCTGTTTCACGGTCAGTGGGTAAAAAGGTTATTCCGGCGGGGACCTGGAATTTTTCCGGTGGCAGGTCTGCCAGGGCCTTTTTCATGAAGTCAAACCAGATGGGGGCGCTGGCCTGCCCCCCGGTTTCATTCTTGCCCAAGCTGCGCTTCAGATCAAATCCTACCCAGACGCCGGTCACCAGATGGGGAGTATAGCCGATAAACCAGGCATCCATATTCTGGTCAGCGGTCCCTGTCTTGCCGGCAGATTCACCGGCAAGTCCCCAGGCTTTTTTGCCGGTGCCCTCACGGATGACATCCTGCAGAAGTCGGGTCACCTGGTAGGCGGCTCGTTCATCAAGGACCTTGTTCTGTCTGGGAATATTGTTTTCCAGGATCCGGCCGTCAGGGGCAAAGATGCGGTTGATGAAAATGGGTCGGCAATATTGGCCCTGATTGGCAAAGGTGGTATAGGCGGCGGTGAGTTCCAGCAGGGAGAGTTCTGAGGCACCCAGGGCCAGGGAAAGATTGGGGTGGAGGCTCGATTTGATTCCCATCTGGCGGGCCAGCAAGATGACATTCTGGAGGCCTATTTCCTGCAGAAGTTTAATGGTGACAATATTCCTCGACTTGACCAGGGCGGTACACAGGGTGGTGGGGCCGTAGGAGGTGCCGGAGAAGTTCTTGGGCTCCCAGAAAACGCCCTTGCGATGACCGGGAAGGTGGAGAGGCGCATCAATAAAAACAGAGGCCGGACTCAAGCCAGAGTTGAAGGCCTGGGCAAAGACCAGTGGTTTAAAGGCGGAACCTGGCTGTCTTTTGGCCTGGGTGGCTCGATTGAATTGACTCCTTGAAAAATTGACGCCGCCGGTCAGGGCCCTGACCTTGCCGGTTTTGCTTTCCATGGCCACCAGGGCGCCTTGGGGGGTAATACGTCTGCCGTGACCACTGCGCAGGGCCCAATTGCTCACCCCCTTTTCAATGGAGCGGCCAGCCTCTTTTTGTAATCTCAGGTCCAGGGTTGTTTCAATGGTAAGGCCGCCTTCATAGAGCATTTTCCGACCATATCGTTTGCTGACATCATTGCGGACCGCTTGCAGGAAATAGAGGGCTTCCTGGTGGTCATTAGGGCGGGATGCCCAGAGCAGGGGCTGGTCAAAGGCCTTGCTGGCCGCAGATGAGCTGATGAACCCTTCCTCTGCCATGCGGTTGAGAACATAGCCCTGTCTCTTTTTGGCGGCTCCGTAATTATGAAACGGCGAATAGCGGCTTGGGGCCTGGGGAAGACCTGCCAGGATAGCAATTTCCGCCAGGTCCAGTTCCGCAGCTTTTTTGCCGAAATAGGTGAAAGCGGCCGCTTCCACCCCGTATGATTTTTCGCCCAGATATATCTGGTTAAGATAAATGTGTAGCACATCCTTTTTGGTGAGAACCTGACCAATGCGATAGGCGAGAATGGCCTCTTTTATTTTGCGAAGATAGGTCTTTTCTCTGCTGAGCAGGAGAGAGCGCGCCACCTGCTGGGTAATGGTGGAACCACCCTGGCTTCTGCCGCCGGCCTTGATATTGTTGATAAGGGCCCGGACAATGGACCAGGTGTCCACGCCGCCATGTTCAAGAAAACGGGCATCTTCTGCGGCAATAAAGGCCTTGGGCAGCAGATCGGGCATGGCGGCAAGGGGAACGACAATCCTGTTTTCCGTATAGGCCCGATCAACAATCAGACCCTCTCTGTCCTTGATAATGGAGGTCTGTTTGGGCTGGTAATCAGTGAGCGAGTCAAGGGCCGGAATGTTTAAGGTGACAAAAAGAAAGAGGAGGACGGTGATGAAAGCGCTGAGCAGCAAAGCGGTTGCCAGTAGGAAAATGCTGAGCTGAAAATGGTTCCAATGCCAGATGCGGGTGGGGGGCGAACTCTTTTGTGGCAACGGGCGAGAAGACATGGTGTTTTAAGGTCTCTTGATTCCATAGCCGTGAGCCAGGCCAGGAACCGGTGTGGAGAAGAGGATGTGCCGGTCTGGCACAAACAGGAGGGGGCATAAAAAAAAAGGCCACCTTAAAAAGGCAGCCTTTTTTTGCAATCTAACGCGAAAAAGAAAGCAGAGGGGGCTTAGCAGCCCTCAATGGCTTTTTTCTTCTTGGGATGGCAGGTGTTACATTTGGTGTCAGCGCCCAGTTCCTTATGACAGGCCTTGCAACCTTCGTTATGGGCATAGTCCTTATCGGTAGCCATTTTCTTGACGTCAAGATTCTTGTGGCAGTCGTCACAGCTTACTTTGTCGCTGGTCTGATGAGCGGCGTGGGGAAAAACAGCAGGCTTTTTGCCGGCTTCGGTTGTCAGGGTCATTTCAGCAGGACCTTTGTCCTCAGCCATGGCGCCACCGGCTACGGTGAAACCGAAAAGCATGGTGAAAGCTGCTGCGCAAAGTACGGATTTCTTCATTTTTCTCTCCATTTAGTTATTATGTGAATTTTTACAAAAAACTAACACAAACATTAATTCACTATTTTTTATTATGTTCAAGGGCGTTTGTCAAGTTTTAAGCAAAGAATTTGCTTGAGAAAAATAACAAACATTTCCTTTGCTTGCGGCATCATTTGAAATATTAACTGCCGCCGTAGCTGTGCAGGCCAGAAAGCAGATAGTTGACCCCGTAATAAGTGAAGACAACGCAGAGAAAGCCACCTATGGCCAGCCAGGCAATGCGGGTGCCGTGCCAGCCCCGGGTAAATCGGGCATGGAGGATGGCGGCGTAGAAGAACCAGGTGATCAGCGACCAGGTCTCCTTGGGATCCCAGCTCCAGTACGTGCCCCAGGCCGAGTTGGCCCAGATGGCCCCGGTGATAATCCCGGCCGAGAGCCAGAGGAAACCGTACACCATGCTCTTATGGATAATATCGTCAATAACCTTGAGATCGGGCAGGGCGGCAAGCAGGCCGGTGCTCTTCGGCGCTTTGTCCTTCAGGAGGTACATGACGGCAATACCGCAGGCCACGGCAAAGGCGGCGTAGCCGATGAAACAGGTGACTACGTGGGCGATGAGCCAATTGGACTGCAGGGCCGGGATCAGGGGGTTGATATTTTGGTCAACCCAGCCGGAGGAGGCAAAGGCCATGGCCAGGAAGGCGAAGGGCATGGCAAAGGCGCCCAGGCTTCTGTTTTTAAATTTATACTCTAAAATCAGGTAGAAGGAGGCGATGGCCCAGGAGAAAAAGACCAGGGATTCGTACATGTTGGTCAAAGGGGCATGACCGGCGCCAAGCTGATACGACTCATACCAGCGCAGGCCCAGGGCAAAGGTTTGCAGGAGAAAGGTCAGGGCGGTCAGGGTGGTTCCTGCCAGGCCGGCTTTTTTTGACTTGAAAAGAAAGGCCGCCAGGTAAGCTCCTGTAGCCGCCAGGTAGCCGAAGGTTGATAAGCTTAAAAGCGAAGAACTGTCCATTATTGAGCCTCGATTTGGTTAATGTCAGCCACACTGTCGCTGAGAGTGTTGAATTCAGTTTCGAAACCAGCCTTGTTTTTATTGGTGGTGCCGCCCAGAAAAATATGGGTGGTATCCTGCTCCCGGCTCACCAGGATCCAGAGCCGTTTATGAAAAACAAAGAAGGCCACCCACAGACCGATCAGCATGAGGCCGCAGCCAAGATAAACGATCCAGACCCCAGGGTCTTTGGCGACCTGAAGACCGGTGGAATAGAACTCTTTGACGTGAAAGGTATAGCTGCTGCCGTCTTCCTGATTGATGGTCAGCTGTTCATTGTCAGGAAGGATGTGTATTTTTTGGCCGCCTTTGCCGTCAGAAAGCAGAAGCTTGTATTTGTAGTTGCCCGGAATGGCGGTGGGGATAAGCTCCTGAATACCGAAAAGGAGATTTTCCTGCTGCCAGCGCACCGCCTGTTTGGGGGGGGCCAGAAACCGCTCTTCCACCTGGGTATCACTGTTGGCCACGGAGATAATAAATTTCTGGTGGGACTGGTAGCTGGATTGGTAAAATGTCCAACCCTTATAGGTGAGGGGGTCATTGACCGCGATAGTTTTAGTGAGGATTTCCTCGTCGTTCTCAAGGATGACCAGCTCTGATTCATATTTCTTGGGAGCGCCGTTTGGATATTTAGTCAGGTGAAACCAGTTGCATTTCACCGTAAAGCCGAGATCAATGGGGGTGCCTGGGCCAAATTGATAGATCTTGTCGGTGGTTAAGGTCTCAGGTATATTGACTGCGCCTTTTTGTCCCCAGATGGAACCGATCAGGGCGCCGGTAAAGATTGTTAAGATTGAAATGTGAACCACATAGACCCCAAGCCTGCTCCACGGCGCCTTCTGGGCAAAGAGGAGGGTGCCGCCGTCGCGGTCTCGACGGCTCGTTTGCCAGCCTCGGGTCTGCAATTTGGCGCTTACGGCCTCACAACTTTCCTTGACGCCCAGGTTGGTTGTGTATTGGCGCCGGGTTCGCATGTTGGTGATACGATCAAGAGGGGTGGCAAGATTATCCAGGACCACCAGACGCCAGACATCAGGCAGACGCTCAATGCTGCAGACAATAAGATTTAAGGAGAGCAGGAGAAGCAGACCACGGAACCACCAGGATTGATACATGGCGTCGAGGTCGAGCTGGAAGGTAATCTTGGTGAGGATGTCGGCGCTGCTGCCGCTTAGTCCAAAAGATGTGGTGTAAAAATCGCGGTAGACACCGGCCGCTTCCCCCTGGGGTAGAATAGTGCCGATAATGGAGGCGGCAGCCAGCAGAAAGAGGATAGAGAGCGCCAGTTTCACCGAGGCCAAGAACATCCAGATGTTGTTTTTTTGTGGATTCATATCATTAGAAGGGCGAGTCGAAAAGGTTGAGGATTCGATATCTTGGTTAAGGTTGAAAAATAATTAACAGATACCATGAGTTATATTGGGGTGTCAAATCAATTGCAGAAGGGCTGTCCTCTCGGATATCCGTGGCTCTGGGCGGCAAAGGGGGGGATCTATGGTGAACATTCTGCTGAGGGAAAGTTCCCCTGGGCAAAACAAATTCCTTTCCGGGGAAGGAGATCGGTAAAAAAAGGATAAAAATCTTGCCAAGAGGCGTGGGAGGGGGTATACAATTCCCTTCTCTTTTCCGATAGCCGGGTGGAGATGTTTTTTTGGCTTAATGATAAATAAATAATTGATCGGTTGGTCCTTTTGGGCCGCTGATTTTTCCTTGTAAGGAGATAATGTTATGGCTCGTGAATGTGAAATGTGCGGAAAGAAGCCCATTACCGGCAACAATGTAAGTCATGCCCATAATAAAAATCGTCGTCGCTGGCTGCCCAATCTGCAAAGTGTGAGAATGGCTACCCCCAGTGGCAATGCCAAGAAGATCCGGGTTTGTACCCGCTGTCTCCGTTCTGGTGCGGTGGTCAAGCCGGTCGTAAAAAACGTCTAGCCTCCCCTGCATCTCTGTACATAAAAAAAGCCCGCCGGTTTAAACCGGCGGGCTTTTTTTATGGGCTCGTCTCCTCGGGATCTTCTTCTTCCCTCTTTTTCTCCTCGTTCTGCTCAGGAATGGAGCCTAGACCGCCGCAGGCCGGGCACTCTTCCCAGGACATCAGAAATCTGCTGGCCCCCTGAAAAAAAGTGATCTGCCCTGAGCCGCCACACACCTCGCATGGTTTGTTCATCATTTCTCCTTTTCTACTGCCGTTTTGCCTCCATCACGCCAGCCACCTGGCGGAGGCGCTGCAGGGTGGAGGAGAGATGATCAAGACTGCTCACTTCGATAATAAGGTTGAGATGCGCCACCCTGTCTTTGGAAGAATGGGCATCAATATTGAGGATGTTGGCATTGCCATCGCTTAAGGCGTTACAGAGTTCGGCAAGAAGACCTTTGTGATCTTGGGCAATGACGTGGATCTGGGTTCGATGACTGGTCTTGGTTTCATTCCAGCGCACCTTGAGCCAGCGCTGCGGGTCGGTGTTGAGGAGATTCGGGCAGCTTTCCTTGTGGACGGAGATGCCCCGGCCGGCGGTGATAAAGCCCATGATCTCCTCGCCCGGCATGGGCATGCAGCATTGGCTGATGCGGATCAGCATGTCCGGGATCCCGTCAATGGTGATGGCATCGTCAGAATCCGTGCCGGCAGAAGTGAGGGGCAGGGGGATTTCCGGTCCCTGCGGTGTCTCCTTCTCCGCCTCTGTTTGCTCTGGAAAGAGGATGGTGGCCAGCTGTTTGGTGGTTACCTTTCCGGAGCCTACCCGAATCAAGAGTTCCTGCAGGGAATTGCAGTGCACTTTCTTGAGGATCGATTTGAGATCGCCGCTTTTGACCAGTTTTTTCAGGGAAAGGGCATGCTTCTTGAGCTCTCTCTCACAGATTTCCTCGCCAAGGCGCAGGGATTTTGCCTGTTCATCCTGGCGCAGCCAGTGGCGAATACGGCTTTTGGCCCGCCCGGTTTTCACCAGTTTAAGCCAGCCCTGGTGGGGGTGCTGCTTCTGGCTGGTGATGATCTCCACGGCGTTGCCGTTTTTGAGTTCGGTCTTCAGCGAAACCATGGTGCCGTTAATTTTGGCGCCGGTGCAGCGGTTGCCCACCTCGGTGTGGATTGCATAGGCAAAGTCAAGGGGGGTGGCCCCGGCTGGTAATTCTTTCACCTCACCATTTGGGGTCAGCACATAAATCTTTTTGGCCTGGGCAAGTTCGTTTTTGACGGTGTCCAGAAACTCCTTGGGGTCCTTGAGCTCCTGCAGCCAGGTGACCAGCTGTTTGAGCCATTGGAAGGTGGAGGCGTCCTCTTCTGAAATCCGGGCTCCCTCTTTATAGGCCCAATGGGCGGCGATTCCCTCTTTGGCGATTTTGTCCATCTCTGCTGTGCGGATCTGGATCTCCATGAATTCCCCGGAAGGTCCGATCACCGAGGTGTGGAGGGACTGGTACCTGTTGGACTTGGGCTGGGAGATATAATCCTTGATCCGGTGATCAATGGGGGTCCATAGGGAGTGGACCAGGCCCAGGGCCTGGTAGCACTCACGCACCGTGCTGAGAATAATGCGAAAGGCAACCTTGTCATAGACCTTGTCCAGGGTGATTTTCTGGACAAGGAGCTTCTGGTAAATGGAAAGGAGATGCTTGGGGCGGCCCAGAATCTGAAAGTCGCTGATGCCTTGTTCCTTAAGCTTTTCCGTGAGGAGTTTCTTGATGTCGGTAACGTATTTTTCCCGGTCTCCCAGGGAGGAATTGATCCTGCTTTCAAGCTCCTTGTACTCCGTGGGGTGCAGAACCGAGAAGGCCCGATCCTCAAGCTCCCGTTTCATCCAGTCAATGCCCAGCCGGCTGGCCAGGGGCGCATAGAGGTCAAGGGTCTCCTGGGCAAATTCCTTCTGCTGGTCAGGGGGGAAGTCGAGGATCTGCATATCATTGAGACGGTCGGCGAGCTTGACCAGCAAGACCCGGATATCCGCAGACATGGCCAGCAGCATCTTGCGGATATTCTCGGCCTGATAATCTATCTTTGAGTTGTACTGCACATCGGATATTTTGGTGGCGCCGCTGACGATATGGGCCACATCCTTGCCGAAATTCTTGCTGATCAGGGCCTCGTCAACCCCGCTATGAGGCTCCTTGAGGATGCCGTGGAAGAGGCCGGAGATAATGGTATCCGCATCCAGCCGCATGGCTGCTAAAATCTGGGCGACAGAGAGGGCATGGGTGATGTAGGGGTCACCATTGGGCCGGGTATGGCCCTCATGGGCCTTGGCGGCAAAGGCGTACGCCTCCGCAATGACCGGGAGCTGCTGGGCCGGCAGATAGCCCTTGGCCCGGTTCAAGAGGTCGTCAATGGTGATATGGTGTTCCGCGTGTCCCATCTCTTCTCTGGCTATATCCATGGTCCGGGTCTTTCCTTGGCGCAGTAGTTTTTCAACGGACTGTCAGGCCTCTGTCTTGGCGATAAGTTCCATTACCGTGGCAACCGTCTCTGGCAGGGGAATGGTGAAGGTCTGGCCATCGGCCCGTTGTCGTATCTCGATCAGCCCTTGCTGGCTGAAACTCTTACCCACCGTGATCCGCAACGGCATGCCGATAAGGTCGGCATCCTTGAATTTGCTGCCGGGCCGCTCATCGCGGTCATCAAGAATGACCTCGATATTCTTGCTGCGCAGCTCCTGGTAGATATCTTCGGCCGCTCGGGTGATCTCTTCATCCTGGGGCGAGAGGTTGAGGAGCAGGGCCTGGACCGGGGCAATGGCGGCCGGCAGTTTGATGCCGTCTTTGTCGTGATGCTGTTCAATGGCGGCAGCCACCACCCGGCTCACCCCGATGCCATAGCAGCCCATGACAAAGGGGGTCTCGGCTCCCTGATCGTCAAGAAAGGTGGCTTTCATGGCCAGGGAGTATTTGGTGCCGAGCTTGAAGATGTGGCCAACCTCAATACCCTTGGTGAGCTCCAGTTCGCTGCCGCACAGGAGGCAGTGGTCTCTGTCGGTCACCTTGCGGATGTCGCCTGTGAGGGTGGGGCTGAAGTCGCGGCCCATGTTGACGCCCTGCAGGTGAAAATTTTTGTCATTGGCCCCCACCGTAAAATTGCGCAGGGCAGCAATTTCCTGGTCAGCCACGGTCCTGATCTGCAGGCCGATGGGGCCCAGGTAGCCGGAGGGGGTGCCGGTGGCGTCAAAGATCTCCTTGTCATCGGCCAGGCGCAGCTCCTCATCGCTCACCCCAAGAATGTTGGCCAGTTTCACCTCCTCCACCTCATGGTCGCCGCGCAGCAGGACGGCAATGGTCTCCCCGTTAACGATATAGACCAGGGTCTTCACCAGTTCGGCGGGGGTGATCTGCAGAAAATCACAAACCACCTGCACCTTGCGTTTGCCCGGGGTTTCAATCTTCTTGATCTCCTCCAGGCGGATATCCTCGGGGGGAGGGCTCTGCCGGCAGGCCGCCTTTTCCATATTGGCGGCATAGGAGCATGACTTGCAGATGACAATGGTGTCTTCGCCGGTATCGGCCAAGACCATGAATTCGTGGGAAAAGCTGCCTCCGATGGCGCCGGAATCGGCATCCACGGCGCGGAAACGCAGGCCGCAGCGGCTGAAGATCCGGTGGTAGGCATATTTCATCTTTTCATAGGTCTCGTTAGCGCCCTGATCTGAGGCGTCAAAGCTGTAGCCATCCTTCATGATGAACTCCCTGCCCCGCATGAGGCCGAAGCGGGGGCGGGCCTCGTCACGATATTTGGTCTGGATCTGGTAGAGATTCAGGGGCAGCTGCTTGTAGGAATGGATGTTTTTCCGGGCCAGGTCAGTGATGACCTCCTCGTGGGTGGGGCCCAGGCAGAAATCGCGGTTATGGCGGTCCTTGACACGGAGGAGCTCTTTGCCGTAGACCTGCCATCTTCCCGACTCCTGCCAGAGGTCGGCTGGTTGGACCATGGGCATGAGGATTTCCTGGGCGCCGGCGGCATTCATCTCTTCGCGGACAATCTTCTCGACCTTGCGGATGGCGGCAAGGCCCAGGGGCAGGTAGGTATAGGAACCGCTGCTCAGTTTACGGATGTAGCCGGCCCGCAGCAGGAGCTTGTGACTGATGACCTCCGCCTCAGAAGGGTCTTCCTTCAAGGTGGGGATGAGAAGCTGGGAGAATCGCATGGTAAATCCTGAGTATATGAGGCTGTTATTGAGTTATTATTGAGGCCAGGCACTCCAGGCGGGGCACCCTTTTTTAGAAAAATATTTTTCTAGGGCCGGTTATTTTGTGGGCTCTGTGGCCAAGCCAGAGAAGGTGCCCTTATCTTTCTGTGTTCATGGCATCGAGTTCTTTGATAAAGACCTCAAAAAGATCCGCCTCCGGCACCTTTTTGTAGAGCTGCCCCTTTTTGAAGATAATGCCGAAGCCGTTGCCGCCGGCCAGGCCGATGTCGGCCTCTTTGGCCTCGCCCGGGCCGTTGACCACACAGCCCATCACTGCGATCTTAAGCGGCGTCTTCATGGTCTGGATGTGGGCCTCCACCTTTTCGGCCAGGCCGAAGAGATTGATCTGGCAGCGTCCGCAGGTGGGGCAGCTGATGAGCTCAGGGCCGCGCTCCCTTATTTTCAGGCAGCGCAGCAGCTCGTAGCAGACGCGGATCTCTTCCACGGGATCGCGGGTCAGGGAGATGCGCAAGGTGTCGCCGATGCCTTCGTAAAGGAGCATGCCGAGGGCAACACTTGACTTCACTGTGCCGGCGATGAGTCCGCCGGCCTCAGTGACCCCCAGGTGCAGGGGGTAGTCCGTGGCCTGGGCAAGCTGCCGATAGGCGGCCAGGGTGGTCAGGACATCTGAGGACTTGATGGAGATTTTTATCTCCTGGAAGCCCAGCCCTTCCAGAAGGGCGACATTGCGCAGGGCGCTCTCCACCAGGGCGGCCGGGGTGGGGTGGCCATGTTTTTTGAGGATCTCTTTCTCCACGGAGCCGGAATTGACCCCCACCCGGATGGGGACATGGTGGCTCTTGGCGGCATCCACCACCTTCTGCAGTTTTTCTCTATTGCCGATATTGCCGGGATTGATCCGGATGCCCTGGGCCCCCTGCTCCATGCTGGCCACGGCCAGGCGATGGTCAAAATGGATATCGGCAATAAGGGGCAGGGTGATCTGCTCCCTTATTTTTTTGAGGGCGGCTGCGGCCTCCAGGTCGAGAACCGCCACCCTGATGATCTCACAGCCGGCAGCGGCCAGGGCGTGGATCTGCGCCACGGTACCGGCCACATCCCGGGTGTCTGTATTGGTCATGGACTGCACGGCAATGGGGGCATCGCCACCAATCTTCACCGTGCCCACCGTTATCTGGCGTGTTTTTTTTCTGGTAATCATAAAAGGGGCCTGTCTGCTGAAAAAATAAGAAGCACACCACTATAACTGAAAAAGGCCTTTCCAGCATTATTTATCAAGGGCCCACCAGGGTGGGTGGTGACAAAAAAAGGAAATTTATGCCCCTTGGGGCAGGGCCCGGCCAGCAAGCTGTTGAAATTGAGGCCGCCTCTTGCTATCATGCCGCCATGAAACTGCTCATCTCCCTTGTCGGCCTGGTTCTGATTCTTGAGTCCCTGCCCTATATCGCCTTTCCTGATTCCATGCGCCAATGGCTCAAAGAGCTTTCGGAGATGGAATCATCTATCCTCCGCATCTTCGGTTTCATTGCCCTGGCCGCGGGGCTCCTTCTGTGCTACCTGGCCCAGCGCACCTCCTGGTTTTCTTAGCCCTTTATTTATATATACACATGCCTTCAGATCTTTTTGACTTAACGTCCTATAATTTTCATCTGCCCCCTGAGCTGATAGCCCAGCATCCGGCGGTCAGCCGTGATGCCTCAAGGCTTCTCTCCTATCAGACCCAAAACAGGACCATTGCGGATCTGCCTTTCCGGTCCGTGGTGGAGCTCTTCGCCCCGGGAGATGTGCTGGTGGTCAATAATACCAAGGTCTTCCCGGCCCGGCTGCTCGGCAGAAAAGAAACAGGGGGCAGGGTGGAGCTGTTATTGCTCTCCTTTCCCGCCGTGGACCCCCTGCCTGTTCCCGGCCAGGCCGGCTGGCGCCAGGTGGAAGGGGTGGGGCTGGTAAAGAGTTCCAAGCGGCCCCGGCAGGGTGCGCGGCTCATCTTTGGTGAGGGGCTCACGGCCGAGGTCAAGGAGATCCTGGCGGACGGCAAGGTGGTGGTGCTTCTTTATTTCTCAGGTACCCTGCCTGCGCAGCTTGAAAAATGCGGCCAGCTCCCCCTGCCGCCCTATATCAGCCGGGACCCTGATGGGCAGTCCGAGGAGGACAAGCAGCGCTACCAGACCGTTTATGCCGCGCATGCCGGGGCGGTGGCGGCGCCTACTGCCGGCCTCCATTTCACTGAGGCCCTGCTGGAGGCCATCAGGGCCAAGGGGGTGGTCATTGCCCCGGTCACCCTCCATGTGGGCTACGGCACTTTTGCGCCGGTGCGGGTAGCCGATATCCGCCACCATCTCATCCATTCGGAGTATCTGGTGGTCTCAGAGGAGACAGCAACCCTTGTCAACAGGGCAAAGGCGGCCGGCGGCAGGGTATGGGCGGTGGGCACCACCAGTATCCGGGCCCTGGAGTTTGCCGCTGATGACCAAGGGCGCTTGCATGCCAGGGAGGGGGCGTGTGCACTCTATATCTATCCCGGCTACTGCTTCAAAATAGTTGAGAATGTCATTACTAATTTCCACCTGCCCCAGTCGTCACTGCTCTTTCTGATCAGTGCCCTGATGGGCCGGGACGAGCTCCTCCGTTGTTACCGGCATGCCATTGCACAGAGATACCGCTTTTTCAGTTATGGTGATGCCATGGCTATTGTCACTGTCTAAACAGTGCCCTTGTCCGGTGAAGGGCTTGGGCTAACAGCAGGGGGAGGTTCGGCAAAGGGGAAGGCCAGAGCGCTGCCATAAAAAAAACCGCCAGCCTGGATCAAGGGCTGGCGGTTTTGCAGGGCAGGGAGGTGGGGAATAGGTCTTATGAGGCGCAGGGACAGGTGGCTGCCTGGGGGCAGGGAGCTTTCTTGTCGCTGCTGCCGGCTTTCTCGCTGGTGGCAGCCGCAGCCACCTTCTCCTTGGGGCTGTTGTAGCCATCGGCATACCAGCCGCCGCCCTTGAGGTGAAAGGCGCTCTGGGAGATGATTTTTTTCACCGAACCGGCACACTCCGGGCAGGTGGCAAGGGGGGCGTCAGACATGGATTGCCACAGCTCGACAATTTTATGGCATGCTTCACATTCATATTCATATATGGGCATAGGTTCAACCTCCGGCTGAACTGCTTTAGATTTGGGACTGAATTTTACAGATGTTTTTTGCCTTGCTTAATGGTACGTAATGATAATGTTGGTGTGCGTATTTGTCAATGCCGGCCAATAAAAAAAGGGCTTCACCGCGTCCATGCTCCTTGCCGCCAGGGCAAGCTGTATCCTCATGAAGGCGCCCCTGGCAGGGCATGAGTCATTTTGTTCCTCTTCGAGACGTTCAGCGGCCTGGTTTAGGCGCTGTTCAGCGGAAAAGGGCAGGGGCGGCTTTTGTTATGGAGAAGATCTCCTAAAAGGAGTATGGGCTGACGATCTTTATGATTTGCCTTTTATTGACAAGCAAGATCTGGGCGGGTCATCAAATTAAAAGAGAGGCAACATCGTGCAAAAAATTCTCTGTCAACAGGCCGCGGCAGGTATGGTGCTGGCCAAGGATGTCGAGACCCCGGAAGGCCGCATTCTCTGTGGCAAGGGTACTCTCCTCACCGAGGCCATCATTGCCCGGTTTATGAAGATGGATATCAGCTATATTGCCGTGGAGGGTCATCCTGTTGAGGTGGCAGGGGAAAAAACCTTACAGGAGGAGCTCGTGGATATTGAAAAAAGATTCTCCCGGGTTAAGCATGTACCTCCTCTGATGTTTCTGAAAAAAAGGATCATGGCAAGAGCGGTGGCCTCGCGCCAGGAGCAGGAGCGTTGATGGAAAAGGATCGCAAGGCGGAATTCCGCAGAGCCCTGCAGGAAGTGAAAAATCTGCCTACCCTGCCCGGCATTGTAGCCAAACTGACCCGGATGGCAGAAGATCCTGACACAACAACAGAGCAGATGGGTAGGGTGATCAGTAAGGACCATATCCTGGCTGCCAAGTTATTAAAACTTGTTAATTCAGCATTTTATGGGTTCCCGCAAAAGATAAGCTCCCTGTCCAGCGCCATCATTCTGCTTGGTTTTAATGTCATTAAAAGTTTGATCATTAGTGCCTCCATCTTTGAGCTCATGGAAAGTTCTGATGTGGAACTCTGGGAACATTCCCTGGGCACGGCGGTTGCCGCCAGCATTCTGGCCAAACGTCTGGGGATAAAGGATCCGGAAGAGGTAAGCACCGCCGGTCTCATCCATGATATCGGCAAGGTGGCGGTGAAGATGGAGTTGCCTGAACAGTATGATGAAATTCTCAATATTGTCGAGATGAAAAAGGTCTCCATGTTTGAGGCGGAGCGGCTGGTTCTGGGCCTTGATCATGCCGAGGTGGGTGGCTGGCTGGCCAAGAGCTGGTTTCTGCCCCGCAAGCTGGTGGAGCCGATATCCTGCCACCATTTGCCCAAAGCCTCCAAGGAAGAGCCCCTTGCCAGCGCCATTCTCCATTTCAGTGATGTCCTGATCCGGGGCCTCGGTTATGGTCACGGCACCGATATCTGGGTCCCGCCTTTAAGTAAATTCGCCTGGGATACCCTGGGTCTTTCCGCCCAGGATCTGGACGAGATCCTGGCGCAGGTCGAAGAGAATCTCTGGGAGGTCAAGGGCTTCAGCCTTGACATCCAGTCTGAATTGGTAAACAAAAAACAGGAGTAGCCAGCTGTTGTCCAGCAGCGGTGCTGCCCTGGGGAGTTTTTTTTGATATGACACGCCTTCTTTTTGCCGGCAATGTCCTGGTCGGTGAAGAGTCAGCTTTTCTCTTGCAGAGCCGTGGTTATCAGGTTCAGCAATTCACCACGGCCTATGACGCCATAGGCCTTATTCTGGAAGATCCGCCGGATATACTCATTGTCGACAAGGCGCTGCCCGACTGTGCGTCCCTCCTTGAGACGGCCCACGCCTGCCTGCACAAGGCCAATATGCCCATCCTGCTGGCGGCGGAGGCAAAGGGGCTCAGTACCCTTGATTGGGCTGAATATTCTGTTGATGATATTGTGGTCAAGCCGGTGGATTGTGAAGATCTCCTGGCCCGGATCCGTCTTGCTCAGGTCCGCATGGACAGGGTCTTTGATAATAATCCCTTGAGTCGCCTGCCCGGCAACACCTCTATTCTGCAGGCCATCCAGAAGACCATTGATGCAAAGGAAAACTTCGGCGTCTGTTATGTGGATATTGATAATTTCAAAGCATATAATGATCGCTATGGTTTTTCCCATGGTGATGATGTCATACTCATGGTGGCCCGGATTATTGTTAATGTGGTGACGGAGATGGCCCGCCATAAGAGTTTTGTCGGCCATGTCGGGGGAGATGATTTCTTATTTATTGTGCCTGCAGAGATGGTTGCTGAAATCTGCAAACGTCTGCTTGGTCATTTTGATGCCGTTCGTAATATGTTCCTTTCCAAGGAGGACATCGAGGCCGGTTTTTATCTTGAAAAAGATCGTCAAGGCCGGGAAACAACATTCGGCCTGATAACGCTCTCCATTGCCGTTATCCTCACTGGTAATCATAATTTCAGTCATTCGGCTGAAGTCTCCACTGCCGCCTCTCAGCTGAAGCATTATGTTAAACAGCAGACCGGTTCTAATTATGTAATAGATCGGCGCAACACTCCCCACATGTGATGTGGTCATCTTTTTTCATCGCGCATCTCCTGATTCATGCCAAAGGGTGTCCCTCTCGTAACCGCCATTGATCTGTCATGTGGATTTTTTTTAGCGTAAATCCGGCAGTAATAATTTGATCTTAACCAAAGGCAGTGCTATGGTATTCCGCAATCGTGTTTGTTAAACATTGTGTTTTGATAGAGGTTGTCTAAAATTTACTGAGGATAAAATTATGGCTAAATCACTTTTGGAGATGGCCGCTGACATTGTCAAATCACAATGTCAAGGAACCTCCATGTCCACTGAAGATGTTACTGTTGCCCTGAGCAATACCTTTAACGCCCTCCAGTCTCTGCAGGGCGTTGAGGCGCAGGGAGATATGGGCGAGACTGCTGAAGCAGCCCCGGCAGTGGTTGATGTGAAACCGGAAAAGTCGATCTTGAAAAACAAGAT
The DNA here is from genome assembly GCA_024637145.1 of Desulfobulbaceae bacterium. Taxonomy (GTDB): domain Bacteria; phylum Desulfobacterota; class Desulfobulbia; order Desulfobulbales; family SURF-16; genus BM506. Next base: position 19,418 of record JAGXFQ010000021.1, read on the forward strand.
CATCTGTCTTGAGTGTGGGGAGTCTTTCAAGATGCTCTCTCCCAAACATCTGCGCTCTCATGGTCTTGATGGCCGTGCCTATCGCGTGAAGCACGGCCTGCCCCTGCGCCAGCCCTTGTGTGCTAAGGCGCTTTCCGATAAACGGAAAAAGGCGGGCAAGGCCCGCGGTCTTCCCGATAACCTGCGCAAGGCCATTGAGGAAAGAAAGGTGAAGAGCAAAAAGAGTGTAGGCCGGCCCCGCAAGAAGGCTTGATCTCTGGTCGTTGCCGTAGTTTAAGAGGGGACCCGGGCCACAGGCCAGGGTCCCCTCTTTTATTTTTGGCGCAGCCTCTTTTGTTCTATGTTAAGAGAGGTGGATACGTGCGCTGTTTGGGCTATCTTATGATAAGAAGGGCCGTTTATTTTTTTCAATGAGTCGGATATGATCGGGATTTTTGATTCGGGTGTCGGGGGCATGACAGTGGCCCGAGCTGTTGAAGAGGTATTGCCCGAGAGATCCATCATCTATTTCGGTGATGTGGCCAGGGCCCCGTACGGCTCTAAGAGTCCGGCCACCATCAGCCGTTATGCCCGCCAAAACTGCGATTTTCTGCTGGCCAAGGGGGCCAGGGTCATTATCGTCGCCTGTAATTCAGCGGCCAGCGTTGCCGGCCACCTCCTGCAACAGGAATATGACGTGCCCATTATGGAGGTGATCAGCCCGGCTGTTGCCCAAGCTGTCCGCGCTTCTGTTTCAGGGCGCATCGGCGTCATCGGCACCAGGGCCACCATCAACGCCCGGGTCTATGAACAGGAGATATGTGCCTTGAAGCCGGCGGCCAAGGTCTTTTCTCAGCCCTGCCCCTTGCTGGTTCCTCTGGTTGAAGAGGGGTGGTTGGCCAAGAGGGAGACCAAGATGATCATCCGCCGTTATCTGCATCCCTTACGGGCCCGGAGCATCGACACCCTGGTGCTGGGCTGTACCCATTATCCCTTGCTCGCCCATCTGATCAAGCCGCGCCTGGGGCCGCATGTCCAGGTCATTGATTCCTCCCTGGCCGTGGCCCATGTGCTGAAGAAATTTCTGGTGGATAACCCCACCCTGGCCGACAGTCTGGCTAAAGGCGAAGAAAACCGTTATTATGTGTCTGACCTGACAGAGGCGGCGCAGAGCACGGCCCGGCGCATTTTCGGCCGGCCAATAAACTTAGAACTGGTACAGATTGAGAAATGATGTCTTTGCTGAATAACCTGAAAATTTCTTTCTTTCTTTTTTTTCTTTTCGTGTGTAGCCAACCTGCCCACGGCTTTGATGCGGAAAATATTGCCCGTCAGGTCCAGGAGAAATATGATGCCATTACCTCCATTGAGGCCCAGTTCCAGCAGCGGACAACCCTGAGTGGCTTAAGCGGCAGGACCCAGACTGGGAGCGGCGTCATGGTGATTCAAAAACCAGGCCAGCTGCGCTGGGATTATGAAACGCCAAGGCGCCAGATTCTGGTCTGCGATGGGGAGGACGTTTCTTTTTACCTGGCCAGAGAAAAACAGCTCATCGTCTCCAAGGCCTCCACCTATCTGGACGAAGATCTCACCTACGCCTTTTTCACCGGCCAAGGGAATCTGCGCACCGATTTTTTGATTGAGGCGGCCCCGGAAGAGCTGGCCGAGCCCGGCAGCTATTGTCTGCGCTTGACCCCCAAAAAGCCCCATGGTCAAGTGCATCATCTTTTTCTGTGGGTGGCTGCAGAAAGTTTTGCAATGAAGCGCATCCGTCTGGTGGATCATCTGGAGAGTATCACGGATATCAGGTTTACCAATATGGTCTTTAACAAGACCTTTGCCGACTCCTTTTTCCTCTTTGTGCCCCCCCCGGGAACAGAGATTATTCTGCAGTAGTCTCTAAGGAAAAATAATTCCGCGAAAGAGCCCCCGTCTATAACAAAAAACCCTTCTCTTGTTCACCACCAAGACCACGAAGAAACAGCCAAAGGCTCCCTTGGGGGCTGCATTTTTCGTGGTTGACCATTTAGGGCAAGCCATGCAGGAAAAACTACCAGGATCTCTTTTTTTTATCGGTGGCTGCCGGAGCGGCAAGAGCCGTCTGGCCGAAGAGTTTGTGGACCGCCATTTTCTGCACCCCTGCTATGTGGCCACCATGACCATGAGCCAGGACCCTGAGCTCCGGGAACGTCTCGAAATTCACCAAAAACGGCGGGGCGCTCACTGGCAACTCCTTGAAGAACCCCGCCATCTGGCCAGGCTCTTATTGTCGCCAGCTGAATGTGACGTGATGCTTATTGACTGTCTCACCATGTGGCTCACCAATCTCCTGCTTGCCGATCTGGATGATCAGGATATCCGGGCAGAGGTGGCCACTCTTTTACAGGCCGTTGCTGCCTCTGCCGTCCCGGTGGTGATGGTGGCCAATGAAGTGGGGCTGGGCATTGTCCCTGAAACGCCCCTGGGACGACGCTTCCGGGATCTGGCCGGTTGGCTCAATCAGCAGGTGGCAGAGTGCTGCCAGCGGGTGATCTTTGTGGCCGCCGGTCTGCCCCTTGTTTTAAAGGATGTGAGCCGATGACTTTTGTCCACGGCGGTAATATCATCGCCACCGCCGGCCAACTGGGTCTCCAGGTCGCTGAACTTATCGACATGAGCAGCAACCTTTCCCCCCTGGGGATGGTGCCGGGTCTGCGTCAGGTGCTGATCCAGGGTCTCGATCAGATTGGTTATCTGCCGGAGGCCACCAGTGCTGCCCTCTGCACCTTGTTTGCGGCGCACAACAACTGCCGGCCCCAGCAGGTCATGGCCGGTAACGGTACCACTGATTTTATTTATGACCTGCCCGCCATGGCCCCCTTCACCAGGGCCGTTATCGTCAACCCCACCTATTCCGACTATGGGCTGGCCTGCGACTATGCCGGCCTCCCCTGGCAGAGTTTCACCCTGCAATTCCCTGATTTCGGTGTTGATCTGGCGGCCCTTGGTGCTACCCTTGAAGGCGGTGAGCTGCTCTTTCTGTGCAACCCCAACAACCCCACCGGCCATCTGGTGGCGACCTCCGAGCTGCGCACCTTTATCCGGGCGCATCCGCAGACCACCTTTGTCATTGATGAGTCCTATCTGCCCTTTACCCATGAACCCTCCCTGGTCAGAGAGGAGATGCCGGAAAATCTCTTTGTGCTCTGTTCATCTTCCAAGATTTATGGTATTCCGGGCCTGCGGTTAGGTTTTCTGGTGAGCAGCGCCGGGAATATGACGGTCCGGCGCCGCCACTGCCGGCCCTGGAGTGTGAATCGCCTGGCCCAGCTGGCCGGCGAATTCTTGCTGGGCCAGGGGGAGCCTTATGTCCGCCAGGTCCAGGCCTTCATGGCCGGGGAAAGGCCGGCCTTTGTCGAGGCGCTGCAGGAATTGCCCGGCCTCACGGTGATCCCCGGGGTGACTAATTTTATCCTGTGCCGCTGCACCACCATGGGGGCTGCGCAACTTGCTGCTAAAATGCTGACTGAGAAGATAATGATCCGCAACTGTGCCAGTTTTGACGGCCTTGATGACAGCTATTTCCGGGTTTCTCTCCAGAAGGCCGCTGCTAACCGCGTTTTTCTTGATGCCCTCACTTCTCTCCTGCACTAATAGTCTCTCTATGCGTATAGCCATCCTTTCTGATACCCATGATCATATCCCCAATCTGCGATCTGCAGTTACCTATTGCCAGGCCTACGGCGTGCAGATGATGATCCATTGTGGTGACCTGATTTCACCCTTTATGCTCAAGGAACTTGCCGAGTTTTCCGGTCCTGTCCATCTTATTTACGGCAATAATGTCGGGGATCAGCATCTGATCTCCCAGTCCTGCGGGACCAGGTATGCCCATATCACCCATCACGGCACCCTGGGGGCGGTGGAGGCAGGGGGCATCAGATTCGCCTTTAACCATTACCCGCAGCTGGCCCGGGGCATCGCCCTGCAGGGCCGCTTTGATGTGGTGTGCTGCGGCCACACCCATCGCTATGGGGTGGAGAAGATCGGCGATTGCCTGCTTATTAATCCCGGTGATCTCCATGGCGGTAAGAAACAGCCCTGTTTTGTCATTTTTGAAACAGCAACAAAAAATATTGAAAGGGTCGATATTGGTGAGCCCTTTTTTCCGGATAGTCCGGAGTAAGAAAACGAGGATATGTCGATGACCGAAGAAAAAGAGGGGATGGAAGAATCCATGGAAAGCTTTGCCGATATGTTTGACTCTTCTCTTGTCGAGGGCAGTCAGTTCGAGCCGGGCCAGAAGGTCGAGGGCGAAGTGGTGCGGGTGGAAAAAGAGTGGGTTTTTCTTGATGTGGGGGGCAAGAGCGAGGGTGCCCTGGCCTGTGCGGAAATCCTTGGTCCTGATGGCCTGCCCACGGTGAAGGAGGGCGACACCCTCAGCGCTTATTTTCTGGCCGCCAAAGAAGGCCAGATGCTCTTTACCACCAAGATGAGCGGCGCTGCGGCCCTGGCCCATCTTGAGCAGCTCTACAAGGGTGGTATTCCCATTGAGGGCGAGATCACCAAGGAGATCAAGGGGGGCTTTGATGTCAAAATAGCCGGCACGGTCCGGGCCTTTTGTCCCTACTCCCAGATCGCCCTGCGCCGGGTCAGTGATGCCGCTCAGTTTGTCGGCCAGACCCTGCCCTTTGTGATTATTGAATATAAGGAGAAGGGCCGCAATATCATCCTTTCCCGCCGCGCTCTTTTGGAAGAGGAGCAGAAGGAAAAGAGAGAGGCCTTGCAGGAGAAACTGGCGGTGGGCGACGTGGTCAGCGGCACCATCACTTCCCTCCAGAATTTCGGGGCCTTTGTCGATATCGGCGGCATCGAGGGACTTATTCCGGTCTCGGAAATCAGCTGGGGCCGGGTTGCCGACATCCGGGCCACCCTTGAGGAGGGCCAGCAGGTGGAGGTCTCGGTGCTGAAGCTGGATTGGGAGAGCAACCGCTTTTCCTTCAGTCTCAAGGCCAATCAGGCGGATCCCTGGGAGAGCGCCGCCGCCCTCTTTACGGAGGGGCAATGTCTCACCGGCACGGTGGTGCGCCTTGCCGATTTCGGCGCCTTTGTCAGTCTGGCCCCGGGCATCGACGGTCTGGTCCATATCTCCAATCTGGGCGCCGGCCGCCGGATTAATCATCCCCGCGAGGTGGTGGCCGACGGCCAGGAGCTTGAGGTGCGTATTGATCAGATAGATGCGGAAAACAAGAGGATTTCCCTCTCTATTCCGGAGCTGGAACTGAAGAAAGAAGAGATGTTGACCAGGAAACGGGGGAGCAAGGAGAAAGAGCCTGAGCTGCGGGAAGAGTTCGACCGCTTCAGCAAGGAGAAGAAAGAGGCCAAAAGCGGTATGGGCACCTTCGCTGATCTGCTCAAGGGCAAGGGCAAGTAATTTTCACTCAAGAGGCACCAAGGCCCCAGCGGAAGACCTTTGCCCCTTGGTGGCCTCACGGGCGGTTTGCTGCTTTCAGGCGGTCTCCGCCCGCTGGCGGACCACCTCAAAGAGGCTGATGCCGGCCGCCACCGAAGCATTGAGGGAGTCCAGGGAACCGGGCATGGGGATGGTGACGCTGAAGTCACATTGCTTGGCCACCAGGGGGCGGAGACCCTTCTCCTCATTGCCGATGACCAGACAGACCGCTCCTGTGAGATCCGTCTGGAACACAGGGGTGCCGCCCTCCTTCACCGTGCCGTAGAGCCAGATGTTTTCCTTCTGCAGCTTTTGCAGAAAGGTTGCCAGGTTGGTTACCAGGCAGATGGCCAGGTGGGCCAGGGCGCCGGCTGCGATCTTGGCCGTGGTGCCCCCCAGCGGGGCGCTGCGGTCTTTGGGCAGGATAATGCCGGTGACCCCGGCCGCGGCGGCCGAGCGCAGAATGGCACCCATATTATGGGGGTCCTGGATGGAATCCAGGGCCAGCAGAAAGGGCGGTCGGCTCTCCTTTCGGATCAGGGCCAGGAAGGCCTCTTCGCTCAAGGTTTCCGTGGCCCGGGTCCGTGCCGCCACCCCCTGGTGATTAACGCGGCCGCCGGTTTCGCTGCTGATGTCCAGGGAGGTCTCAAAACGGATCTTGATGCCCTCAGAGCGACAGAGTTCGATGATCTCCTGGATCTTCTGGTTCGGCCTGCCCTTGCTGATATAGATCTCGTTGATGGTGGCGGGGGCCTGCTCGAGCAAGGCCCAGACAGGGTGGATCCCCCAGACCAGATTCTCGTTGGCCTGTAGATGCTTGCCCTTGGGGGCTGAATTTTTCGTGTCCATTATTGCCCCTCCGGCAGGCAAAGAGGCTCGCCGCTTAAGTGGCGGCGGTTTTTGGCCCGCATGGCAAGGACAATGGCCTCCAGCAGGCGGGCCGCTGTCTCCAGATCATCATTCACCACCACAAAATCATAGAACCCCGCTTCTGCCATTTCTGCCTTGGCATTTGCCAGGCGCAGGCGGATGGTTTCAGCGCTGTCCGTGCCGCGGCCCCTGAGCCTTCTTTCCTGTTCCTGCCAGGAGGGCGGCGAGATGAAGATGGAGATGGCATCCGGGGCGGCTTTGCGAACCTGGCGGGCCCCCTGGATATCAATATCAAGAAAGACGTCCAGGCCCTGGGCCATGCGGGCAGCTACCTCTTCTTGGCTGGTGCCGTAAAAATTGCCGTGCACCTCTGCCCATTCCAGAAAACCACCCTGGTCGCGGCGGCCAAGAAACGCCTCCCTGCTGACAAAGTGGTATTCCCGGCCGTCTTCCTCGCCCTGCCGCGGGGCCCGGGTGGTGTGGGAGACGGAAAAGGTGAGGCCCTGCAGTCGGGGCATCACCTTCTGCAGAAGGGTGCTCTTACCGGTGCCGGACGGCGCCGAGATAATGATCAGATTCCCCTTCATCTTCAATCCTTTGTTTCTTCCACGGGCTGGAAGCGGAGATTAATGGTTTCCGGCTGGATAGCGGACAGGAGGATGTGGTCACTGTCTAAAAAGATGATGGACCTTGTTTTCCGCCCCTCTGTGACATCAATGAGCTTTTTCTGAAGCTTGGCTTCGTCCTTCAGCTTTTTGATGGGTGATGATTTGGGATTGGCCACCAGAAGGATCCGGTTGGCTACCACGGAATTACCAAAGCCGACATTGATCATACGGGAGTTCATATATGGTGAACCTCATTTTTTACCACAGAGACACAGAGAGCACAGAGGCCTTTTTATGCTTTCTCCGTGCTTTCTGTGTCTCTGTGGTTAGTCTTTTTTCATTTACGATCACTGACAACAAAAAAACTTACTCTAGATTCTGCACCTGTTCGCGCATCTTTTCCATCTCGTTTTTCAGCTCCACTGTCTGGTGGGCAACAGTGGAGGTGGATATCTTGGAGGCCAGAGTGTTGATTTCCCGCAAAAATTCCTGGAGCAGAAAATCAAGCCGGCGGCCGGTGGGCTCATCCGCCTCAAGAAAGGCGCGGAACTGGGAGATATGGCTGTTGAGGCGGACCACCTCCTCGGTAACATCCGCCTTGTCGGCCAGGATCACCACCTCCTGGGCCAAACGGGCCGGGTCAATGTCGATCCCCTCCAGCCGTTTCTGCAGTTTTTCTTCCAGACTGCTGGTGCGCAGAGCGAGAAGCTCCGGGCTCTTCTCCTGAATGGCGGCCACCGTGGCTGTAAAGCTCTCCAGCCGTGCCAGCAGATCTTCCTTGAGATTGCTGCCCTCCTGGACGCGCATGGTCAGGCTGCTGGCGCAGGCCTGCTCCAGGGCGGGTTGCAGCTGGTTCCAGAGGAGCTCACCATCGGCCTCGTCATCAAGGGTGCGGATAACCTGAGGGTAGGTGGAGACCAGCTTCAGCAGGATGGCGGGGTCGCAGGTCAGGTTGAGATGGTCGCTGAGCTCCACCAGACAGTTTCTGTACTGATCAGCCAGGTTACGGTCAACCTCCAGATGCCGGGCGCTCTCCATGGAGCCGCTGCTGGTGATGATCACCTCGGCATGACCGCGACTGAACGAACCGGAGACCCATTTTTTGATGCGGTCCTCCAGGGCATAGAGCTGCCGGGGCATCTTGATCTTGATGTCGCAGAAACGATGGTTCACTGATTTGATTTCCACGCTCCAGGTGTGATCGGCAACCTTGTTGTCGCCCCGGCCGAAACCGGTCATGGATCTCGGATAACTCATGCCATTACCTCCAGAAGTTCGGCGGGGCTTGCTGTGGCCGTGCCCACCTTGCCCACCACGATGCCGGCGGCATAATTGGCGATGGTCGCGGCCTCGGCATGGCTGAGCCCCACGGCCAGCCCCAGGGCCAGGGTGGCGATCACCGTGTCGCCGGCGCCGGTGACGTCATACACCTCTTTGGCCCCGGTGGGGATGGTAAAGAGAGGCTTGTCGCCGGAGAGAAGGGCCATGCCTGCTTCGCCGCGGGTGATGAGGACCGCCTCGCTGGCCAGTTCTGTTTTGATGGTGGTGGCCGCCCTCAGGAGGGAGGCATCGTCGGTGATCCGGATCCCTGACATCAGTTCCGCCTCAAGATGATTGGGGGTGATCAGGGTGGCCCCCCTGAAAAATTCCGAATGGCCCGGTTTGGGGTCAATCACCAGGGGAATGGGATGACTCTGGCGCAGGGTGCGCAGATGGTCAACCAGGGCCTGGCAGATGACGCCCTTGTTGTAATCGGAAACCACCACCGCCCCAAAGGAGTGGATATTCTCATCCAGAAAGGCACACAGCCCGGCAATAACTTCTGCTTCCAGGGGGCCGGTCACCTCCCGGTCAAAACGCACCACCTGCTGGTTTTGGGCAATGACCCTGGTTTTTTTGGTGGTGGGCCGGTCATCGCAATAGATAACGCCGCTGGTGGGGGAATCTATATTCCTGAGGAGCTCCAGGAGCTGCTCCCCCATGGCATCACGACCGATCACCCCGCAGATGGCCCCTTTGCCGCCCAGGGCATGCAGGTTGTGGAGGACATTGGCTGAGCCGCCGAGATGCAGATCTTCCCGCCGGACATTGACCACGGGCACCGGGGCCTCGGGGGAGATGCGGGTCACCGAACCATAGATGAAATGATCAATAATGATATCACCGATTACCAGGATGTTGGCCTCTGGGAAGCGGGGCAGGGCGGCCCTTAAGATGTCGTGATCAATGGAGACAAGCTGGTGCATGGTTTTTTATTATGGCTGAAATTATAAAATAACCACAGAGACACAGAGGCACAGAGGTAGATGTATTTTTAAAAAAAACTCTGTATCTTTGTGTCTCTGTGGTTGCGGAAAAGACTTTTTAAGGTTTCCCCTGGGGGTATCAGAAAAGAGTCAGGTTCGGTACCCGTCTGCTCTCTGGGCAATTTTTTCAATGAGCCCGGCGCGCTGCCTTGGGCTCAGCGGTTGCTGGTCGATGATAAAGGTTGTGGTCTTGCCATGATGATTGGCGGGTTGCCACCGGGCCAGGAACCTTTTGTTGGGCGCCCCGGTGAAGCAGATGATGGCCGGGGTCTTGGTGGCAGTGGCCACATGCTGGCCGCACGAGTCATAGCCGATAAAAAGATCGCTGTTGCTGATCAGGCCGGCCATGGCGTCGATTCTGCCGCTGAAGCGCAGGAGGCCGTGCGCAACTGCAATCTCAGCCTCAGCTAGTTCCTGGTCGGAAAGTTCGGCCGTGTTATAGCCCTTTTCCTCTATTTTGGCCATCAATCTCTTGGCCATGCCTTCTTCAATTTCCCCCTTGCCGGAATCAAGGATGATCAGGGTGTTTTTTGTCTCCAGCAGGCGGCTGAGTAATTCTTCCTCAAAGGGGTCGGCCAGGCGCTTCTTCTCATCATGACCCACCCCGAAATTGATGATGATCTTCAAGGTGGTGGGGGGCAGTTGCCGACAGAATGATCGGCAGGCGGCAAAGAGGTGCGGCTGGATCTGGAAATAGGGGGCAGTGGGGGGGATATCCGGCAGGATCCGGTCCAGCCAGGCCTGGGTGATTGCCGACAGGCGCACTTGCTCCTTCTGGTCCTGACGGGAGCAGAGATAATGGGTGGCGCTTAGCGGGGCCAGGGGGAGCAGGCCAAGCTGGCTCAGTCTGGAATCCGGGTCAAAGAGGAGGAATTCTTCGGGCCCGAGAGCTGCTGTTTCCCGGGCGATAAGACAAAAGAGGCGGGGCCAGGCCGTCATCTTCTCCAGGAACCCCCCTTCCCGGTTATAGGAGAATTCCAGGTAGCGCAGGCCATCATGGTAAAAGAGATGGCGCAGATGATCGAGGCCCACCAGGATGATCTCGGCCTCAGGCCAGGCCTTCTGGGTACGGCCGATAAGGGGCGAGGTGATGGCGATATCCGCGCCCAAGCTGACCCTGGAGAGGATGAAGACCTTTTTCACTACCCCTCTCTGGGCCGGGCTCAGGGGCCGGTTCTTGCTAAGGGCCCGGTACCGGGTCAGCAGAGCGGCCCGCTCTGGCAGGTGCAGATCCGCCAGGATCTGCCGGGCCTCCTGGCCTTGGCTGGTGCGGCAGAAGGTGTCGATCATGGTGAGAAGAACGCTATTGGCCACCTGGACGCTTGCTGAGCTGAAATCATCACACAGGGGCAGGATGATGCGGCCATAGAGGCTGGCCGTGGCCTCGGCTGCCAGAGCAACGTCTGGTCCCAGGGCCATTTGGCTAAGCAGGGTAATCAGCTCCTGGGCGGCATTGCTCTCCTTGTCCGCCTCAGCCATGAACAGGGCAGTCAGGTGGTGGGGCAGGCCGGCTCTTTTTTTTATCTGGTTACCATTCATCGTCAGCCACCACTCAAGGCAGTGAGGTGTTACAGGGTGCAAAACAAGGGGAAAAAGGTGAGGCAGGCCTCAGCAGGAGCGCCCGGGCTGACCATTATTCAATGGGCAGGCCTGCCCTCACCCAGTTGATCATGCCGCCCTCCAGGATGGCCAGATCACGGTAGCCCATTTTGTAGAGGAAGCGGGCGCAAATGGGGGACTGCTTGCCGGCATGGTCAATAATGATGATGGCTTTGTCCCGTGGCAGCTGCTCATAGTGGCGATCCAGATCATCCAGGGGGATCTTCACCGCCTGCTTGATCTCGCCCACCTGGCTCACCTCCTCGCCGCGGATATCAAGGAGAAGAGCACTCTCCATGCTCTTGTATACCGTCAGGGGCTCAAGGAGCAGGGGTTCTATCTCCGGATAGGAGGTGAAATGGCTCACAGGCAGGCCGCGCTCTTTCCATTCGGGCAGGCCGGCGGTATAGATTTTCACCTGCTCATAGCCGAACTCCATGGCCCGGCGGGCCGCGCGTCTGCTCTTGGTGCAGCGGATCCCCTTGCAGTAAAAAATGAGCAGGGTGGATTTGTCCTCCGGCAGCAGATGGTGGTGGGGCCGCATATGGCTGGCCGGGATGTTGACGGAATCGCTGATGGCCTCCTGGTTATACTCAATGGGGCTCAGGGCATTGATGAGCAGGAAGGGGGCCGCTCCTTTTCTAACGGCCAGCAGTTCGTCGGTGCTGATGGTTTCAAAACGTTCCGCCTGGACAGGGGAAGCAAGAATGCCTAGCAGCATGGTTGTCAGCAAAACAAATACGGACAATCCGTTCTTCATGGGGTCTCCTTTTCCGACTTTTTCAGGCGCCAGTTAAGGGCCTGTCTGGTGATGCCCAGCATCTCCGCGGCAATGGCCTGGTTGCCCCCGGAGCGGAGCAGGGCCTCCTGGATAAGCAGGCCGTTGGCTTCCTTCAGGGTGGGCAGCTGTTCCAAGACGCCGAAGGGGGTGGCATCGTTCTTGTCGGGCAGGGCATGGGCAGAGCCCAAGTCCTTGCCGGGGGTCTGACTTTGGATATACTGTCTGAAGCGCTCCATGGAAAGCATCTTTTCCTTATGATGGCTCAGGGCATCAAAAATGAGGTGGTTGAGCTCCCTGATATTGCCCGGATAATGATAGGTGGCCAGCAGAAGACGGAGCTGGTCCGGGTAGGCTGGTTTCTTTTTTGCTAATTTCTGGGCCCCCTCGGTGAGGAAAAAATCAAAGAGCAGGGGGATGTCATCAAGACGTTCGCGCAGGGGCGGGATGTGGATGTGGTGGGCCCGGAGGCGGAAAAAAAGATCGGTGCGGAAAGCCCCTTCTTTCTGCAGGGTGTCGAGATCGCGGTGGGTGGCGAAGATCATGCGGGCATCGGTCTTTCTGGCCAGATCACTGCCCAGCTGGAAATATTCCCGCTCCTGGAGGAGGCGCAGCAGCTTGACCTGGGAAGAAGGGGAGAGGTCGCCGATTTCGTCAAGAAAGAGGGTGCCCCCCGCCGCCTTCTTGATGAGGCCGTCCCGGGCGCTCTCCGCCCCGGTAAAGGCGCCTTTACGGTGGCCGAAAAGGGTGTCGGCGAACATGGTGTCATCCAGGCCGGCGGCATTTGCCACCACAAAGGGGGCCTCCTGGTGGCACAGCTTATGGAGGGCCTGGGCAAAAAGCTCCTTGCCCACTCCGGTCTCGCCGGTGATCAGCACCGGTTCACAGCTGGCGGCAATGGCCTCCATATACTGGAACAGGGTCCGCATCTTTTTGTTGCCCGTGATGATGTGGGCAAAGGCCTCCGGATGGTCCAGCCTGTCTTCCAGAAAATGCTCTTTCAGGGAGGAGTTTTCCCGGCGCAGCTTGCCCACCTCAATGGCCCGTTGCACCCCGGAAATGAGCCTGTTTTCCTCTGAGACCTTGGTGAAATAATCAAAGGCTCCCTGCTTGATGCAGTTGACGGCGGTATCCACCTGGTCGAGACCGCTGATGATAATCACCGGGATATGGGGGAATTCCTCCACCGTTTTGATGAGAATTTCCGCGCCGTTGATGTGGGGCATGGTGAGGTCAAGCACCATCAACGCAATGGCTTCCCTGCCCACAATGTCCATGACTTCGCGGCTCTCCTTACAGGTGCGGATGTTGTTGATGCCGGCAGAGCGCAGGCTGAGGCTGAAGCTGTGCAGCCATGCCTCTTCATCATCAACAAGGAGAACGGGCTGGAGGGGATATTTATTTTTAGACATTGATCTTACCCTGGTCTAACGGCAGGCTGCTGCCTGGCTTAAAGGCAAGGGTCACGGTGGTGCCCTTGCCGAAATCGCTCTGGAACTGGATAGTGGCGTCATGCTCCTTGATGATGCCGGCGGAAACCGAGAGGCCGAGCCCTGTCCCTCCCCTGGTCCTTTTGGAGGTATAAAAGGGATCCGTGACCTTGGTGATGGACTGGGGATCAATGCCGCAGCCCTCATCGGTAATGGTCAGCTTGACCAGGTTTTCCTTGGGGTCAAAAGAGGAGGTGATGATGATCCCCTTTTCCGGGCCGCTTAAGGCTTCGCAGCTGTTTTGGATAAGGTTGATCACCACCTGTTCCAGACGTTGCCGGTTGCCGATGACAGGGGGGATTTTGGCCAGTCTGGTGCTGAAATGGTTGGTGGCGTTCTTGATCTTGTTGAAGGTGAGACGGCTGGCGGCCTCCACCACGGAGTTGAGGTCAATCAGGTCAAAATGGGAGGCGCTGTCCTGGCGGGCATAATCCTTGAGATCCTTGACAATCTGTTTGATGCGGCGGCCGCTCTCCTCGATCTCCTCGCATAGCCGGGGGATCTGGTTCCGCATCTCCGGGTAGTCGAGGCCCGCCACCAGGAACTCGCCGTTTTCCTCATGAAACTCGTCCAGGATGGGCAGGATGGAGTTCCAGGAGCGGGCCAGCAGGGGGGTGTTGAGGAGAATAATGGAGTTGGGGTTGTTAATTTCATGGGCCACCCCGGAAACAAGCAGGCCCAGGGAGATCATTTTGTCGGCCTGAATGAGCTGCTGCTGCTGCTCATGGCTTTTGGCCTCGGCCCGGATGCGCTCTGTGATATCCCGGACAATCCACAGGGCATGCCATTGTTCAGTGATGTAGGCCGCGGACAGGGAGAGTTCCATCAGGATTTCCGAGCCGTTCTTTCGGGTGGCAGTGAGGGTGATGATCTCGTGCACCGGCAAGCCCTCCCCGTTCCCCCCCAGGGGCAGAACCCCTTCGCCGGTCTCCGGCCGGCGCGGCGTAATCAGAGTATGGATGGGCTGGCCCAGGGCCTCGCTGCTCTGATAGCCGAAAAAGGTCTCCGCTGCCTTGTTCCAGAAGGAGATGTCGCCGTGGTGGTCCATCATGATGATGGCGTCATGGGCCGAACTGGTCAGGTTGCGGAAATTTTTCTCACTCTCCCGCAGGGCGTTTTCGGCCTGGCTGCGGGCCGTCTGGATCTCATGGTAATGGTGGGCCATGCTGGTGAGATCCTTGGCCAGTTTCTTTAACTCCTGCGGACCCTGCCAGGAAAATTGCACGGGTTCATCATGGTTTAAGATGCGGTCAAGGCCCTGGACAATATCATTTTTGATGGTGGCCAGGTGACTGGCGATGAAGTGGGCAATGCCGAAGACCATGAGGCCGGTGATGGCGACAATGAGGAAGATATTCCTGGTGATAGCGGCCTTCCAGGCCAGGGTGGCGGATTGGTCGATGGGGCTGGCAATCCACAGCAGGGGGCGATGGTCTGGATTAAAGGAGAGGGGAAGCCACGCCACCTGGTTGCCGGTGCTGGAGTCGATAATGGAGATATCCACCGGCTGGCTGAAATCCTCGGCAATGAAGGGTGGCGGGGTGTAGGGGGGGATGTCCGTGGGGGCATAGAGGACCTGGCGGTTGGTCAAAAGCCACAGCGAGTCGTTGAAATCGTGCAAAAAGGTGGTGAGATCTACCTTAATCACGGCCAGGCCGATGACCTCTTCAACCCGCCTGCCAATGGGGGTTACCATATAAAGGACATACTCTTCCTCGCTGCTGAAAGTATCGCTGGTCTGGTTTTCTATGCCCACAAAGACCTTCTGGGGCATCAGTTGCAGGCCTTGGAGGAAGGAGGCGTTCTGTTCCAGTCTTTTCAGCTGGCTGGCGGCAATCCTGGTGAGGCCGTGCTGGCCGCGGCTCATCCGAAAGGTCTCATTGCCGATAATGTCTACGAACTGGACATCATCAATCTGCAGGTCCGCCGCAAACCAGTCGGCAATGAGCAGTTCCATGCGCTCTTGCTGATCTGGGCTGGCCTCCATGATGATATCTTCGCTCACCGGCACCGCTGCCAGACGGATGATGGATTTTTTCAGGCAGGTAACCTTGGCATTGAGCTTGGTGTAGCGGGTTTGGGTGAGGGCCACTGTTTCTAAGCGGGCGGCATCATCCAGCTGCTCCATGGCCTGGGGCAGGCTGGTGATAAGGAGAATGGCCAGGGGCAGCAGTCCCAGGGCGGTGATGGCGAAAAAAATAAGATAACGAAGATTCATGGCTGCGAAAGGGGTGCAAAAAAAATTGCCCGGACAAATATCTTTGTTTCTAAAAAGTATGTGCAGGCAGGATGTTACCGGGAATCCCCCATGTCTGTCAAATAAATTTGCAGGTCTTGCCAGACGGCTTGCTGGGGCCTGGTGCCCGGCAGCAAGGCCAAGTGTAACCAGAAAAACAAGGAGTTAGTCTGGAAGTATCGGGTCGAAAAAAGTGGTTGGCACCAGGTGGCATGGGGATTGCTATACTCTAGACGTGACGATGTATGTCCACCTGGCGTTGTGAAACGTCCTCTTTACTTCCCATTTTTTAAAGGAGTTGCCATGAAGCATAAAATCTTAAAGCGCCTGCTCCCCCTGGCCTGCGGGGCGGCATTATTTGCCACCTGCGGCGCTCAGTATGAGCTGGTGTACGCCACAGACCACGCCGCACCAGCAATAAAGACGGAGGCCACGAAAAACGACAACGTCTTCAAGGGAGAAGTTGTCGGCCTCTCCAATAAGGCCAAGAGTATTTCCCTGAAAGTCGGCAAAGGTGATAAGGCCAAGACCGTGATGCTCAAGTTCGACGACAACACCAAGGGCATTGAGCACGCCGTTAAGGGACATGCCGCCATCATTGAATTCACCGGCACGGGCAAAGATCGCCTGGCCACGGTGATCAAACCGAAACTGGCCAAAATGCCCAAGGGCACCTCAGAGATGAAGCCTGCTGAACTGTTAGCCCTTATGGGCTCAGGCCAGAAATATGTTCTGGTGGACTCCAGGCCATCCTCTCGCTTCCACGAAGGAACTGTTCCCGGTTCCATCAATATCCCTGTTGAGGCCATGAAGAAAAAGGGAGCAGAACTGCTGCCCGCTGATAAGGATATCCAGCTTGTTTTTTACTGTGGAGGTCCCACCTGAGGTATGTCAACATCTTCCGCCGGTCTGGCGGTCAAATTGGGATATACCAATATTAAGGTAATGCTTGCCGGTGTTCCGGGCTGGAAAAAGGCCGGGAACCATGTGGTGGCAAGTGATGAATTTGTCAAGAAAGGGAATATCGTGCTGGTGGACCTGCGTTCCAGCAAGGAATACGAGGCGGGTCATATTCCCCGGGCCCATAATATCCCCATGGCGGATATTGAGTATGCCGAGTATGATTTCCCCTCCAGCATGGCGGCTCCCATAGTGGTCTATGGCAATGGTGACGATGCCAAGAAGGCCTATAAAATTATCAAGGGCTGGGGTTACACGAAAAGTTCCCTGGCCGGCATGGATTTTGCCGCCTGGAAAAAGGCAGGCGGACCTGTTGAGACCGGTGTCAGCCCGGAAGAAATCGTCTGGAAGCGGGTGCTGGGCAAGCATGAGATCAGCATTGCCGAGTTCCTGAAGGCCGTTGAGGGTGCTGATGATACATTGATTATCGATGTCCGGAGTAAGGATGAGGCCGCTACCGGCAAATTCGCCAATGCCCGCCAAATCCCCCTGGACGAGATCCAGAACCAGCTGGAATCCCTGCCCAAGGATAAGGAGCTGCTCGTCCATTGCACCACCGGTGCCCGGGCTGAAATGGCCGCCACCGAACTGCGCAATGCCGGTTTTAAGAGCCGTTATCTGGTGGCCAATGTCGAGTGTGATGGGACCGAATGTGAGGTCTCGGAATAGGTTCTGATCAACCCTTTACCCGGGTCGGCCAAGCTGCCGGCCCGGTGACATAAAACTAATCCCGGGAGGGGTGGCGGCTCAGCTGTCACCCCTCTTTTTTTTTATGGACAAGCCGGGGGTGAAAGGTGTCAGGGGAATCAAAAAAAACAGCAGATTGTCACTCTTTTGCGTCTCACCCTTCACCTGCACAAAATAAGATGTCCTATGTAATTGCATGATTCCTGTTCAACACAAAGGCACAAAGGCACAAAGATTTAGGACCTTTATGCTCTTTGCACCCCTCAAGGGGATATTGTAAAGAATGTCTCTGTGTTTTTGTGTCTCTGTGTCTTTGTGGTGAAAAAAAGGATCTCCCCCTGTGTCAGGATACCTTTCGCCTCTGGACTGCCGCGTCGCGGTACTCCTCGCCGTGACGAAGGAGGTGGGCATGATTGCCGCAGAGTGGTGATAAAAAAAAGAAGAGAGATGTGGGAAGCGGCTTTAAAAAAACTTCCTCACCGTGTACTTTGGAGAAGATCTTGCGGGGACCCAGACGGGCGTCCCCTCGCCAGCAGAGGAGGAGCAATGATGGCCGAAAACATTCCCTTAACCGCAGCGGCTATGGCCCCGGTAGCCCTTCTTGTTGACGGGGTCGGGCTGAACTGGGATCTGGCCCGTGATCTGGCCTATGCCATTGCCAACCGTCATGATGAAGATCCCATGCTCATCTCCTGGTTTGACAAGACCACCGGCAAGTTTTCACCCTCCTGTTGTCAGTGCGAGTTGGCGGCCGGCCCGGCCTGGGAAATCTATGGCAAAAACCATGGCGGCCGCTTCCGGATCAGTATCAACAACGACACCTATGTTTTTATTTATAGCTAGCCCGGCCAAGTAAGCGGCCAATTTTTTTCAAGGCCCCATCCTGTTACAGCCCCCCGCAGCAGAGGAATTAGCCCCTCGCTGTGGCGTCTTTTTCTCTTTTTCCAGGAGACCATCCCCGTGCTCAAAAAAGAACTTCTTGATATCCTGGCCTGTCCCCAATGTAAAGGGCCGGTTTCTCTCACTCCCCAGGGTGACGGCCTCATCTGCCCGGCCTGCAAACTCGTCTATGCCATCAAGGATGATATCCCTGTTATGCTCATTGACGAGGCCAGGCCCCTTGAGGGTGAAGAGCAGGATTAAGGCAAAACAGCGTCTGCTTCCGTGAACTTCGTGTTTCCCCATTCTCATTCTGACTCCTTGCAAACCATGCCTTTTGCAGAGCTTAAAAAACGGAGCTTCGTCTCTGTGCCTTTTTACCGTCTTAAGCAGGATCTGGCCGCCATTGTTGCCCAGGGGATCCAGCCGGAGATTGGTTTGGAAGGCACGGTGTTGTATGATGAGAAGGAAGAGGATTTCGCCCTGGTTGCCCAGACCCTGCACCGGGCCGGTCTCCGCTGCACCCTGCACGCCCCTTTCTTTGAACTCTACCCCGGCAGCCTTGATCCCTATATCCGGCAGCTGAGCCGCTATAAGCTGCAGAAGGCCTTTGATCTCATCGATATTTTCAGGCCCGCCTCGGTGGTCTGTCATCTTGGTTTTGAGGCCAACAAGCATGGCTATAAGGAGGCGGAGTGGTTTAAATACTCCCTGGAGGCCTGGCAGCAGTTAGTGGAATTTTCCAGCCGCCGCCACACCCCCTTGATGCTGGAAAACACCTACGAACAGGGCCCCCACCAGCTCAAACGTATCCTGGCCGCTCTCGACTCTCCCCAGGCCCGTTTTTGCCTGGATGTCGGCCATGTCATGGCCTTTGCCAAGAGCCGCTGGCAGGATTGGTTGCCGGAGATGTCGGCCTGGCTGGGGCAGGTGCACCTCCATGATAATGACGGTGAGCAGGACCTCCATCTTGCCCTGGGGGAAGGGATCTTTGATTTTCAGGAATTTTTCGCCTACCTGGAAAGGGAAAAACTCAAACCCCTGGTGACCTTGGAGCCCCACCTTGCCGGCGGCATGGAGAGAGGCTTCCATTTTATGGATAAGGTCGGTTTTCTGCCCCAGCTCCTGCCGGAGGGGTAATCTCCTGGTTGCTGGCCGGGAAATTTTGCTTTTTCGCACTAGTGCAGTATATCGCTTAAAGTTTCGTATATTTATGCAACTCTGCCTTTAACCACAAAGGCATAAAAACACGAAGATCTTCTTGTTTTTATGTTTTTCTTTGTGCCTTCGTGTCTTTGTGGTTCGAATGCAATAACGAAATTCTACACGTACACTTAAGTTTTACGGAGTACCAGGCGCAGCGCGTCAAAAAAGAGTATGTCGTCATCTTTGCTTTTGTTAAAATATTTTCCTTTCTCCCCCTTTCACAAACCCATTCTGAAACGATAAAAATAATGCAAGAACAGCACGTGGCCCCGGCCAATTTCGTTCATCTCCACGTCCATACCCAGTACAGTCTCCTTGACGGGGCTATCCGGCTGCCGGATCTCTTTGACAAGTGTAAGGCCTATGGCATGGAGGCGGTGACCATCACCGATCACGGCGCCATGTACGGGGCCCTGGAGTTCTATGTCCAGGCCAAGGCCAAGGGCTTGAAGCCCATTGTCGGCTGTGAGTTTTATATCGCCCCTGATTCCCGGTTTGAAAAAAAGGCCAAGAGCGCCGGCCGGGCCGCTTTTCATATCGTCCTGCTGGCCATGAATCATGCCGGCTATAAGAATCTCCTCAAGTTGGCCTCCCTGGCCCAGCTTGAGGGTTTTCACTACAAGCCCCGCATCGACAAGGAGATCCTGGCCCTCCACAGCGAGGGCCTCATTGCCCTCACCGCCTGTCTGCATGGCGAGATTCCCCACTGCATAGCCAAGGAAAAGAATATGGCCATGGCCCGGCAAAAGGCCCTGGAGTTGAAGGCCATCTTCGGGGATCGCCTCTATTTCGAGATGCAGGAAAACGATATCCCCGAGCAGACCGTGGTTAACCAGGGCCTCATGCAGCTGGCCCGGGAGCTTGATATCCCCCTGGTGGCCACCAACGACTGCCATTACCTCAATCGACAGGAGGCCGCGGCCCACGAGTTACTGCTCTGCATCCAGACCGGCAAAACCCTCCAGGACGCCAATCGTTTCCGTTTTTCCACGGATGAACTCTATTTCAAGACCCCGGACGAGATGCGCCACGCCTTCGCCTATTGCCCTGAGGCCCTGGAAAACACGGTGAAGATTGCTGAAAGATGCAATCTGGAGATTGAATTCGGTAATAATTATTTCCCCAATTTCGCGGTGCCGGAAGGGGAGAGCCTCGATTCTCTCTTTGATGACCTGAGCCGCCAGGGCTTTAAGAAGCGCTTTGCCGCCATCCAGGCCAAGGAAGAGATCACGCCGGAGCTTGAGGAGACCTATCGCAGCCGTCTGGACATGGAACTGGGCATTATCAAGACCATGGGTTTTCCCGGCTATTTCCTCATTGTGGCCGACTTCATCAACTGGGCCAAGGACCAGGATATCCCGGTGGGCCCGGGCCGCGGCTCCGGGGCCGGCTCCCTGGTGGCCTATGCCATGGGCATCACCGACATCGACCCCATCAAGTACGGCCTCATCTTTGAGCGCTTTCTCAATGTGGAGCGCCAGTCCATGCCCGATTTTGATGTGGATTTCTGTCAGGAACGGCGGGGCGAGGTGATCAAATATGTCCATGGCAAGTATGGCGGTGATGCCCATGTCTGCCAGATTATCACCTATGGGTCCATGAAGGCCAAGGGCGTCATCCGCGATGTGGGCCGGGCCCTGGGCATGACCTTTTCGGACGTGGACCGGGTGGCCAAGCTCATCCCTGACGAGTTGAAGATGACCCTGAAAAAGGCCCTGCTGGACGAGCCGCGCCTGAAGGATCTCTATACCCATGACAACCAGGTCAAGCAGCTCCTTGAGGTGGGCATGACCCTGGAGGGTCTGCAGCGCCACACCTCCATCCACGCCGCCGGGGTGGTGATCTCGCCGGAACCCATGGTGGAGTATCTGCCGGTGTGCAAGGGCCCCAAGGGCGAGGTGCTCACCCAGTATGACATGAAGTACACCGAGAAGACCGGCTTGATAAAATTCGACTTTCTCGGTCTCAAGACCCTCACCGTTATTGACCGGGCCCTGAAGATCATCAAAAAAGGTCGGGATATTGAGCTGGATATCTCCCAGATCCCCATGGATGACCAGAAGACCTATGATCTGCTGGTGCGGGGTGATGCCCTGGGCGTCTTCCAGCTGGAAAGCTCAGGCATGCGCCAGCTCTTGATGAAGATGAAGCCCGAGCAGTTTTCCGACCTCATCGCCTTGGTGGCCCTCTACCGGCCCGGCCCCCTGGAGAGCGGCATGGTGGATGACTTCGTCAACACCAAGCATGGCCGCATGGTGGCCTCCTACCCTCTGCCGCAGCTGGAGCCCATCCTCAAGGAGACCTACGGGGTCATCGTCTACCAGGAGCAGGTGATGAAGATCGCCAATGTCCTGGCCGATTATTCCCTGGGCGATGCCGATAATCTGCGGCGGGCCATGGGCAAGAAGATTGCCGCCGTCATGGAGGCGGAGCGCGTCAAGTTCATGGCCGGCGCCAAGAAGCTGGGGGTTGATCTCAAGAAGGCGGAATATGTCTTTGATCTGATGGCCAAGTTTGCCGGCTATGGTTTCAATAAGTCCCATTCGGCGGCCTATGCCTATATCTCCTATCAGACCGCCTACCTGAAGGCCCATTATCCGGCCGAGTTCATGGCGGCGCTGCTCTCCTGCGACGTCAATAATACCGACAAGGTGGTGCGCTACATCCAGGAGAGTCAGGATCATGGCATTGCCGTTTTGCCCTCGGACATCAATGAGAGTGATCATGATTTCACCGTCATCAAGGGGGATATCCGTTTTGGCCTGGCCGCAGTGAAAAATGTCGGCGGGGCTGCTCTGGACTCCATCATTGAGGTGCGCAAAAGTGGCGGTTTTTATAAATCTCTGGGTGATTTCTGTACCCGGGTGGATTCGCGCAAGGTTAATAAGAGGGTGATAGAGAGTCTGATCAAGGCCGGCGCCTTTGACACTCTGGGCGGCAGAAGGGCGCAGATATATGCCATTCTGGATCAGGCCATGGAACAGGCCCAGGCGGCCCAGCGCGATCGGGAGAGCGGTCAGATCTCGCTTTTTTCCGCCATGGCCGGCGGCACCACCCAGAAGGCCACGGATATCCCCCTGCCCGATATCCCGGAGTGGGATGATCGCCAGCGCCTGGCCTTTGAGAAGGAGACCGTGGGCTTTTACATCACCGGCCATCCCCTGGACAATGTCAGGGAGGAGATGGCCAATGCCACGGAGTGCGCCATTATCGATCTCGCCGCCAAGAGCGATGGCTCGGCCGCCAGGGTGGGGGGGCTGATCAAGACCCTGAAGAACCATAAGAGCAAAAAGGGCGATGCCATGGCCTTTCTCACCCTGGAAGATGTCACCGGCGAGGTGGAGGTGGTTGTCTTTCCCACGGCTTACGCCCACTGCTCCCATCTCTTGAGCTCAGATGAGCCCCTGGTCATCCAGGGCCAGGTGCAAAAAGAGGAGGAGGGGGGAGCCAAGATCTTGGCGGATGAAGTGTTCAGTCTGGCGGACGCCTTGGAGCGCTACACCACCGGTGCCCGTATTTTCCTGCATGCCGAGAAGATCAGCCGCCAGCAGATTGAAGAGCTCAAGACCGTGATCCATAAACATCATGGCCCCTGCCCGGTTTCGCTCACCCTCCATTTCCCGGATCGCGGCGAGGCGGATATCGAGATCCAGAAGGATCTCACCATCATGCCCAGCGCCAGCTTCAGCAGAGGGGTGGCGGCCATTCTCGGGTCGGCCGGCCTCACCTATCAGAAAAAACAGGCGGAACTGGTGCCGCGGCAAAATAATAAGAGCTGGCAGAAGAAGGCGTCTTAGTTTGAAGGCAATGTCATGACGGCTCTCTGGCAGCGGGTCATTCCCGGTGGTGAGGGTGTATAAAAAAAATTTCATAAGAAACTTGTCCTCGGTGGACTGTTCTGGCGTGGAAATGAGAGAGGGTCTTGCCGATAATTTTTTAGGATCAGGATGATGGCCAGGGTCAACAATTCACAAAAGATTAAAGAGCTCCAAGAGCAGATCAATGGTTTGTTACAGGAGATAGAGACTCTCCAGCAAAGGGATGATATCTGGCAGGTATTGCTTGCTAGTTCACCCGATGCGATTTTGATGGCAGATCCTGAATCAGGCCTGATTGTCGAGGCTAATCAATATGCTGTGGATCTTCTCGGCTATAGTCGGGATGAGATCATTGGTATGCATCAAACCCAGTTGCATCCTCCGGCAACTCAAGAACAATACTCCCAGACTTTTCAAGAAAGTGTTGCTGCTGGCCGCAGGTTTGCAAAGGATATGTGTGTCCAGCGGAAAGATGGTGAAGAGGTCCCGGTTGAGATTTTCTCCAGTACCTTTGTTTATGACAATAAGAAGGTGGTTGTCGGTTTCTTCCGGGACATGAGCGCCATGAAGGATTCCCAGCAATCCCTGGCTGCCAGTGTTGAACGCTATCAGTTTCTCTTCAACAAGGCCTATGATGGCCTTACCGTTTATCATCCCATGCCGGACGGCAAGCCTGGTTCTTTTATCGAGGTCAACGACTCGGCCTGCCGAATTTTTGGTTATTCTCGGGGTGAAATGTTGCGACGCTCCCCCGTAGACATGGTGATGGAGCATGAGTGGTCGAAAATCGCCAAGGTGATCGAGGAACTCAAGGCCAAAGGCTCGGCGGTTTTTACGATTCAGGTCGCCCGCAATGATAGCCGGATTATTACCGTGGAGATCCA
Organism: Desulfobulbaceae bacterium; assembly: GCA_024637145.1. Classification (GTDB taxonomy): domain Bacteria; phylum Desulfobacterota; class Desulfobulbia; order Desulfobulbales; family SURF-16; genus BM506. The sequence goes on from JAGXFQ010000021.1 coordinate 43,149, forward strand.
TGATCATCTCTTTGAATTTGACGCTAGGCCCACAGTTCTTTCCATCATTCGCGATATCAGCGAAAGGGTGGAGACCGAGGCGAGACTGAAAGAGACCCAGGAGAAATTGATCTACACCGATAAGATGACGTCTTTGGGGCAACTGGTTGCGGGCGTGGCCCATGAGCTCAACAACACGGTTAATTTTATCACCGGCGCCACGCCGTCTCTCAAGCGCAATGTTAGAATGCTGCAGGTGGGATTACGGGAGTTGTTCGCCAAAAATTCTCAGTTGTTAAAAAGGGAAAGATCGCAAAAAGATGTGGCAGATATCAATGATCTCCTTGCCAATATTGAGACGCTCTTTGCGAATGTCGAGGAAGGAGCCAGGCGTACCAGTGCCATTGTTCAAAATTTAAAAGTTTTTTCTCATAAAAAAGGCGAAGAGTTTATCCCTTATGATCTCCATGAGATTTTGGCGACAAATCTTGCCCTGGTGGCTCATGAGCATGTTGACATAAGCAAGGATTTCGGGGCAAGCAGCCATCACATCTTTTGCCAGCCAGATTTTTTAGCCCAGGTTTTTATGAATCTGCTCATCAATGCCGTTCAGTCAGTCCCTTCCAACGAACAGGGCAAGGTCTTGGTGAGGACATGGAATGATGATGGCCATATTTTCATCTCTATCCGTGATAATGGCACCGGTGTTCCTGAAAAGATACGAGCCCGGATATTTGAACCATTTTTTACCACCAAAAAAGTAGGGACTGGCACCGGCTTGGGGCTGAGTATCTCCTACAGTCTTGTTGAAAAACACAAGGGGCAAATAAGGTTGTTGAGTAGTGGTGAGCAGGGTGGCAGTGAATTTGTGGTGTCATTGCCGGTTGACCTGCGCCGTCTCCCTGAGTAAGGAGGGGCGCGCTGAGACCCGCTGTTGCCGGCCGGCCAAGTTGTTCGGCCGTAAGAGTCAATTTTTTCGAGTGCGGCCAAGCAAGGGCTTGGCTCTTGGCATCAACGCGTCCCGAAGATGGCTGTGCCCACCCGGACCAGGGTGGCGCCTTCGGCAATGGCGACCTCAAAATCGCCGGACATGCCCATGGAGAGCTGCAGGGGGCAGTGGACGGCGATCAGCCCCTTGTGCTGCAACTCCTCACCCAGTTTGCGCAGCTCGGCAAAATAGGGGCGCACCTCTTCTGGGTCGGCCCGGTAAGGGGGCATGGTCATCAGGCCCTGGATCTCCAGGTGGCAAAACTCCTGCATCTGCCTGATTAATTCCTCGGCATCTTCCGGCAGCACGCCCCCCTTCTGCTCTTCCCGGCCCACATTTACCTGGATAAGAATGGCTAAGGTCCTGTTGGCGGCCTTGGCATGTTTATTCAGTTCCCTGGCCAGCTTCAGGCGGTCGACGGTATGGATCATGGCGCACAGGGTGGCGGCATCTTTGGCCTTGTTTGACTGCAGGGTGCCGATGAAATGAAAGCGGGCCTGGTGGCCCAGGGCCTTTATTTTCTCCGTGGCCTCCTGAAGATAATTTTCCCCGAAATCAAGCTGGCCGGCGGCAATGGCCTCGGCAATCATTGCCAGGGGCTGCCGTTTGGAGACCGCAATGAGGGTTATTTCATCGGCCTGGCGCCCGGCCTGGGCCGCCGCCTTATTGATTCGCTCATAGATGGCAGCGAGGTTTTCTTTGATCATGGGGGTAAGCCGCTTTAGAGGTTGATCTTGAAGAGGGTGGCAATGTTCTTGCTGGTCTGGCGGGCAACCTCGTCCAGGGAGATCCCCTTGAGCTGGGCTATTTTTTCCGCCGTGTAGAGGGCATAGGCCGGCTCATTTCTTTTGCCGCGCCACGGCTCAGGGGCCAGAAAGGGTCCGTCGGTTTCCACTACCATCCTCTCTAAGGGGATGAAGGCGGCGGCCTCCTGGAGCTCGCTTGCCTTTTTAAAGGTGACCACCCCTGGAATGGAGAGATAACAACCCAGATCAAGAAATCTGCGCGCCACCTCCTTGTCGCCGGAAAAACAGTGGATAAGGGCGCCGGCCGGGAAGGGGCCGCTGTCCTGCAAGATCTCCAGAATCGTCTCATGGGCATCCCGGTCATGGATGATAACCGGCAGCGCCACTTTTTTGGCCACCTCAAGCTGCTGGCTGAAGGCGGCGATCTGCACAGCCAGGGGCGCATAATCCTTGCACAGGTCAAGGCCGATTTCGCCGTAGCCGATCACCTTGGGCTGCTTTGTCAGTTCGGCCAGGGCGGCATAGGCCTCAGCATCTGCCGAAGCGGCATGGTGGGGATGGATGCCGACGCTGGCGTAGACGTGGTCATGGCGGGCTGCCAGCGCCGCTGCGGCCCTGGAGCTCTCCAGGTCAATGCCGATGGTGAAAATGGTCTTCACCCCGGCCCGCTCTGCCCTGGCCAGCACCTCCGGGTACTCCTCACCATAGGCGCTCATGTCCAGATGGCAATGGCTGTCCACCAGTTGTAATCCCGGGTTCAAGCCGGGCAGGGCTCTTCGCTCTTTCTTTTTTGACACGGTTTCTCGGTACCTTGAGGTGAAGGGCATGGGGCCCCTTTCGGACTATCATCTGTCTGCGGCCAGGGCTTGCTGCCCCGTTCTGTTTTGAAAAAAAAGAAGGGGCAGGGCCTGGTCACCGCCAGGTAAATTAATTGACAAACCACGGTGAGGCAACTAGTTTATGTATGCCCACCAGCGCAGTAAAAAAGAGCAGCAGGTTGGCCCAAAAAAGAATCGGACATTGCCCCCCCCCCCCTTTTTTTTTCAGGAAGGTTACCATGGCAAATAAAATAATAAAGGCGATTCATGAAAGGCGGAGCCGCCGGGAGTTCACGGACAAAGCCATTGCCGGCGATGACCTGCAGGAGATTGTCAGAGCCGGCATCTGGGCGCCGTCAGGTCTCAATAATCAGCCGTGGCGGTTCGTGATTATTACCGATGCTAAAATCAGAGAAGAACTGAGCGCCACCACCCATTACAGCCATATTGTCCTGGGTGCCCAGGCCCTGATCGCGGTTTTTCTAGATTCCGAGGTGGTCTATGATCCTGTCAAGGATCAGCAGTCTGCCGGTGCCTGCATTCAGAACATGCTGCTTGCCGCGGAAGCCCTCTCCCTGGGCGGGGTCTGGCTGGGTCAGATCCTCAAAAAGAAGGAGCAGGTCTGCCAGATTCTTGATATGAGCGACAGATATGAGCTGGCGGCAGTGGTGGCCCTGGGCCATCCGGCCCATTATGATCAGAAATCAAACCGTAAAGATCTCAACCATTTTATCTTAAAAACCCTTTAGGAGGCCCTGTTATGAAACATCTACATGCTACCGGTCTGACATTTTTTCTCGCCCTGTTTTTGTCTCTTGGGGTAAGTGGTTGTGTTGCCGGCCTGGGATCATCCTCTGATGAGGGGGCCCTTGCCGCCCAGCCGCTCTCTCCTGAAGAGACCAGCCAGCCCTTCTACCACTATTCATATCGCCAGATTCTTCTGCCCTATGGTCTTGAACTGGATAAAAAGGAAAGCTTTTTTGTCGATACCGATTCCTTCATAGGCGGTCATCTGCGCTATTACGGTAAATTGGAGATCGAGTCCCTGGCCGAGTTCTTTATCAATACCATGCCGAAAAACAAGTGGAAAAAGGTGTACAGCAGTGTCAGCGGCAGAATGCTGCAGGCCTATTCCAGGGAAGGACGGACCTGTATCATCAAGATAACGGAAAGTAATTTCAAAACCTATGTTGATATTTTTGTTTCCGATGTGATCGGCAACGCCAAGAGTGATTTCTCCAACTAAAGGGTTATGATGGCGGCGCATACCCTCTCGGGCAAAAAGATACTTCTGGGGGTTTGTGGCTCCATTGCGGCCTACAAGGCCTGTGATCTCACCCGCCACCTGCGCAAACTCGGCGCCGAGGTGACCGTGGTTCTCACCAGTGGCGGGGCCCGTTTTGTCTCCCCCCTCACCTTTGCCGCCCTGTCAGCAGCCAGGGTGTACGGTCCCATGTTCGACGCGCAGGATGCCCACACCATCCCCCATATCAATCTCGGCCGTGATCACGATCTGATTCTGGTGGCCCCGGCAACCGCCCAGACCATTGCCCGTTTTGCCGGCGGCCTGGCTGATGATCTCCTCAGCACCCTGGTCCTGGCGGCCGATTGTCCGGTCCTGGTCTGTCCGGCCATGAACAGCAGGATGTTCACCCATCCAGCCACCCAGGCCAATCTGGAGAAGATCAGCGCCTTCGGCTATCAGGTGGTGCCCCCTGATTCCGGCCCCATGGCCTGTAAGGAGGAGGGGCCGGGGCGCCTGCCTGAGCTGGCTGTCATGGTAAGCGCCGTGGAGAAGGTCTTTACCCCCCAGGATCTGGCCGGCAAACGCCTGCTGATCACGGCGGGCCCCACCGAAGAGCCCCTTGATCCGGTGCGCTATCTGAGTAACCGCTCCTCCGGCAAGATGGGATACGCCCTGGCCCGGGCGGCTCTGCGCCGGGGCGGCCAGGTGGTTCTGGTGAGCGGCCCCTGTGGTCTGGAGCCGCCCCCCGGCCTGGAGCTGGTGTCGGTTCGTACCGCCCGGGAGATGTATGAGGCGGTGCTGGAGCGTTTTGCGGAGGTGGATATTGTGGTTAAATGCGCTGCGGTTTCCGATTTTAGACCAGCCCGCTGTGCCCCCGTCAAACTCAAAAAGAAGGGCGCTGACCTGTTCCTGGAACTGGCCGCCAATGAGGATATCCTCCACACCCTGGGTACCAGGAAGCAGGGCCAGATCCTGGTGGGATTTGCCGCGGAAAGCCAGGGGCATCTGGCTGCGGGCAAAGAGAAACTGGCGGCCAAGAATCTCGATATGATTGTAATTAATGACATACAGGGTGAGAGCACCGGCTTTCAGGCCGACACCAATCAGGTCACCATCCTCACCCGGGAGGGGGCGGTGCAGGAACTGCCCCTGCTCAGCAAGGAAGAGACCGCCATGGCCATATTTGACAGCGTGGTGGCCCTGGCCGGAGGTGGCAGGTGAAATTGAGCCGCCGCACATTGCTGAAGGCCGGCTCTCTCTCTGCCCTGGCCCTCACCTTTCCCCAGACCGGCCCCGCTGTGGCCAAGGCAGCCCCTGGGATGCCGGCCGACCGGAGTGGTGCCCAGATTCCCACCATCTGCGGGATGTGCAAGGCCAGTTGTCCCATGCTGGCCGTACGCCACCGCAACGGCCATCTCCGCCTCACCGGCAATCCGGTGAGCCCCATCCATGGCAACACCCTCTGCGCCCGGGGCATGGCAGCGGTACAGCTCCTTGCTGATCCTGATCGTCTTAAATATCCCCTGAAGCGGGTGGGGCCCCGGGGCAAAGGGGTCTGGAAAAGAATCACCTGGTATGAGGCCCTGGCCGAAATCAGCGGCCGGATCAAAAAGGCCCATGCCGATTTTGGGCCGGAATCTCTGGCCCTGTTGTGCGGCAGCAGCTCCGCCACTTTTATCCGCCAACTCTATGAGGGGCTCTCCTCTCCCCATATCTACGATGCCTCCAGAAGCCATTCGGCCGCCATCCGGGAACTTGGCTATGGCACGGTTTTCGGCCAGGTCCCTGACCCCGCTTTTGTGCCCGAGCTGGATCAGGCCGATTGCCTGCTCCTCATGGGCTGTCATGTCGGGGAGAATAATCAGGTCTCCCAGCTCAAGCAGGTCTGCGATTTCCTCAATCGGGGCTCGGAACTGGTGGTGGTTGACCCCAGATTTTCCGCCATGGCGGCCAAGGCGGATCACTATCTGGCCATCAGGCCGGGCACGGATACCGCCCTGCTGCTGGGTTGGATGCACCACATCCTGGCCCAGGGCCTCTATGATCCTTTCTTGGCGGCGCAGGTGGTGGGTATGGAGGAGTTATGGGAGGCGGTTGCCCCCTATACCCTGACCAAGACCGCCGAGATTACCGACATTCCGGCCGAGAAGATCCGGCGGGCCGTGGAAACCATGGTGGCGGCGGCCCCGCGCACCGTCATTATGCCCGGCGGCCATCTCAGCTGGTACGGCACGGATGTGGACCGGGTGCGGGCCCAGGCAATTCTTACGGCCCTGCTGGGCAGCCGGCCTTCCCCTTCTTTACCGGCCTTTGACTTTGCCGGCCAGCGCCAGCCGCTCTCCTTTGCCCCCCTGATCAACCAGATAGGCAGCGGCAAGATCAAGGTCACCGCCCTCTGGGGGCAAAACCCCCTGCAGGCGGAAATGGCGCCCTATAAGACCATGGTCGCTCTCAAGGATGCCGACTTTATTTTCGCCTGTGACGTGCTGCCTTCAGAGGCAACCCTCTATGCCGATATCATTCTGCCCGAGGCCGCCTTTCTGGAGCGCCTGGATGCCCTGCACTCCTGGGATATCGGCGAGCAGACCATGACGGGCTGCCGTTTTCCGGTGGCAGCCCCCGGCCATGAATGCCGCGATCCCTATGAGATCGTCAAAAATATCGCGGAAGGCTGCGGCCAGGGAAGATTGTTTGCGGCCCGGGATATCAGACACTATCTGGAGATGTCCCTGGCGGAGCAGGGCACGTCCCTGGCCGCCCTGCAGAAGGCCGGCGGCCTCCTGCTGCAAAACAAGGAGGCCAAGAGCCGGACGCCCCTGGAGGCGGATGCAGCCACTGGGCCTGAGGCGGTGCTGGTGCCGCCCGACACTTCTGCTCGGGGCCTGACCTTGCCGACGCCGTCCGGAAAAATCGAATTTTATTCCGCCTGGCTGGCCCATAACGGCTTCTCCCCTCTGCCGCTCTATGTGGCGCCGGACCAGGCCCCGGAGGGTTATTTACGCCTGCTCTACGGCCGCTGCCCGGCCCATTCCCTGACCCGGACGGCAGGTTTCACCTGGCTCAATCATGAGGTGCCGGAAAATGAACTGTGGCTGGCCCCCTCTGTTGCCGAACCCCTGGGTATTGTTGACGGTGAAGAAGTGCGTCTGGAGAACAGAGATGGCTTCCGCTCCCTGCAGCGGCTCAAGGTCAAGGTGACGCCGGGCATCAGAGAAGATTGCTGTTATATGAGCCACGGCTTTGGCAACCGTTCCCCCTTTATCCAAGATGCCTATCTGCGCGGCGTCTCGGATTCCGGCCTGATGAGCCGCGGCAGGGTTGATCCGGTCTCGGGAACCCGCGGCATGCGCGATTCCTTTGTTCGCCTGCTGCGGAGCGGTCATGACTCCTGAGGCCAGGGAGCTCGCAGGGCGCCGCCGCTTTCTCAGCTCCTGGTGGGGCTGGCTGAAGCTGGCTGCCGGGATTATCCTCTGCTATCCGCTCTGGCGTTTTGTCCGCTTCCATGTCCCCCCTAAACCCCGTTTTATCAAGGTGGAAAAAAGACTTCTGGTCGGGGATGTCCATCTTGATCCTGAATTTGCCCTTTTTGTCACCGCGGACAAGGCGTGGGCTGTGTCGCGGACCTGTACCCATCTGGGCTGCCGCCTCAACTTCAGCCAGGAAGAGAAACAGTTCATCTGTCCCTGCCATCAATCCAGATTCTCCCCCCAGGGCAAAAGGCTGGCCGGCCCGGCCCAGAAAGACCTGCCCGTTTTCAAAGTGGAACCCCTGGCTGAAGGGAAGGGCTACATGGTGACAGTGTAAATGAACAGTTTACGTATTCCCAGAAAGCTTTTTTTGTTGACCACAGAGGCACAAAGACACAGAGGTTTTTTTTTTGTTCTTCTTTGTGCCTCTGTGCCTCTGTGGTGAAAATGAAGTGACCTCTATGTATCTATAATGTCTTATCTCCAGAATTTGTTAACACGATTGACTGCTGTGAAATGGGGGGAGTTTTGTCTGGTTGCCCTCTATTTTTCCGTGGTCTCAGGGGTGGTTGTTGCCCTGCAGTATGATCCGGCCGCGCCTTTTTTTTCGGTCAGTGCCATTGATCTGCTGGTGCCCTTTGGCGATTTCTGGCGCAGCCTCCATTTTTATAGCAGTCAGATTTTCTTCCTGCTTTGTCTGGGCCATTTCCTGGCGGTTTTACTTGATAAAAGTTATCTCCGGCTCTCCTTTGGCCGGTGGCTGCCCCTGGTAATCAGTCTGCCCGTGGCCTTGCTGCTGCTTTTTGGCGGCTATGTCTTACGGGGGGATGCCACCGGTGAAAATGCCGGGATTATTGCTGAAAATATCCTGCTTGCCATTCCCCTGCTCGGCTCGTTTTTGAACAGCCTCTTTTTTGCCATTGTCGAGGACGGCCTGAAAAGGGTCTATGCCAATCATCTCATCGGCCTGGGGGTGGTATGGGGTGTTCTCTGCTGGGACCATGTCCGTAAATACCGGGCCCATCTCAAAGAGCATCTGCTCTTTATCTCTTTTCTCCTGCTCTTTTCACTGCTCTGGCAGGCGCCCATGGAGCCGGAAGCCCTGGGCGTCTTTCACCGGCCAGGGCCCTGGTTCTTTTTGGGGCTGCAGGAGATACTCCGCTATATGCCCCCCTTCTGGGCCGGCATTGTCTTTCCCCTCATCTTTGTCTTCGCCCTGATCCTCCTCCATGGTGATGAGGGCCGCCGGCAACGGGCCACCTACTATTGCGGCTGTTGGCTTCTCCTCTATTGCGGCCTGAGCATTGCCGCCCTTATCGGCCACTGAAAGAGACCGCCTCTTAGACAAGTTCAGGGCAGGCATTGGGAAGGTCGCGCGGTAATCCAATGTGCTGTCATTATAACGTGCCGTCATTGCGAACGAAGTGCGGCAATCCAGGAAATAGCGGGGGCCCCGGAGTCAAAAACCTCTGGACTGCCGCGTCGCGTCACCCTTCATCTGCACAAAATAAGATGTCCTAGGTAATGCATGGTTCCTGTTCAACACAAAGACACGAAGGCACAAAGATTTCGGGCCTTTATGCTCTTTGCACCCCTCAAGGGGGTATTGGAAATAATGTCTCTGTGTCTCTGTGTCTCTGTGTCTTTGTGGTGAAAAAATAGATGTCGCTTCATGGGAGAAGCAAGGGGCAAGGTGTCAGGGGAATCAAAAAAAACTGCAGATTGTCACTTTTTTGCGTCTCACCCTTCACCTGCACAAAATAAGATATCCTAGGTAATGCATGATTCCTGTTCAACACAAAGACACGAAGGCACAAAGATTTAGGGCCCTTATACTCTCTGCACCTCTCAAGGGGGTATTGTAAAGAATGTCTCTGTGCCTCTGTGGTGAAAAAAAGGATCTCCCCCTGTGTCAGGATACTTTTCCCTCTGGACTTCCGCGTCTTCCCCTTGAACCTTGGGCCTTGCATCTTGCACCTGATAAAAGGTACGTCATTGCGATTAAGATGAAGCAATCCAGAAGGTGTTGCTGCTCTGTTGCCACACATCCCCCCGGAGCCTCCCCAATTTTCATAAGAAAACAACAGTAATTTCGTGTGTTGTCTCCTCCGGAATTCTTCTAAGGCCTGCTGGACAAATTGCTATCCGAACCCATTTTCTCCCTTGCACAAGCTTAATTACGGCCTATATTAGAGGTGATATTAATTTTTAATTGGGGGTCGAATATGAAGTCTATTCATGTTTCAGAAAACATTGTCTCTTTGACTGATTTTAAAAATCAGGCATCCAAGATGCTGCGACGGGTGCAAAGTTCGCATAGGCCAATCATTATTACGCAAAATGGCAGAGCTGCCGGGGTGCTCATCTCCCCGGCTGAATTCGACCAGCTTTCCGAACAGTGCCGATTTATCCAGGCCGTCCAAAGTGGGTTGAGCGATGTGGAACAGGGCCGGGTATTGAGCGAAGAAGAACTGGACAGGGCTCTTGATGAAGCTTAAATGGTCTGAAACGGCCAGCAGAGACCTGCTTTCTATTCGGCGTTATATTGCCGAGGATAATCCCACCGCCGCGAATAACTGGATTGTCCGTCTCCGGACCAGGGCTCGAAATGCCGTACATGCTCCCTTGGCCGGTCGGAAAGTACCTGAGTTCTCCCGGGATGATGTCCGTGAGGTTATCGAAGGCAACTATCGCATCGTCTATCAAGTCCATAATGACCATATATCGGTCCTGACCGTCTTTGAGGCCCATCGACTTATTCCGGTAAAGAACGCTATCTGAGTGGGAGTTTTTCGGCTCCGGCACCCGGCTTTAGCCCCTGTCGCGGAAGCTGTTTCCCAAGGGGGAGGCTCAAGGGGCAAGATTTAAGGTTCAAGGTACAAGGTACAAGGTACAAGGTACGCGGGAGGGGTCTTGGGGTGCGTTGAGTGTGTCGAAATGCGGGGTGGGCGTCGTTGCGAAAAGATGCGCCGGCACGGTAGATGCCACAGCCCCGCAATCTGCCTTGTCTTTCCCTTGAACCTTGGGCCTTGCATCTTGCACCTGATAAAAGTCTTCACCTGCACGAAATAAGATGGCCTAGGTAATGCATGATTCCTGTTCAACACAAAGACACAAAGGCACAAAGATTTCGGGCCTTTATACTCTCTGCATCCCTCAAGGGGGTATTGTAAAGAATGTCTCTGTGTCTCTGTGGTGAAAAAAAAAGATCCCCCCTGTATCAGGATACTTTTCGCCTCTGGACTGCCGCCTTGCTCCGCTCCCGCAGTGATGTAGGAAGAGGTCCGTGCCAGATCCTTTAAAAAGAGACCTGGGGCAGGGGCAGGGAGATGGTGAAGCAGGTGCCGGAGCTTTCTGAGGTGACGGTGAGCAGCCCTTCATGGCTGGCGATGATCTGATTGACAATGGAGAGGCCGAGGCCGGTGCCGCTTTCGCGGGTGGTGAAAAAGGGGTCAAATATCTGGCTGCTGATGGTCTCAGCCATGCCGGGGCCATTGTCTGCAATATCCAGCACCAGCCAGGTCTGGCCCTGGTCGGTTTTTTCGGCAGCCGTTATGGTCAGACAAGGCCTGGTGGTGTTGCTCAGGGCATGGACAGCGTTGGTGATGAGATTAATCAGCACCTGCCGCATCTGGTTGGCGTCGGCCCAGCACTCCATGGTTACCGGGATGGCCAGATCGATCTCCACCTCATGCCAGGCGGGATCGTGGCTCGCCATGGTAAGGGCCTCTTCTGTCAGTTCCTTTAAGGGAAACCATTCCATAACGGGCTCCACCGGCCGGCTGAATTTGAGGAAACCATGGATGGTGGCCTCCAGCCTGTCGCTCTCTCTGATAATGATATTCATCAAGGCCTGGGTGGTGGTATCTGCGGTCAGTTCCTTCTCCAGGATCTGGGCGGCACCGCTCATGGCAGCCAGGGGATTGCGGAATTCATGGGCAATGCCCGCCGCCATTCTACCGATGGCCGCCATTTTTTCGGCCTGCCGCACCCGATATTCCATCTTCTTGATCTTGCTCAGGTCCTGCATGGTATAGACCCGGTAATGATCTTTCTCGCCGGGCATATTGAGCCGGGTCCAGGAGTAGCCCACGGGAATCTTTTCACCATCCTTACGCTCGAGTATCGCCAGAGGGCGGATTTCACCCTTGCCATCGGCCATGATCTCCGGCATCAACTCCGCCAGGGAGAGGCCCTCCACCTCCTGGGCGGAAAAGCCGCTGATTTTTTCGGCAGCCCTGTTGAAGGAGGTGATTGTTTTGTCGCCGTTTATGGTGATGATGCCGGTGGTGATATCGGCAAGGATCTGTTTGTAGAGCACGGCCAGCCGGTCGCGGTCAAGGATGGTTGCCGACAGGGCCGTCTCGGTGAGCTGCAGCCGTTCAGCCATGAAGGAGCTGAGTAAGGCGATGAGGAAAAAGGCAAGCCCGGCAATGGAGAAGATGGGCAGGAGCATCATGAACTGCTCCAGATTGCTGGAAGGAAAATAGACAGCCATGCTTCCCGAGAACTCCAGCCATAGGATGGCCCCATAGAGCAGAGAGGCCTGGGCCGCCATGAACAAGGCGCCGCGCCGCATGAGCAGGGTTGCCCCGCAGATGATGGGAAAAAAGTAGATGATGATGAGAAAGGATTGGCTGCCGCCGCTGAAGAAGACCAGAACAGAGGTGAGCAGGACGTCCAGCGATATCTGGATGTAGGTAAAGGGCTTGGAGCAGGGGATGTACTTAACCAGAAAGGCGGAGCCGATGGTGAAGAGATAGACCCCGCCGATGAACATGCCCACCAGATGGAGGGGGATCACCTGATAATGGGCGGTGTCCTGATACTGGAAAAAGAGGATGATGCCCAGGAGAAAGCTGAGAATCACCACCCTGAAGAAGAGGACCCAGAGCAGCTGTTTGCGCAGCTGGATATCCTCCTCGTAATGCAGAGGGTCAATGGGGCAAACCGGTAGCTGGGGCGCTTTTCTTTTCATGTTGGTGGTCAGGGACCTTGGGAGAGGATGATTAGAGATTGTGTTTCTGCAGCTTGTAGCGGAAGGAACGGAAACTTATCTTGAGGAGATCTGCGGCCCGCATTTTAGAGTAATGGGTTTTTTCCAGGGCACAGATGAGCAGCTTCTTCTCAAAACGGCTGACTATTTTTTCCAAGCCTTCCTCAAAAAGCTCCTCTTCACTGTGCAGCCCCACCAGCTTCTCCGGCAGGGCGGGCTGGCTGGCGCCGGCCTTCTTGCGGTGGCTGGAAAGGGTAAGGCTTTCCGGCAGGATGATGTTTGAGGTGGAAAGGGCCACTCCCCGTTCGATGATGTTTTCCAGCTCCCTGATATTGCCCGGATAATCATAGTCCATGAGCACCTCCATGGCGTAGGAGGAGAGCTCCATGACCTCTTTGTCAAAGATGGCGGCGTATTTCTTGAGGAAAAAATCCACCAGCAGGGGCACGTCACCCTTTCTTTCCCGCAGGGCCGGCATCCGGATGGGGACCACGGCCAGGCGATAGAAAAGGTCTTCGCGAAAGCGGCCCTCCATCACCTCAGCTTCCAGGTCGCGGTTGGTGGCGGAAATGATCCGGACATTGATCTTGGTGATCTGGGTGTCACCCACCCTTTTAAACTCACGTTCCTGCAGAACGCGCAGCAGCTTGGTCTGGGTCAGGGGGGTGAGTTCCCCCACCTCGTCGAGAAAGGCGGTACCGTTATTGGCCTGGCCGAAAAGACCGATGGTATTGGCGGTGGCGCCGGTAAACGACCCCTTGACGTGGCCAAAGAGTTCACTCTCAAAAAGTGTTTCCGGGATGGCATTGCAGGTGATGGGCACAAACTGGTGGGAGGCGGCCTTGCTGTTGTTATGGATGGCCTGGGCCACCAGTTCCTTGCCCGTGCCTGATTCCCCGTAAATAAGGACATTGGCCTGGGTGGGGGCGATACGGTTGATCAGGTCGAAGATCTTCAGCATCTCCGGGCTCTGGCCGATGATGTCCTGGGAGGGGCTTTGCAGCTGGGTGGGGATCACGGCACTGCCTGTGGCTCCCAGGGCCGTGGTGATAATGGTGATGATCTCATCGACCTTGAACGGCTTGGTTATGTAGTCAAAGGCGCCGTTTTTCATGGCGGTCACCGCATCTTCAGGGGAGGCAAAGGCGGTGATGATGAGAACGGGCAGGTCCGGGAAAGAATCTTTGAGTTCCTTGAGGAGATCAAGGCCGGACATGCCCCCCATGCGGATATCCGTGATGACAAGATCAAGTTCGTGATTTGCGGCCATCTCCAGGCCGCGCTGGCCATTGGCGGCAGTAAAGACCTGGTGGCCTTCTTTCTCAAGGAGAATAGACAAAAACTCCCGCATGGAAAGCTCATCATCAACAACAAGGATTGTGGACATGGATTTTAGGGGCAGAGGTGAAAGGGGGAGAAGGAAGAGGCCCCCTCTTCCTTCCTTACTCCTTTGCTTAACTCTTTTTTTGTTTTTTTTCCACTCTAACAAAAAAACGCGCGGGTTAGAAAACCCGCGCGTTTTTGGTAAAGGGCGCTCAAAGCGCTTTAGCGCCCTTGTATGTGCACTACTGCAAGCGCAGTAGTTTTTTCAACAAGTTGTTAATGGTCTACGGCATCGCCGGCTCCCATGGGCACACGGAGATTTTCCACCATGACCCGGATCTCTTTGGGAGGCGCTTCCGTCAGGTTGGAGACGATAAAGGCCACGATAAAGTTGAGCAGGGCTCCCACGGCGCCGAAAGAGCCGGTGGAGATGCCAAACAGCCAGTTATCGGCGGTATCCGCCATGATGGCCGTGGACTGGATGAAGAGAAAGCCCTTGAACCAGAAGATGTAGAGCAGGGTGGAACCAATACCGGTGAGCATACCGGCAATGGCGCCCGCCCTGTTCATCCGCTTGGAGAAAATACCCATCATCAGGGCCGGGAACAGCGAAGATGCAGCCAGACCAAAGGCCAGGGCCACCACCTGGGCGGCAAATCCTGGCGGATTGAGGCCCAGATAACCGGCAACCACAATAGCGCCTGCCATGGCGATCCGGCCCGCTTTCAGCTCGGCCTTGTCGCTGAGGTTGGGCATGAAGGTACTCTTTAAGACGTCATGGGAAATGGCGGAAGAGATGGCCAGCAGCAGACCGGCCGCCGTGGACAGCGCCGCGGCAATACCACCGGCCGCCACCAGGGCGATAACCCAGTTGGGCAGATTGGCGATCTCCGGATTGGCCAGTACCATGATGTCACGGTCCACCTTCACCATTTCATTGCCTTCCCAGCCAAAGGAGGCGGCTTGTGCATCAAGGCCCGGACCATAATACTGGATCCTGCCGTCGTTGTTTTTGTCCTCAAACTGCAGCAGGCCGGTGGCCTCCCATTTCTTGAACCAGCTGGGACGCTCTGCGTATTGCAGATTGCCATCAGCAGCGCCGATCTCGCCGGTCTGGATGGTGCTCACCAGGTTGAGACGGGCCATGGCGCCAACCGCCGGGGCAGTGGTGTAGAGAATGGCGATAAAGACCAGGGCCCAGCCGGCGGAAGAGCGGGCATCACGCACCCGGGGCACGGTGAAAAAGCGGGTAATAACATGGGGCAGACCCGCAGTACCGATCATCAGGGAAAGGGTGAGCAGCACCATGTTGGTGGTGGAACCCTTCTGGATGGTGTATTCCTTGAAACCGAGATCAAGCAGGGTTCCATCCAGCTTGTCCAGCAGCGAGGTGGTGGAACCGAGCATATCCGAACCCAGGCCGAGCTGGGGAACCGGGTTGCCGGTGAGTTGCAGGGAGATGAAGACAGCAGGCACCGTATAGGCGAAAATCAGCACGCAGTACTGGGCGATCTGGGTATTGGTAACCCCCTTCATGCCGCCCAGAACCGCGTAAATGAAGACGATGACCATACCAGCCACCAGGCCTGTGGCAAAATCAACCTCCAGGAAACGGGAAAAGGCCACGCCGATACCCTTCATCTGGCCGATAACATAGGTCAGGGAGGCGACAATGAGGCAGAAAACCGCGACCAGGCGGGCGGTATTTGAGTAGTAGCGATCGCCGATAAAGGCGGGCACGGTAAATTTGCCGTGCTTGCGCAGATAAGGGGCCAGCAGCATGGCCAGCAGGCAGTAGCCGCCCGTCCAGCCCATCAGGTAGACAGAGGCGTCATAGCCGTTAAAGGCGATAAGGCCGGCCATGGAGATGAAGGAGGCGGCAGACATCCAGTCGGCGCCGGTTGCCATACCATTTAACACCGGATGCACACCGGTGCCGGCCACATAAAACTCCTTGGTGCTGACGGCCCGCGAGCGGATGGCGATATAGATGTAGAGGGCAAAAGTCGCCCCTACCACGAGAAAAGTGAGTGTTTTAAGATCCATTCGTTACACCTCGTCAACTTTGAATTTCTTGTCCAGCTTGTTCATGCGGGATGCATAGAAAAAAATCAGGACCACAAAGGTGTAAATAGAACCTTGCTGGGCAAACCAGAAACCGAGCTTGTAGCCGCCCAGGCGGACGTTGTTGAGGGCGTCGACAAACAGGATGCCGCAGCCGTACGAGACAATGAACCAGACGACAAGACAACCGACAACCAGTCGGATGTTTGCCTTCCAGTATTGTGCTGCTGAGTTCTCACTCATTTTTCTTCCTCCATACATTGGGTTGGTCGGAGCCCCCGGGATGTTGCTACTCCCGTACCCGGGGGCCTCATGGTAAATTTCAGGCCGAGTTATTCCGCCTAAAAACGAAACGCGTCATGCTCCTCTTTCTTATTTTGGGCCGAAGGGAGGCCGTTACTGGTTGAGCCGCGCCCCTGCCCCCCGGGGATAGCGGATGCTCTCCACCATCTCCTGGACATCCAGGGGCGGCGGCGGCGTCAAGCGGGAAATGGTCAGGGTGATCATGAAGTTGAGCAGCATGCCCACCGTGCCGATGCCCTCGGCGGAAATGCCGAAGAACCAGGCCGTTCCACCAAGATATTTGATATTAATGATATAGAAGAGGGTGAAGAGGATGCCGCTCACCATGCCGGCGATGGCCCCCTCCTTGGTGGTGGACTTGGAGAAAATCCCCAGAATAATGACCGGGAAGAACGATGAGGCCGCCAGACCAAAGGCAAAGGCCACCACCTGGGCCACAAAGCCGGGGGGATGGATGCCGAAATAACCGGCCACGCACACGGCCACCCCGATCATGAGGCGGCCCATGAGCAGCCGCTGCTTTTCCGAGGCATTGCGGTTGATGAGGCGATAATAGAGGTCATGGGAAATGGCGGAGGAGATCACCAGCAGCAGTCCGGAGGCGGTGGAGAGGGCGGCGGCCAGACCGCCGGCCGCCACCAGGGCAATGACCCAGTTGGGCAGATTGGCGATCTCCGGATTGGCCAGCACCATGATGTCGCGATCAATATAGAGCTCGTTGTCATTATCGGTGAGGGGGTTGGCAACAATGAGCTGACCAAAGGAGCCGGTTTCCCCCACAAATTCCGGTTTGCCGCTGAAGGGCTGGCCCTCGCTGTAGTTGATGATGCCGTCGTGGTTCTTATCCACCCAGGCGATGAGACCTGTTTTCTCCCAGTTGGTGAGCCAGGTGGGGGCCTTGCTGTAGGGCACGCTACTGATGGAGTTGATCATGTTGTAGCGGGCAAAGGAGGCAATGGCCGGCGCCGTGGTGTAGAGCACCGCGATAAAAAGCAGGGCAAAGGCCGCGGAAAGACGGGCGCTGCGGACATTGGCCACCGTGTAGATGCGGACAATGACATGGGGCAGGCCGGCGGTGCCCACCATCAGGGCCATGGTGATGCAGAACACGTCCAGCATGGATTTACCGCCCTCGGCAAAGGGCTTGGTGTATTCGGCAAAGCCGAGATCGGTATTAAGCTTGTTTAAGGTCTCCAGAAGGTACTGGCCGCCATGGCTGCCCTCGGCAATGGTGCCGCCGAAGCCGAGCTGGGGAATGGCCGTGCCGGTGATCTGCTGGGAAATGGCAAAGGCCGGCACCAGGTAGGCGATGATCAGGACAATATACTGGGCAACCTGGGTGTAGGTAATGCCCTTCATCCCCCCCAGGGAGGCGTAGAAGAAGATAAGGGCCATGCCGATGAGGACCCCGGTGTTGACATCCACTTCCAGAAAACGGGAGAAAACAATACCCACTCCCCGCATTTGGCCCGCCACATAGGTAAAGGAGACAAAGATGACGCAGATCAGGGCTATGAAGCGGGCCGCATTGGAGTAATAACGATCCCCGATAAAATCAGGAACAGTGAATTTGCCGAATTTGCGCAGATAGGGCGCAATCAGCAGGGCCAGCAGCACATAACCGCCGGTCCAGCCCAGAAGGTAGATGGAGCCGGTATAGCCCATGAAAGAGATGAGCCCGGCCATGGAGATAAAGGAGGCGGCGCTCATCCAGTCCGCCGCCGTGGCCATGCCGTTGGCCAAAGGCCCCACACCGCCGCCGGCCACGTAAAAACCCTTGGTGGTCTTGACCATGGAGATCCAGGCAATACTCAAGTAGAGGCTGAAGGTGACTCCAACCATTATGTAAGTCCAGTCCAGGATCGACATGTTTTTTTAAGTAGTCAGTAGGCTTAGAAATAAGAAATAAGAAATCAGAAATAAGAAATAAGAAATAAGAATTCAGTCTTTAGTATTCAGTCTTCAAGTTGCAAGCACCTCAAATTGTTTCCTTGTCCCCTCTCTCCCTCCCACCGCCGTCACTGCGAGGAGCGGAGCGACGCGGCAGTCCAGAGGCGAAAAGTATCCTGACACAGGGGGAGATCCTTTTTTTCACCACAGAGACACAGAGACACAGAGATTTCGGACCTTTGTGTCTTTGTGCCTTTGTGTTGAACAGGAACCATGCATTACATAGGACATCTTATTTTGTGCAGGTGAAGGATAAGACGCAAAAGATTGAAAATATGCAGTTTTTTTTGATTCCCCTGACGCCTTACCCCTCACCCCTGCTTTTCCCTATTCATCAACATCAAACTCTTTATCCAGCCTCTCCATGGCGAAAAAATAGACAAAAACGAGGATGACAAAGACATATATGGCCCCCTGCTGGGCAAACCAGAAACCCAGAGGGAAACCGGCAAGGGTAAAGGCGTTGAGTTGTTCAACAAAGAGGATGCTGCAGCCGAAGGCAACAGCTGCCCAGATAATGAGGAGGATCAGCATGAGCATAAGGTTTTTCCGCCAATATCGGCCGAGTTTGCTGAGCAGCTCTTCCTTGGCAGTCAGGCCTGCTCTGTCCGGGTTTTTATTCGTTTCCATGAACCTTCCCTTGAAATCCGGCTAACTCGTTGCATATACATGCCAATTTGCCCGGCCCAGTTGCTCCGGGAATCATCGAGGTGTTTTTTAGGGGCTTTTAGCTGAAATTACAATAGGTAGGACTACCTAGGTAGTTATGCCCGGGCATAACTACGCAGCTGATAAGCGTTGTGGGTAGTGGTACTTAGGTGTTTTTTCCTAGGTGCGGCAATAGGTATAAAAAAATAATATCCGCCCTCATTTCAAAGCATTATCTTGCTTCTGCTTCATGTCATAACTGCGAGGAGCGGAGCGACGCGGCAGTCCAGAGGTGAAAAGTATCCTGACGCAGGAGGAGATCTTTTTTTTCACCACAGAGACACAGAGACATTCTTTACAATACCCCCTTGAGGGGGGGGCAAAGAGTATAAAGGCCCGAAATCTTTGTGCCTCTGTGTCTTTGTGTTGAACAGGAATCATGCATTCTTCTCCTCTGAACCCTGATCCCCTTGACCATGCCGACCCCTCTTGAACCAGCCCTTTACACAATCCTCTGCAGATTCTGGCCTGCAGCATAAAAATCCTTCAGGGTGTGGAGGCCGCTTTTTTGCAGTGTTTTAACCAGGAAAATAAAAAGATAGGCGGTTTGCAGGGCATCCTGTAGGGCGTTGTGGGCCGGAAAGAGGGGCAGTTTATACTGTTTGCAGAGGTCGGTGAGATTGTAGGAGACATTGAAATTAAAGCGGTCATCGTGGTGCTGCCAGTTGAGTTCGGTATAGATCTGCGCCAGGCGGATGGTGTCCAGGCCCGGGGATTTCAGCTTGGCCTTAAAGAAGCGCTGGCACTCCTTGTTGAGAAAGCCGGTGTCCAGGTCGATATAGTGGCCCACCAGAAGGGCCTTGCCGCAAAAATCGACAAATCCGGGCAGGATCTCCTCGATCTTGGGCGCTTCCAGAAGCTCCTGCGGGGTGATGCGATGAATGATGGTGGAGTCGGTGGCGTCAATCTTGTGTTCGGGCTGGATCAGGGTGTAAAAGGTCTGGCCGGCCATGATCTGCAGATTTTTGATGTGAATCGCCCCGATGGAGACGATCTCATCCCTCCTGCGGCTCAGACCGGTGAGCTCAGTGTCCACCACCACATAATCATAGTCGGCAATGGGCCGGTGCTGATCAAACCCCTTGAACAACGCATGGTTGCGGGCAAAGGCCGGATGTTCCGGCGGCTTTGCTTGGAATAAATTTAATAACTTGAACATTTTTTAAGACTCAGAATGTAGAGGAGGTAAAGAAGTTAAAGAAGGTAAAGGGGTAAAGAATGTAGAGAAGTTAAAGAAGTTAAAGGAGGTAAAGAAGATATTCCCGAACGCTTCCATTTCATTTCCCGCACCCTGCAATCTGCCTATTGGCTCCCATTCTTTATTTCTCTACCTTCTTTAACTTCTCTTATTCTGAATTCATCCTTCTTTAACTTCTCTTATTCTGAATTCATCATTCTCCCAGCCTGAATTCCTGTTTGATATAGCTCTGCATGCGCCGGATGACCTCAAAGGCCTCTTTCAAGGTCTGTTTCTCCAGGTCGGAGAGCCGGGCCGGATTGATATAGTTGTCCGGTTTCTCGTTGTTTTCGGTCTGATGGAGCTGGTGGACCAGGCGGAGCTGCATGATGAGCTCATAGGCGTCGACAATCTCGGCGTAAAATTCCGGGGAGAGGAGCTGCTGCTCCTGCAGAAGCTGGAAGCGGCCCAGAGTATTGCTCTCTTTGATGCCGTTTTTAAGGGCCATGACCCGGGCAAAGTCCACAAAGGGGGTGAGGCCGTTATATTTGAGATTGAGGCTGTTCTTGTGCTCGCCATTCTTTTCCACAATAAAATTGCGGAAGAAGGAGAGGGGAGGGCGGACACTCAGGCAGTCGCTGGCCAGATGATAGAGGAAGAGCTCGTTTTTGGGGATCACCTCGGCCAGGTGGTCGCGCAAGCCCTCGGCCAGGCCCTTGTCGCCAAAGCCGGACCGGAAATCAAAAAAGATGGTGGATTTGAGCACTTCCTGGGGGTCGGGAACCCGGATCCAGCGGTCAAAGATGCGCTGCCAGGCCACGCTGTCCTGCCGCAGCTCCGGGTTTGAGGCCATGATATTGCCGGGGCAGCGCGGAAAGCCGCATTTCTCCAGGTGGTTGATGGCCTCCTCGCTGAAGCGGCTGAAGTATTCGGCGGATTTCTGCTGTATATCCGCATCATCGCTGGCCTGGTAGAGAAGGGCGTTGTCCTGGTCGGTGAGAAAGGTCTGCTCCTGGCGCCCCTCGCTGCCCATCAGCATCCAGCAGAAAGGCACAGGCGGCGCGCCATGTTCCGCCTGAAGCAGGGTGAGAACCCGATCCAGGATATGATCATTAAGGATGGTGATCATCCGGGTGATATTGCCCCCCTTGGCGCCGTCCTCAATGAGGCTGCGCACCACCAGGGGGATCTTGCCGGTCATGGGGTAGAGGCCTGCAATGGTCCGTATTCCACTGATTTCTTTGAATAAATAAAGGGGTGATGTGCCCTGCACCACCATGAGATCATGGGTGGTGACGACGCCGTTAATGACGCCCTGGCTCTCCACGGCCAGATGATGGATCTGCTTTTTCATCATGGTGATCAGGGCGTCAAAGCAGAAGGAGTTGGCCGGGATGGTCTGCACCGGCGCCGCCATGATGGCCCGCACCGGGGTGGTGTAATCCAGGCCATGGGCCACCACTTTGGTGCGGAGGTCCTTGTCGGTGACAATTCCGATGATCTCCGCTCCTTCCTCCACCAGGAGGGAGCCGATGCCCAGGCGGGCCATCTCGGCCGCCGCACTCTGCACGGAGCTCTCTGCCGCAATCTTTTGAGGGGTTGTCTTTATTTCCCCCACTTGGGTAGTGAAGAGGTAAAAGGCACTGTCGGAACGGGCCGTCACCTTGTGCTGGCGGAGCTCTTTGTAGGCGTTTTTGACCAGTTTTTTCGAAAGCGAGTGCAGAAAATAATTGGTCGCCTTGGGCTCTGATTGCAGGAGCTGCCTGAATGCCTCTTTGGGAAAGAGAAAGCAGAAGGTGTCTTCCACCGTCTCTATATTGAGATTGGCCCTGGTATCCTGGATCAGGGCCAGGGCCCCGAAATGCTCGCCTTCGCCCCGGTAATCCTTCAGGGTTATTTCGCCGGCCTCATCCTTCAAAAAGCTGCGCACCCCCCCTTGCTGGATTATGTAAAGATAGGCGACATCCGTGACATCCTGCTGGAAAATAAGGGTATCCTTGGGATAGAAATCGATTATGCACTGCTGGGAAAGCTGCTGCAGGGTCTCTTCGGCAAGCTCCTTGAAGGGCAGGGTGTTGGTGAGGAAATCAAGGACCATTTCCGGGGCGACCTGCTGCTTTTCATTGGCTTGTTTTTTCATATCGGCTAGCTGATGAGGAAGAAGAAGATAAATGGGCTTCTGTAAGGGCTTCTCTTTTGTTTGTGCAGCGCCTCGGCCCCTCATCATCCAGGGAAGAGGGCAGGGCAGCATTTCTTTTTCAGATTTTCCCCAGGCTCCATGGGGACGGTAATCATACCCATGGTTTCATACATAAAGAGAAAAACCAAGCAATACCACCTCTTTCTCATATTTCTCGTTCCTCCCCACCGCCTCCGTCACTAATGAAATGGTCCGCCCCTTTCCTCAATGCTGTATCTGTAGTTACAATACAGCATACCAATAACGGCTTCTATTGTGAGCCCACACAACGAGGTAAAGGAGCGAACCATGAGCAATCATACCGAAAACAA
>JAGXFQ010000022.1 GCA_024637145.1 Desulfobulbaceae bacterium
AGCTGAGGCAAGGAAAAATGAGGCGAAAAAGCGCAGTTTACATGTGGTAAATGAGCATTTTGAGCCGAATTTTGACGCCGCATCAGCAGATAGCGAACGAAGAGAGACCTTCGAGCGCAGTAGTTTTTCAACGGGCTGTTACTTATTCTTCGTCCTTGTCCTCTTCAAGCTTGGATTGGAAAAGATCGCCCAAGGTGGAAGGACCACTCTTCTGCTCTTTCTTATAGTCACGCAGGCTTCCTTCTGCAGGGCTATCGGTCAGGGCCTTGATGGAAAGACCTATCTTGCGATCCTTGGCGGAAACATTGATGACCTTGGTTTCCAGGGTGTCGCCGACATTATACATGCCAACCGGGGTATCGATCTTCTCGCGGCTGATTTCAGAAACATGGACCAGACCCTCGATGCCTTCCTGTACCTCAACAAAGATACCGAAATCAGTGACATTGGTGATCTTGCCTTCCACGGTGGAACCCACCGGATATTGCTCGATGGTGGACTGCCATGGATCGGGCTCAAGCTGCTTGATACCCAGGGAGAAGCGCTCGTTTTCACGATCAATCTTCAGAACAACGGCCTGGATGGTGTCACCCTTGGTGTATTTCTCGGAAGGATGCTTGATCCGCTCGGTCCAGGAAAGGTCAGAGACATGGATAAGGCCGTCAATGCCTTCCTCGATGCCGATGAAGATACCGAAGTCGGTGATGTTCTTGATCTTGCCCTCAATGATGGCGCCCACCGGGTAATTCTCGGCAACCAGATCCCAGGGGTTGGGCTGGAGCTGCTTCATGCCGAGGGAGATACGCTTGGCGTCAGCGTCGATATTAAGGATGGCCACCTCCACCTCGTCGCCCACGGCAACAATCTTGGAGGGATGACGGGTTTTCTTGGACCAGGACATCTCAGAGACATGGATGAGTCCTTCAACGCCTTCTTCGAGTTCAGCAAAGACACCGTAATCGGTGATGCTGACCACCTTGCCCACGGTCTTACTGCCCACGGGATAGCGCTCATTAACGGTGGACCAAGGATCTTGCTTGAGCTGCTTGACGCCGAGAGAGACCTTGTCGGTGTCTTTGTCAAACTTGAGGATCTTGACGTCAACATCCTCACCCACCTTGAAGAGCTTGGAGGGATGGGAAACGCGACCCCAGGAGAGATCAGTGATATGGCACAGGCCGTCAAGACCGCCCAGGTCAACAAAGATACCGTAATCGGTGATATTGGTGATGGAGCCCCTGACCACGGAACCTTCTGTCAGGGTGGAGCGCATCTCCTCGCGAAGTTTTTTGCGGGCCTCTTCGAGGATGGCGCGGCGGGAAATAACAACGTTGTTGCGTTTCTTATTATATTTAAGAATCTTGAAATCAAAAGATTCGCCGATGAGGGCGTCAAGATCTTTAACTGGACGGAGATCAATCTGGGAGTAGGGCAGAAAGGCGGGAACGCCGATATCGACGGAGAGGCCACCTTTGACGCGGTTGTCAATGCGACCCAGGATGGTGCCATCTTCTTCCTGGATTGTGGCAATGTCTTCCCAGACCTTGATGCCGATTGCCTTTTCGCGGGAAAGGCGCAGACCGCCTTCTCCTTCGCGTCTTTCCACGTAGACGTCGAAAACATCGCCGATCTTTACATCGACCTGTTCGCCATCATGCTTGAATTCGTTGAGCATGATTTCGCTTTCTGATTTGTCACCGCAATCAACAATGGCGCAGTTTTCATTGAGGTCAACAACAGTGCCCTCAACAACATCGCCTACGGATACCACCACGAGCTCTTCGGCATTAAAGAGTTCGGCAAAGCTCATTTCTTGTTCTGTATTTTCTGTTTCCATATTACCCATTTTTGACAAGTTCCCTCTAACCAGTGAATAAAATCCTTAAAACCAGTGGTTAGCTGTGTATGTTTAAAAAAACAAAATGCCTTGGCGCCACAAGGAGGCGGCAGGCACCTTGAAAGGAAAACACGTTAAGCTGGTTTCAGGTGAAAGAGGTCTTATACCAAAGCCCAAGGGGTAAAAGCAACCAGAAATTATGGTGTTGGGCCCCTTTGTTTTTTTATTTTCCTGGGACCAGGGGATTCGTGCGGAAATAGTCAGCAAGAATGCGCTCATGGTCAAAGGCCAGGGGTGGCAGTCGGTCGGGCTGGAATATCTCGGCCTGGCCGGCATCGTCGCCGGCCTGCAGGGTGCCGGACCCCTCGGCCGCAAAAACCGTGGTAATGGTGTGGAGTCGGCTGTCTCGGGCCGGATCGGAGTAGGCGTGGAATTGCCTGAGGTTGTGGAGGGTCAGGCCGGTTTCTTCCAGGGCCTCGCGGCAAGCGGCCTGTTCCAGGGTCTCGCCGTAATCAACAAAGCCGCCGGGCAAGGCCCAGCCCAGCGGCGGATTCTTCCGTTTGATCAGGATGATGCCGCCCTGGTAGTGGATGATGATATCCACCGTGGGCACGGGGTTGCGGGGGGTCAAGGGCTGACCGCCGTTTTGATCAGCGCTGCGGGCTGGCTGCACTGCTTGTGCTCCGGAGTGCAGAGGGCCTCGATCTCCAGCCAGTTGGTCACCGTGGGCAGGCAGTGGCGCTTGGTGTTCCAGGGCTGGTTGTAGACGATGGCGGTGAGGCCGTGGGCGGCTATCATTTCGCAAGTCTCAAAACGGTCATCAATAAAATGGCTGATGCCCAGTTCCTTGATATGGTCAATCTTGCCATTATGGTCACCCATGGCAACCAGGCGGGCATCTTTCATGATCCGGGGGCCAAGGAGGGCCTCCAGCCAGGCATGGATGGGTGCTCTGTCGGGTCGGGCCGTGATGAAAGTCAGGGGGGCGCGGCTGGCGAATTTTTCCAGTACCATCACGGCATGGGGCATGGGCCGGAGGTTATTCTGCAGCGGGTCCTCCAGGAGGGGGAGGAAAATTGCCTCAATGATGGCGGGATCAATGGCCAGACATTTTTCCACGATGAAATCGGTGATCTCTTCAGGGGCAATGGCGATATTATGTTCCTGCTCAGCCAGGCGAATAAAGGCCTCCATGGTGTCCGCCACCACACAGTCGATATCAAAGCCGATCTGGCCGGGATGAATGGGTTGCTGAATCTGCTGCATGACTGGTTTTGTCCTCTCTGCTGGTATGGAAAAAGAAGGGGAATAATAAAAAGTATACTCCTGCTGCAAAGCGATGAAAAGAGGGGCGCTGTAAAAGATCCATATTAATGATGGGGCGGCCCTGGTGTCCCTGTTTCTGTGGGAGGCGTTGCCGGCAGAGAGTTTCAGTCTGGTCAGGGAGATAGGGGGATTGGCTCCGTAAAAATGCTGATAAAAAACAGGCTCTCCTTGACAAAAGGGGCGGTTGGGTGCATATTCCCACAAAGTATAATGGCGGCTGGCAACCTGTGGCCAAGGCACTCCACGCCCCATTCCCGGCAACATTTATAGCAGAGTGCATCCGCAGAAGCAGAGCCCCTTCTCCACAGCGGCGGCAGGCTTCAGGACGGCTCTTGACATAGGCGCCTCAGGCCTGTTCCGGCGCTGTTTTTTTTAATATTTTATCCTTCTTGCATATGAAACTTCCCTCACTGACAATCGCCGGTCTCACCGCCCCGATTCCCCTGGTCTTAGGCGGCATGTCCGTTCGCGTTTCCACCTCTGCCCTGGCTGCCCCGGTAGCTGAGTGTGGCGGCATCGGCACCATTGGCGCCTCGGTGATCCCCCTGGAAGAGGTCAAGGCGGAGATTCGCAAGGCCAAGTCGATGACCAAGGGGATTATTTCTGCAAACATCATGTTTGCCATGAAGAATTTCCACGAGACGGTCTATGCGGCCATTGAGGCCGGGGTGGACATGATTGTCACCGGGGCTGGATTTTCCCGGGATATATTCCGGATCGGCAAGGAAACCAACACTCCCATTATTTCCATTGTCTCTTCGCCGGCCTTTGCCCGGCTGGCCGAGAAACTGGGGGCAGCCGCCATTGTTGTGGAGGCCAAAGAGGCCGGCGGTCATCTGGGCACCGATGTTTCCCTGCGGGAGCTTTTCCCGGAGATCCGCAAGGTGGTCACCAAGGTGCCCCTTATTGCGGCAGGTGGCATCACCAACGGCTATGAAATGGCGGAGATGATGGACAAATATGGGGCGGACGCCGTGCAGGTTGCCACCCGTTTTGTGTTGACCAAGGAATGTCCGGTGGATGACCGTTTCAAGCAGGCCATGCTGGACGCCAAAAAAGAGGACGTGGTTCTGACTTCCTCACCGGTGGGTATGCCCGGTCGGGCCTTAAATACCCCCTTTGTCCGT
This sequence comes from Desulfobulbaceae bacterium, assembly GCA_024637145.1. Classification (GTDB taxonomy): domain Bacteria; phylum Desulfobacterota; class Desulfobulbia; order Desulfobulbales; family SURF-16; genus BM506. The sequence goes on from JAGXFQ010000022.1 coordinate 4,291, forward strand.
CGCCTGGCCGCCGGAGAGGATATGAAGAGCAAGGAGTGCCGCTGGAAATGCCTGAAAAAATGTGATCACCATTACTGTATTGCCGAAAGATTGATGGCGGCTGTGGAAGGCGATTATGAAAACGGCCTTTTCTTTTCAGGGGAGAATGTCTACAAGATTGACAGCATTCTTACGGTCAAAGAGGTTTTTGACAAGTTTGTCAGTGAGGCTGAATCCGTTTATAAAGAATAGTTCTGCCCTCCCCTCAAGCAGCCATCTCTCCCCCTGGAACGTGGCTGCCGCCTTGCCCCCTCCTGTTTTTGTCCCCTTTTTTTCTTTTGTGACAAATGGTGACGCTGTTTTTGCCGCTATTCCCTGGTCAGGGGGATCATGGCGGCAGCCTTCACCTCTAATGTGAGAAATATTACGTGCGTAAACAAGATATAGCCCGGCCCTATGAAGAGATTGTTCCCCTTATTGTCGGCCCGGATGAACATGCCATTACCCTGGATCTCTTTGATCAGGAAGCCCTGCAGGTCATGCGCCGGATCATGGAGGCGGGCCACACCGCCTATCTGGTGGGCGGCGGGGTTCGCGATCTTTTTAGGGGCAAGACGCCCAAGGATTATGATATATCCACGGATGCTCGGCCCGGCCAGTTACGGAAGATTTTCCGCAACAGCCGGACCATTGGCCGCCGTTTTCGTCTGGTGCAGGTCTTTTTCCCCGGCAACAAGATTGTTGAGGTCTCCACCTTCCGCTGCCGCAGCGAGTATGATCTGGAGGGCAAGGATGTGGTGCTTGCCGCCAACAACACCTACGGTGATGCCCGGGATGATGCCTTTCGCCGTGATCTCACCATCAATGGCCTTTTCTTTGAAATAGAAAATCAGACCATTATCGATTATGTGGGCGGGGTGCAGGATCTCAAGGATCGAGTGGTGCGCATTATCGGCGATGCCCAGCGCCGCATCACCCGTGATCCGGTGCGCATGCTGCGGGCAGTGCGCCATGCGGCCCGCAGCAACTTCCGGATTGAAGAGCATACCTGGGAGGCCATTAAGATTCATCGCGACTCCCTGGCGGTCTGTCCGGTCTCCCGGATACGGGATGAGTTTTTTAAGGATTTACGGGGGGGGGCCAGTGCCCTGTGGCTGAAGCTTGCCGTTGACAGCGGGCTCTTTGGCGTCCTTATGCCCTGTTATGCTGATCTCCTCGAGGATCAGGCCCTGGTGGATTCCCTGCAGCGCCATCTTGCCGTTGCCGACCGGCTGTGGCCCAAGGAGGTTATCTTTGGCGATGATGTTCTCCTCAGCCTCCTGCTGCTGCCCTGGGCCAGGAAAACCTTTCCGGAACTGGCCCGCCCCTTGAAAATAGGGGAGGCCTTTGCCCTTTCCCGGCGCATCAGGGAAGAGCTGTCCAAGAATCTTATCCATATTGATATCAGCAGGATGGTAAAGGAAAATGTTGCCGCCAAACTGGCCCTGTTGCCCATCTTTGAACAGCATGCTTCAGCCAAGACCTGGCCAAAGGCCCTGCAGAAGAAGAGTTATTTTCAGGAGAATCTCTTCTTCTATCGCCTTTGCGCCGAGGCGGCTGGCGGCGAGCTGGTGGATGAAAATGCCTGTCCCCGCCCCTCTAAAGCCCCGGAAAGGGCCAGGCCGCCACGGCAAAAGAGCAGGGAAAGGGGGCGTGGTCCGTCCTGGACCAAGAGCAAGCAGAAGGGCGGTGTCTTTGGTTTTAAGCGTTAGTTTCCGACGGGTCTGCTCCTTCCTGTTCATCCCAACGGCCCACAGGGTGTCAGGCGACGAAAATCTTTGGCCCCCGGGGATATGGACCGCCATATCTCCGGTAAAGGTCTCTCTCTATTAGTCTCGGGTAACGTCTTGAATATTTCCTCTGATCAAGAAAATAGGGGTACCTCTGCAACCTGTGAGTTGATGGCCAGGGCCCTGGAGCTCAAACTGGCCAGGCGCCACGACAGCTTTTCCCTCTGCTCCATCATCAATGCCAAATCAGGGGCCTGCAGTGAGAATTGCCGGTTCTGCACGCAATCGGCCCATTACAGTACCAAGACCCCGGTCTACCCCCTGCTCGACAGTGCTGAGATCGTGGCCGCGGCCCGGCAGGCCAAGGAAAACGGCGCCACTCGTTTTTCCCTGGTCACCAGTGGCCGGGGCGCCTCCAGGCAAGAGGTTCTTGCACTTGCCCGGCGCATTGCCGCCATTCGCCGCGAGGTGGAGATCAAGGTGTGCGGCTCCTTTGGTATTCTGGCCAGAGAGGAGCTTGCCATCCTGCAGGCCGCAGGCATGGACCGCTATCATCATAATCTGGAAAGTTCCCGGGAATTTTTTCCCACCATCTGCACCACCCATTCCTTTGCCGACCGCATAGCCACCATCCAGGCGGCGCGCTCTCTGGGGATTTCCGTGTGCAGCGGCGGCATTATCGGCCTGGGCGAGTCCGAGGCCGACCGTATCTCCCTGGCCGCCACCCTGGCGCAACTGGAGGTGGATTCCGTACCCCTTAACTTTCTCATTCCCCTGCCCGGCACCCCCCTTGCCCATATCAAGCCCCTGGGTATGGCTGAAATCCTGCGCGCCATTGCCCTTTTCCGCCTCCACCTGCCTGCGGTGCCGCTGCGCCTGGCTGCCGGTCGTGAATCGGCCCTGGGTGATTTCCTGGCCGCCGCCTTCCTGGCCGGGGCAGACGGCATGATGATCGGCGGCTATCTCACCCAGCGGGGCCGCACCCCCAAGCAGGATCTGGACTTTGTCGCCAGGATGCAGGCCCTATGGACCCGCTGAAATGGCTGACCCAACGGCAGCAGCAGGGCAATCTGCGCTGCCTGCGGCCCCTGGTCCGTTCCCTGGGCCGCCCTCCTTGCCTGGCCGGCAGCCAACGTCCCTGCCTCGATTTTTCCTCCAACGACTATCTGGCCCTCTCCACCCATTCCCAGGTCATTGCCCGCAGCAGGCAGTTTCTTGAGGAGTACGGGGCAGGCAGCGGTGCCGCCCGTCTGATGAGCGGCGATCTGGACCTCCACCACCAGCTGGAGGAGGAGATCGCCCGCCTCAAGGGTCAGGAGGCCACCCTGCTCTTTGGCAGCGGCTATATGGCCAACACCGGCATCATCCCCGCCCTCATGGGCCGCCAGGATCTGATTTTTTCCGACCGGCTCAACCATGCCTCCATCGTGGATGGTTGCCTGCTTTCCGGGGCCCGGCTTGTCCGTTTCCGCCATAATGATATGGATCATCTGGCTGCCCTCCTGGAGCAGAAAAAAGGCCGCGGCCAGCCCCTCATCGTGGTGGAGTCCCTCTATTCCATGGATGGCGACAAGGCGCCGTTGCTGGAGCTGGTGCGCCTCAAGGAAAAATATGGCTGCCTGCTCCTGGTGGATGAGGCCCATGCCACCGGCATCTTCGGGGCCAGCGGCGCCGGTCTGGTGGAAGAGGCCGGGATCGCCGGCCAGGTGGATCTGGTCATGGGCACTTTCGGCAAGGCCCTGGGCAGCTACGGGGCCTATGTGGCGGCCAGCCGGGTCTGGATCGATTTCCTGCTCAACCGGGCCCGCAGCTTCATCTATTCCACGGCCCTGCCGCCGGCCGTCATCGGCGCCAGCCTGGGCGCCCTGGAGGTGGTGAAGGCCAACCCCGGCCTGGGCGGGCAGCTCCTGGCCCGGGCCGCCTTCTTTAAAAAATGCCTGGCCGCCCATAACCTGACCGTGGAGTCGGACACCCAGATCATGCCGCTGCTCATCGGCAGCAGTGAAACGGCCATGACCCTGGCCGCCCACCTCGGTGCGGCCGGCTTCTTCGTCACAGCTGTCCGCCCCCCCACAGTGCCGGAAAACACCGCCCGGCTGCGCTTCTCCGTCACCCTCCATCACAGCGAAGATGATCTGGCCCGGCTGGCCGCCCTGTTGCAATCTGTCCTGGCCGGCTCAGCTTGAGCCGGTGGTGGGGGCGTTGTCATGTTCTGCCGCTCCTGGCCTTTTAGCTGACTTTCTGTGTACAATGAAATCCTGGGCTACAGTCAGAAGGGGACTTGAGACCTTGCTGACCTTTTCTCAAGGATTTTTTTTACCTATCATAGCTGACCCTATTATCACCCGTGGCAACTTCCGGCTGATTGTTGCGTGCTGACGCTTTTAACGGCGAGCTGTTTCACATATGCTAAATGTACTGCGAAAATGGCTGATGACATAGCGTTCCTGTTCTCAGCTCAGGTGGTGCACTTTGAACTTGAATCTACCCAAGGAGGAAGGGATGCTTGGTGAGCGCCAGGTTATCGTGTTTTACGACGAGCGCATGTTGGCTCATTGCCCCAATGCCGATGTCTCGTTTTTGCCGGGACGCCTCGACCGGCGGGTGCGGGAGATGCTTGCCGGCCTGGGTGTGAAGTGGACCTACCCAGAACATCCCGGGCGGTTGACGGCGATCAAAGAATTTCTTGAGCGCGAGCCGATCCCGGGCGTGCGCTTTGAGACCGGCGCGCCGGCCACGCGCGAACAGCTCTCCCGGGTGCATACGACCTCGTATCTGGAGGCTATCTACGCCTTACGGGGTCAAAATGCCTGGCTGGATGTGGATACGACCGCCGTCTCTCCGGGCAGTGTGGAGGCGGCGGAAGTGGCCGCCGGTACGGCCATCGCTGCGGTGGAGGCCGTGATGGAGGGCCGCGCGCCCAGTGCCTTCGCCCTGGTGCGGCCGCCGGGCCATCATGCTGAACCCGTGCGGGCGCGCGGTTTCTGTCTGTTCAATAACACGGCCGTGGCAGCGGCGCATGCGCGGGCGGCGCTGGGATGCAAGCGGGTGCTGATCGTGGACTGGGATGTGCATCACGGCAATGGCACCCAGGAGATCTTCTGGACGGACCCGAACGTGATGCTGTTCGATACCCACCGGGCCTCGCCGTTTTATCCGGGCTCCGGCCTGCTTGAAGAGGTCGGGGCCGGTCTGGGTGAAGGGGCCACCATCAATGTGCCCTTGCCCGGCGGTTCCGGGGATGCGGCCATGCTCAAGGCGTTCCGCGAGATCCTGGTCCCGGCTGCGGATTTCTTTAAACCGGATCTGGTGCTGGTCTCGGCAGGGTTCGATACGCACCGGTTTGACCTGGCGCTTAATGTGGGCGTCGAGGGGTTCGCGGCGCTGACGGGGATCGTCCGGGATATTGCCGATCGTCACTGTGGGGGGCGACTGGCAATGATCCTGGAAGGGGGCTATCACCTGGAATCCCTGTCCCAGGGGACACGTGCTGTGCTGGAGGTGCTGGCAGGCGCCGAGCCCGCCGAGCCGCCCGAGTGTGGAATCAGGGAGGTGACAGCGGCGGCGGAGTTTCACCGCAGCGCCTTCATTCCGGAGTGAAACACGTCGTTTCAGTTTGCCCGGTACTATGTCTGGTAATTGCCAAGCCGAAAAGGGGCTTGTTTTTGTGATGGAAAAATGCCTATAAAAGAAAAAGAAGTGAAAATTCGGGCGCGGTCCTGTTTTTTTAGTGCTCTCAAAAAAAGCGATTACGTATCACCATCACCTCACCCATTCCCCACAACAACGAATTGGGGCTCGACAAGAATCTCGCTGTAACGTTTGTCTCCCAGAATTTATTGAGCGAAGCCCACGAAGTGGAGGCCTTTCTTTATACCACAAGGGCATAAGTTTCGTTTGCACTCTAAGGGGCATAAAAGCAGACAAGCTGCTCAACTCAGCTTTAGAAGGAAAGGCGCCTGTTCCCGCTTCAAGGCTCTCCTTGCAGGGAGGGGAGCCCCCGACCAATGGCACGAATTTGAATCCCTTGCCCAGGAAAAAGGCATTGAGGCAATGGTGCGCAAGAGAGCGGCATCCCGGTGCAGGGCGCACAAACCCAAGGGATAATGGGCAAATTTGAGATTACTCTGACCCACTGGTTGCAAAAATACTTCAGAAGGAGGATTATTGAGCATGACTGAAAAAAATCCGGACAAAGGTTATGTAGCTATTCTTGGTTGGAGTCTCAATGCCATTGATTCTATTGATCGCTTTGACAGGCGCTATGTCATTGTCGCCCCCCCCTGGGCGGAAGAGTATGCCAAAGAACATGACATACCCTATATATCCTGGAACTTTGAGCGTATTGATGACCGTTCCTTTGAGATTGCCCAGATCTTGAAAGACAAAGGTGTTGATGTGGCAATCCCCCTCTTTGAGGAAACAGTGGAGTGGGCCGGAGCTATTAACTCGGTACTGCTCGGGAAGCCTCGTTTGATGGGACAGGCCATGCTCTTTCGCGACAAGTCCCTGATGAAGCGCCGTGCCCAGCTTGGCGGTATCCAGGTAGGAATTTTTGCAGAGGCACAGGACAAGGGAGATGTTATTCATTTTCTCAAGAGGGTCAACCAGACCCTGCTCAAGCTGGACGGCGACCCCAACGACCCTATTCATCTTAAGGCCTTTGATAAAGCAGGTTGTCTGGGACACTGGGTGATTCGGGAGCCGGATGATGTGGAAAGAATCTCCAATGACGAGTTTCCGCTGCTCATGGAAAGCCATCTCGATGGCTGGGAGTTTGCCGTGGAGGCCTGGATTAAAAACCGTAAGATCCATTTTTTGAATATCTCCGAATATGTCACCCTGGGCTACTCGGTATTTGTGCCGGCCTCCCCGGAGCTGGAAAAGTATCGTCCCCAGGTCACGGCCGAGATCGAGAAGCTGATTGAGGCCTTTGATATAGATTTTGGTTTCATTCATCCGGAATATTTTGTCACCAGCGACGGCAAGATGCATTTTGGCGAGGTGGCTTTCCGTCCGCCCGGCTTCAACGCCTTTGAGCTTATAGAGCGGGCCTATGGTTTCAATGCTTATCAGGCCACGGTTTTGATGTTTGACCCCAAAACCACGGCTGAGGAACTGGCAAACTTCTTCCCCAGGGAAGTGGTGGACGCCATCGGCCATGCCGGTTGTTTTGGCGTCTATCCGCGTCGCCGGGTGGTCAGTGAGCTCATCATTCCTGAAGAAACTGCCAATGATGACTATTTCGAGTTCCATGAATTGCAGTCGCCTGCAGAAAATAAGGTTCCCAAGCGTTCCGCATTTGGAACCCACTGGGGCCTGGTCTATTTCTTTGGTGACGATCCCCACCGTATGCGCGATCTGCTCAAAGCCCAGGAGGATCTTGATTATTATGTCTGATGAGCATGGTCAGACCAGCAAGGCAGACGAGCCGCAATCCCCCCGGGAGAAAAAGTTTATTGCCTTGCTGGAACGGTTGGCAAAGGCCAGACCTTTTGCCAAGCTGCGTTTTCAGGCACCGCTGCTGGAACAATCACGGCGTCTGATTGTCGAGCCGGGCGGCATAGAAATTCTGTACCGGCTGGCGCCACGACTGGATGAGGCCGGCCTCTTCTACGGAACCGACTGGGATGATCCGGCAGCCTTGATACCGGGCCTGGTCAATGCCACCTTGGAGCAGGGATCCAAGGATCTGGTCATTCTTGAATGCCTCAGCCAGCTGCGTTTGCTTGCGGTGGCCAATGGTCTCGCTACGCACCAGGGGGTCTCACCTGAACAGGCCCGTCATTTCCTGACCCAGCTCCTGGCCCTCAACCTGAACCGTATTCTTGGTCCGCCGAACGAGACCCAGCGGGTGCGCCTGGGCCCTTTGGGAGAGGCGGTGGGAAAACTCTTCCATTTTTTGATGGGTCATATTGGCTACGGTGATATTCTCGGCCACCTGATCGAGGAAATCTGGCGCATCCTTTCCCAGCGGCCTATCCAGGTAGCCCATATCAAGGCCATGGTGAGCCAAATTGCCGTAAGCCTGCAGCGGGGGCGTGGTGATTTTGGCGAAGCACGGCTGGGGGCGGATCGGTTGACCAGCGCCCTGTTCGGACCAACCCAGGGCTGCCTTGACGATCCCGGGCTGGATGAGTATCGCAATCGCCTTGCCGCCATGGACTTTGCCGGCCTGCAGCAGGAGTCATACGGCATGGCCCGGGCCATGCACGATGTCGGCCTGGTATCCGACTACCACGCGGTGCTGCTGCGCTGGCTGCTTGACAATAACTATGAACAACTTGTGCCTAATGTCCTGGGAGTAAGCAACACCGGGCGGGATGCCCTGCAAAGCTATCAGGATTTGGTTCACCGCCTGATTTCGGAGGCAATTTGTCCGGAAACAGCCCAAGCAATATATGGTTTAACCATGCTGCTGGAAAGGGGAGTGCTCTATGCAGCTCCCATTGCTCCCGGGCTCTGGCGCCAAATTAACCTGCAGCTCTCCTCGTATGCCCGCGCAATTATGCCCCCTTCCGGCCTGGAGCCGCGGAAGCAGTTGCTGGCCGGCGTGATATCCCTGCTTGGACAGCCGCTGGGCGTAGGGCAGGGCAACAATCCCACCTGCCAATCAGCCCGGGCTATCTCCATGTGGGCCTATAACGATCCCGACTACCTGCTCCATCTCATCGCCCAAGCATCCCGCTACGACTCGATTCTTATGCATTTTGAAGGACGCGCACTTGACTCGGCGGCATTACCACCAGGCCTTGCCCAGTCTTTACCCCTGGATACGGATCCGGTCTCGATGCTTCTGGTCCCTCATCTTGATCGAATTTATATTGAAATGGGACGGTTGTGCGCCGGTCGCGGCGGTGATCCTCATCGCTGGATTAATCCGGAACTGCATGGCTGGTGGGTGGGGCGGCAATTTATTATTGCCGTGGATGTGGCAAGCGGAAATCTCAAGGAGTATGACGACTTTCTTCAGCAATTTTACAGGAGCTACAACCCCCTGTTTAATGACAATCAACCGGTTATCCATCCACAACCAGCCGGTATTGCCGTCACCGACAGTGGCGGCAATTTTGTCGGTTGGCACGCGGTTACCCTGATCCGTGTTGCCTTGGATCAGGAAAGTACCATGCGGGTTTATTTTTATAATCCCAACAACGACAGCGGCCAGAACTGGGGATATGGCGTGCTTGTCTCCACCCAGGGCTACGGGGAACGCTTTGGTGAGGCATCACTGCCCTTTGATCAGTTTGCCTCACGGCTCTATATCTTTCATGATGATCCCGTGGAAATCGATACCCTTTCGGCAATCCCGGCTGAGACGATTCAGTCAGTCAAGGAAATGGCAATGACCAGTTGGGCCCAGAAAAGGATCCCTGACACGGCTTAGAACCCAGTCGGGAAGTGAAATGGCGCCAGACTTGCGCATGTATTTGGCGTGCCCTGTCGCCCGTTCCGGCCGCCCACCTCGGTGCGGCCGGCTTCTTCGTCACCGCTGTTCCCCCTCCCACGGTGCCGGAAAACACCATCCGGCTGCGCTTCTCCGTCACCCTCCATCACAGCGAAGATGATCTGGCCCGGTGGTATGGGCGTTGTCATGTTCTGCCGCGCCCGCCTTTTATCTGACTTTCAGGGTACAATGAAATCCTGGACTAAAGTCAGAAGGGGACTTGAGATCTTGCTGACCTTTTCTCAAGTATCTTTTTTACCTATCATAGCTGACCCTATTATTACCCGTTGCAACTCCCGGCTTGTTTGTTGCGTGTTGACGCTTTAAACGGCGTGCTCTTTCTCGTAAATTAAATGTACTGCGTAAATGGCGGATGACATATCTTTCCTGTTCAGTAAGATGACTATAGGACATGGCAGGAGCCTCCTGATTGGGCGTTGGTCGCTCTTCTCAATATTTCAGAAATCCTGTCAGGTCCTGCTTTAAGTTCAGGTGGGGCACTTTGGGTTTGAATCTGCCGCATAACAATTCAAGGAAACCGAGCGCTCAGGCGCCGGGGGCTTGAAGCGTTAGCACTGGAGGGTAAATAAAGATGAGATCTTCAATTCAGAAAGGCGCGATACCAGCTAAGGAAGGGACTCGGTTTACTGTCTGGGCACCTCATGCCGACGATGTTTTTGTCATCGGCACTTTCAACAACTGGGAGAAAGCAAAACACCGGATGAACAGAGAACCGGATGGCTGGTGGTCTATTGATGTACCTGAAGCAGGACCCGGTGATGAATACCTATATCGAATCATCAACGCCGGCGATGAGTATCTGCGAATCGATCCCTATGCGCGTCAGGTAATAAATTCAGTGGGTAATGCGATTATCAGCAAGCTCGATCTCCTGGAGGAAGAGGAAGGGTTCAACCCTCCGGCGCTCAACGAAATGGTGATCTATGAGCTCCACATTGGAACTTTTGGGAAACAAGGCGGAGAACCAGGTCCCAGCGACATTGATGGCGCCATCGAACGTCTCGCTTATCTCAAGGAACTGGGGATCAACGCTGTGGAAATAATGCCGCTGGCTGAATTTGCCGGAGGATACTCTTGGGGCTACAATCCAGCACACATTTTTGCGATAGAAAGCGACTACGGTTCCCTGCATACGTTCAAGGAGTTCGTTACTGAGGCCCACAGGCTTGGAATCGCTGTGATAGTAGATGTGGTTTACAATCACTTTGGTCCCAGTGATCTTGATCTGTGGCAGTTCGATGGTTGGAGTGAAAACGACCAGGGCGGTATTTACTTCTACAATGACTGGCGTTCAACTACACCGTGGGGAGAGACGCGACCAGATTACGGGTGTAAGGAAGTACGGGAGTATATCCGGGACAATGCCTTAATGTGGTTCCAAGAGTACGGCGTCGACGGCCTGCGCTGGGATATGACCGCTTTTATCCGCAATGTGCATGGACGTAATGACGATTCGGAAAGTGACCTGCCCGACGGCTGGAGTCTGATGCAGTGGGTAAACGAGGAGCTCAGAAAATACAAGCCCCGATCCTTCACCATTGCCGAAGACCTGCAGGACAACTCTTCTCTGACCCGCGGGCAGGAGGATGGCGGAGCCGGGTTCAGCGCGCAATGGGCCGCACCTTTTGTGCATACTGTTCGCCAAGCGTTGACAGGGGCCGAAGACGCACACCGAGACATGGAGGCCGTCAGCAATGCTATTCTGCACCGCTATTATTTGAATGCATTCGAGCGGGTCATCTATACGGAATCGCATGACGAAGTGGCTAATGGTCAAGCGCGCATACCTGAAGAGGTCGATCCCGGCAAAGCGTCATCATGGGCCGCTAAAAAGAAATCAACATTGGGTGCGGTGCTTGTTTTCACAGCGCCGGGTATTCCCATGATCTTCCAAGGCCAAGAGTTCCTTGAAGATGATTGGTTTCACGACCAAGACCCCATCGACTGGACGAAAAAGGATCATTTTGCCGGGATACTCCAACTTTACAAGGATTTGATCAACCTTCGTCTGAACCGTGGCGGTCGCACAAAAGGCCTCACCGGTCAAGAGGTAGACGTCTATCACCTGAATCAGGAAACCAAGATCATCGCGTGGCATCGTTGGGAGTCCGGAGGGCCAACTGACAGTGTTGTCGTTGTAGCGAATTTCTCAGCGCAACGGTATGAGGATTATCTTATCGACCTGCCTGCTGCCGGTGAGTGGATCGTCAGATTTAATAGCGATGCTAAAATCTACGACAAGGAGTTTGGCGACATTGGCAACTCCGTGATCTATGCGGAGGTACCCGACAAGGAAGGTCTGCCGGCGCAGGCCGAAGTCAGTGTCGCGCCCTACAGCGCACTTATACTATCACAAGAAAACATGAGCTAACCTGCCGCTTCACCCGGGCAGTAAAATGCCAGCGCGTTTGCGGCCGGAGCCTACGGGGGCAAAACTTGACCCTGTAGGCTATTGCACCCGCAGCGTTGCTAACTTTTGGAGCACTAGTAGCACTGCTGGTGGTTATATGGATTCGGGATCGAAGTCGGGAACCGTTGCTGTAAAAATATGAACAGATGTTGAAGATAGCATTTATTGATACAAAGAGTCGAGACAGCCCTTACTGGAGGCGTTAGCATGGTATTATACACGGAGTATGGACAGGAGAATACGCATGACCAAGTGGAGCAGATTCCTACGTGGGGTTGAAGGATGGCGTTTTCTCCTTGTCGCCCGGACAAGGGGAGGGTGCTGATGACGAAGACGCTTTTCCTGCTGCTGATGATCACGTTTTCAGAGGCGACAATCGGGGTTTTCGTCAAGTTGACCGATGGATTGATCGCGGTTCCGACGCTCAATTTTTATGCCCTGAGTTGTGCCACTCTGCTGCTCATGGCGGCCATGCCCGCCGTGACGGACCAACCCCTGCGTTTCCCCCGGGAAAACGTGAAAGATACCGTGGCCATCGGTTTGCTGATTGCGGCACAAACCGGCGGGTTCAATTACGCCATGACCCTGGTTCCAATCGCGAATGCGGTGATTTTCTGGAGCGTCGCGCCTTTTTTCACCTTCATTTTTTCGTGGTTGTTCCTGGGTGAGCCGGCTAAAAAGATCTACATGGCGATCTTTACCATCGCTATGATTGGTATCGTTTTTGCTAAACCGCTCGAGGGCGGTTACATGATGGGGAACCTGGTGGCATTGGGGGTTGGGGTCGTGTACGCTGCGATGGTCACGTATATGCGCCATGAGGGTAAGACGGAAACGGGCAGTGATATCGCCTGGTCCATGTTGGTGGCGGCGCTCGTTTTCTTCCCTTCAATGTTTGTTTTTGGTCCTGGAGAGGTCACGAAAATGATCTCATACGAACCGTTGGGCTTCAGCCTGCCGGTGGTGTTGTGGCCGATGGCACTTGGGGTGATCTCCATCGGTTTCGCTTACCTGGGAATCGCGATCGTGCTGAAGACGCTGAATGCGAATGTTTACAGCCTCGTTGACATCATTGTCTCGCCCGTGGTGGCCTCGACACTCGGATACCTGATCTTCTCGGAGATGCCTGGACAGCAAATGATTTACGGCGGTGCGATGCTGCTGGGTTCGGGGTTTTGGTTGATGCGCGAGATGAGCAAGACCAGAGGAAACCGTCCCCAGTAGCATTGGCGGGGCACATCGGGCGAGGAGCCTGTCGGACTTTCCATGAATCTGCTGTAAAACCGTCCAGTCGGTTCATATTTCCGATCCTTTTCCACAAATAGCTGTGAAGCCGGTTCGGGGGACACCCTAGAATGGCACTAGTTTAAGCCTTTTTCAGCCTAAAAATTCGCTGAAAATATCAGCTGGAATTAGTATATTTCCGCATGAAAAACATGCGGAAATCATTGCCAATACTCCCAGGATTTCACCTGCGGACCAGGCGTCGAAAACCTCTCTCGGCTCAGCAAAAGTTTACCGAGAAGATGGCTCTGCTGAAGCGGAAATCTTTGAAAAACTTGGGCCTGAGGATCTGCTGATAGCATGGGAGCGGCCACGCTACACCCGCAAACTGTCATATTCGAAAGAGGCGTGGGAGGCCCTTCCGCAAGAGCTTGTTTTGCGGCAGCAGTTCCCGTTTTGAGATAACTCGTTGATTTTACGTCATGTATTTTTTTGTCTTTCGTAAACTTTTTAGCCATGGCACGATGTGCCCGACAAGCGTGTTTGTTGGCCCTGGTTATTAAGAAATAACAACGCTAAAA
>JAGXFQ010000023.1 GCA_024637145.1 Desulfobulbaceae bacterium
CCCTTGGCAACAATGGTCTTAAGCTCGTCGCGCTCCTCTTGGCTCAGTGAGAACCTGTACTTGATCTTGGGCATGGTCTTCTCCGTTTTTTCTGACCATACCTAGTTTTATATAACATATCAAGTGTGACATGACACTAGTCTGCTTTCCCCCTTGCCCCCTCTGCCGCCTGGCCCTGATGGCCCTGGCCGGCGGTCTGGGCCATCAGGGCCATGAAGGATTATCTCTGGCCTGCCCAGGGGATTCCCCGGTTCCGCCAGGATGGGGGGAGCGCTCCCCCCTCTGAGTCGATGTCCACCCCATCTGCAAAGGCCTCCTTCTCCTTCTTTTTTCTCCCCCTTCCCTGCTGTTTCTGTGTACTTCTTGACGACCCCTTGTGAGCCTTGTCCTTCATGTGGTAAATTGCCCCACCACTTTGTACCCACTTTGGAATCAACTTTTTTTAGATGACCGAAAAAGAAGGTGAGGCACAGTTATTTACCCCTTGGAGTGTATTTAAGTTTTATCTTTGACAATATGTTGTAGTTCGGGGCGTTAAGCCCTTTTGGGCCCCGGCCAGGGCAGCAGGTTTTTTCTTGACTCTGTAAAGGTGAGGTGACTATAAAGAGAGATATTGTGGCGGAAAGTGGTGTAAAGTGGCCGGGAGGGGTGCGGAGTGACAGCAGATGTTTTTGAGCAGATCAATAGCTTCCGGGGAAGCTCCGAGCACGGCCTGGACAGCAAGGGCAGGTTGAATATCCCGGCCCGCTTCAAGGATGTGCTGGCGCGGAAATATGATGGTCGTCTCATTATCTCTCCCTGGGGCAAATGCCTGCGCATCTATCCCCTGGCTGAATGGGCCAAGATTGAATACGCCATCTTGAACCGCGGTCGGCAAAACCCCGGGACTTCCGCCCGGTTTGTCCGCCACATCGTCGGCAACGCCTCAGAGGTGCAGCTCGACAATAACGGCAGGATTCTCCTGCCCGTTACCTTGCGGGCCATGGGCAATATTGACAAAGAGGTCTTTCTTTTGGGTATGACCTCTTTTGTTGAGGTCTGGGATAAGCAGATTCATCTGACGGAAAATGTGATCGGGGATGAGGAATTTGATGATTTGGCCGCTGAGTGCAGCGAGTTAGGTTTTTTCTAAAGGTATGTATATCCATGACTCCCTCCACGTTCCCGTTTTAATAGAAGAGGTCCTCCGTGCTCTCCAGCCCCAAGCCGGCGGGGTCTATGTGGATGGCAATCTCGGTCTGGGCGGCCATGCCGGGGCGATTCTGACCGCCGGCGGGCCTGATTGCCGGCTCATCGGCTTTGACTGGGATGCAGATGCCCAGCAGAGGGCGCAGCAGAACCTGGCCTGTTTCGGCGATCAGGTACTCTTTGTCAGGGAAAATTTCGCGGGGTTGCAGGATGAGCTGTTCAAAAGGGATATTGCCGCTGTTGACGGGCTGCTGCTCGACTTGGGGCTCTCCTCGCTCCATCTTGACGAAAGCGGCCGGGGGTTCAGCTTCAGACGTGATGAGCCCCTTGATATGCGCATGGATACCAGGCAGCAGGTGACTGCCGCCGATATTCTGAGCTCAGCCTCTGAAGAGGAGCTGGCCGATATCTTTTATCTCTATGGCGAGGAGCGTCAGGCACGGCCCATAGCCCGGGCCATTGTTCAGCAGCGGCTCCAGGAGCCCCTGCGCACCACAAAAGAGTTGGCCTTGCTGGTGGAAAAGACGATCCCCCGCCGTTTTCATCCCAAAAAGATACATGCCGCCACCAAGGTCTTTCAGGGCCTGCGGATCGCGGTCAATGGTGAACTGGATAATCTGGTAAAGGTTCTGGCGGATGGGGCCGGGATGTTACGGCCAGGAGGCCGCTTTTGTGTGATTACTTTCCATTCCCTGGAAGACAGGCTGGTGAAAAGGGCCTTTAGAGATAATCCTGTCCTGCGCCCCCTGACCAGCAAACCGGTGGTGGCGGCGGCAGAAGAGGTGGCGCGCAATCCCCGTTCACGAAGTGCGAAAATGCGGGTTGCCGAAAAAGTGGGAGAATAGGATATGCATAATTACGCAGGACATTACCAAACCAGGGGCAGACGTGCTGTGCCCCGGCCTGGCTGGCGGACCATGGGTCCCGCCAGCCCGGGCAAAAGAGGTCTGTTCTGGAAGAGTCTGGCCATCATCATGCTCATCGGTGCCGGCATCGGCATCGTGGCCAGTTATTGGGTGGGCCATTGTATTCAGGAAAGTTTAATGGGCATTGCCCAGGGCCAGGAGGTGCGGGCTCAAAAGGAGCAGACTAAAATGGTATTGCTGGACGAGCAGGCCCGTCTCATGCAGGGCCAGCACCTGGAGGCCCTTGCTGCTGTGCAGGTTGGTCTGTACTCGCCAGTCAAGCGGCAGCAGGTTGGTTTTTAGTAAGGCGGGGGCTTTGGTCAGAAAAGGGAAGCTGCAGGTTCTTGCCTGGAGAGGAAGGCGTCATGGGCTATAAACGGCGCACGGATACCAGGAGCTATCAGGGGTATGGCTATGGGCAGAAAAAGAAACCAGGCCTGAAGACGCGCCTCAGAAAAACAGGTGTCCTGCTCATACTTTTGGTGGTCGGCCTGTTTATCTGGCTGGTGGCCCCTGACCAGGAGGACAAAGAGGGGGAGAGGGCCGTCTCCGAGGTCGCCTTGCTTCAGGAACGTAAAAATATTTATGACCGTGCCCTGGAACCTCTTGCCGTAAGTTTTGATCTCTATGCTGCCTACGTAAAACCCCTGGAAGTGGAGGATAGTTCGCAAACAGGAGAGATATTAGCAGCTGCGCTGGGACTTGACCGCGACCAGCTCATCAAAAGGCTGAGCACGGAACGCAGTTTTATCTGGCTTGGTCAGCAGATTCCAGAGGAGAAGGTTGCCGAACTGGCCAAGCACAGCCTGGCCGGTCTCTATTTCCAGAAGGCCCCGGTTCGCTTTTATCCGCATAAGCAAACAGCAGCGCAGGTGCTTGGCTATGTCAAGGATGAGCAGGGGCTGGCCGGCATCGAGCTTTTCTACGACAAGGAACTGAGGGGCAGGACCTTGATGGGCACAGGGGCAGGCCCGGGTAAAAAAACCTTTCATGAAGGCCAGCATCTTGTCCTCACTCTGGACCTGAAAATTCAGCACATCCTGGAGAAGCAGATGACCTTGTTGCTGGACAAGACCAGGGCCCGCTCCGTAGCTGCCATGGCGGTTGATCCTGCCACGGGTGAGATTTTGGCCTCGGTGCAGCTGCCCTCCTTTGATCCCAACTCTTTTTGGGAGGCTTCGTCCCAGAGTCAGCAGCTGGTCATGATCAGCAAGGCCATGGATCTGGGCGGCATATCCGGGATTTTCCGCTATGGGGCCGCCATCCATGCTGACCGGGAGATTGGCCTCCCCGCCAGTCAAGCAGCAGCGGCCCCCCTGATCAGGCCCCGCCTCCAGAAAAGCGGGAGCCGGACCCGGGCCGGTTATTGGTGGCCGTGGTCGGCTGGCGGCTTTATCTCAGAGGAACTTGCCGAATTGCCTGATCCTACTATCACGGAAGCAGAGCTCCTGGCCTTTCAGCAGGATCTGGGGGTCAGTTGTGCCGATCAGGTGGATCTGCCGGCCAAGGTCGAGGGGGAGTGTGGTGTGGGGCGTCTTAACGGTGTTTCAATCCTGGGGGCCTTTAGCCGGCTGGTGAATGGCGGCAAACCGGTGGCCCTACATTTCCTCAAGGGAACAGTGGGCAGTGAAGGCAATTTTGCATCCAGCCAATTTAAGACCCAGGGCAAGGATGTGGCAAAGGTAAGCGCGGTGTTGTCCAAATCATTTGCCGCAAGTGCCGGCGAAAAGGCTCGGTTTTTTGGAGCTGAATACCTCTTGCCGTTGGCCAAGGGAGAAGAGTTTGTGGTGGAGAGCAGGCAGGGCAACCAGGCCCCTGAGGTGATTGAGAGCAGCCAGACCTTTGATGGGCTGTTTATTGCGGCCTCGCCGGTGGAAAAACCTGATCTGGTGCTGCTGGTTTCCGTCCAGGATGGGACCTTTGACCTCAAAGCAGCATCGCCCATGCGTCGCACGGGCGATGCCTTTCTCCGTCTGGCCGCCAAAGAGAGGCAAAGGGACGCGCAGCCAGATTTGTACTCCCGGTCCCTGCCCAGCCAAGAGCTGCTTCTGGCTGACTGGTTTGCCCAGCACCAGGTGGTGGGTGGGGAGCAACCCGAGGCCCAAGGCCGGGTTGATAAGATGCCCGATCTGGTGGGGATGAGCCTGCGCAAGGCCTTGCAGCAGTTGATGCCCTGCGGGGTTGAGGTTGCAATTCAGGGGGCGGGCAGGGTTGTCGCCCAGGAGCCTGAACCCGGAAAAGAGTGCGGGACAAGGGTCCGCTTGAGGCTTGCCGACCATCATCTGGAGGGGCCACCATGAGGAGCAGGCGTCTTGCCGATCTTCTGGCCGGTCTGGACCATCAGGCTGAGGACGATTTAGCCACCCTGGTTATCAGCTCCATTACCGCTGATTCCAGGCAGGTCGCCCCGGGCAGCCTTTTTGTGGCCGTGGCAGGCGCCTCTGTCGATGGCCATGATTATCTGGGCCAAGCGGTTGCCGCCGGGGCCCTGGCTGTGGTGGTCAACAAGAGGAGTCCGGTTGTTGATCTGGGGGTGCCCCAGATCAGGGTGGCGGATACCGCAACCCTGATCGGCACCTTGGCTGCCGCTTTTTACGGCAATCCCGCCGCCAAAATGACGGTTGTCGGGATTACCGGCACCAATGGCAAGACCACCTGCGCTTATCTGCTGGAGGAGGTGGTGGCGGCAGCCGGGGGGCGACCCGGGGTGGTGGGTACGGTGAATTTCAGGTTCCCCGGGTTCTGCCGGCCAGCAAGCCACACCACCCCGGACGCGGTGCAGCTCCACGCCCTGCTCGCTGAGATGGTGAGCGCCGGCGTCACCCATTTGATCATGGAGGTCTCTTCCCATGCCCTGCAGCAAGAGCGAGTGGCGGGCATCCATTTTGATGCCGTTCTTTTCACCAATCTCAGTCAGGATCACCTTGATTTTCATGGTGACATGGAGCGCTATTTTGCCACGAAAAAAAGACTCTTCAGCCGCCATTTAAAGTCAGGCGGCCTGGCGGTGATTGTCACGGAAGGATCGGCCAGCTGGGGAGGGCGGCTGGTGGAGGCCTTGAGGGCAGAGAGAGAGCTGAACATAATAACCTGCGGCCCTGGCCAGATGATCGCCAGCCAGGATGAGCAGGTTTCCCTGGCCGGAATCAAGATGGTGGTGGATCTCCAGGGTACGGAGGCAATGTTCACCTCGCCGCTGGTGGGTGCCTTTAATATCCGCAATATTCTCGGTGTGATTGGAGTGGCCCGCGGCCTGGAGATATCGGTGCCGGCCATGCAGGGGGCTCTTGCCCATTGCCCGGGGGCCCCGGGACGGATGGAGAGGGTCCAGTTGCTCGGCGTGGCGCATCCCACAATCATTGTTGATTATGCCCACACCCCTGATGCCCTCAAGAATGTTCTGGAGACGATCAAGCCCTTGACCCCAGGCCGTTTATGGGTGGTGTTTGGTTGCGGCGGCAACAGGGACCGGGGCAAGAGGCCGATGATGGGGGCCATTGCCGTGCACTACGCCGATGTGGCCATTGTCACCTCCGATAATCCGCGCAACGAGGAGCCGTTGCGGATATTGGCAGAAATTGAAGCCGGCATGCAGCAGGGTGGCGGTAAAAGAGTTGAGGTTGATTTCCTGACGGGGCAGGGGAAGGAATACCTTGTGATTGAATCGCGGCAACAGGCCATAGCCTGTGCGGTTCATCTGGCTCAGCGGAATGATGTGGTGCTGATAAGTGGTAAGGGGCATGAGGATTATCAGCTCACCCGTTCCGGGAAGGTCCATTTCGATGATCGCCTGGCGGCGAAACAGGAACTGGAAAAAGTTTGGGGCCAGGCTGGGGGCGCAGCCTGAAACTTTTACCGGTTCAAGGAGAAAAAATGGAAATTTTAAGTTGCCGAGAGGCAAGAGCAACGGATTCAGCAGCGCCATCCGCCGTGACAGCAAGTAATCAAGGAGAGGCCGTGGTGCAAGAGTTGACCTGGAAATTGAGTGATGTCATATTGGCCACTGGCGGCAGATTCGTGTCCGGGCCCGCCCAGGCAAGTTTTGCCCATGTCTCCACGGACACCAGGACGCTGCAGAAGGGCGATCTCTTTCTTGCCCTCACCGGCGCCAATTTTGACGGCGCGGAGTTCGCCCTGGATGCGGTACGCCAGGGGGCCGGTGCCATTATCGTGGAGAAAGTGCCGGAGGAAGAGGTCGCTGTGCCGGTTATCCAGGTGGATGACGCGCTCAGGGCCCTTGGAGATCTGGCCGCCTATCGCCGCGCTGCCATGGCGGATCTCAAGGTGGTGGCCATCACGGGCAGTTCAGGAAAAACAACGGTGAAGGAGATGTGCGCCACCCTCCTGGCTCAGGAGTTCAAGCTCTCCAAGACCAAGGGCAATTTCAATAACCTTATCGGCATGCCTCTGTCGCTGCTGGAGGTGGATAATCAGCACGATATCGCTGTCCTGGAAATGGGGATGAATCGGCCTGGGGAAATCGCCCGGATGACGGAGATTGCTGACCCGGATATTGCCTGCATCGTCAATGTCCAGGCTGCGCATCTCGCTGGTTTGGGTTCAGTGGAGGGCGTTGCCCGGGCCAAGGGTGAGCTCTTTGCCGGCTGCCAGACCTGGGCAAAATTTTGTGTCAACTATGATGACAAGGCAGTGCGCGCCTTGGCCAGAAAAATGCCCCAGGAACAAATTTCCTATGGTCGCCATGGCAAGGCCTTGGTCAGGGCGACCCATGTCAAGAACATGGGTGAAAAAGGCATGGCCTTTACCCTCCATGTAGGGGCTGAGCGGCTACGGCTTCAGATCAGTGTCATGGGGGAACATAATGTCTCAAACGCCTTGGCAGCCGCGGCCATTGCCCATGCCGCAGGACTGGATATCGGCCAGATCGCCGCGGGACTGGAAAAATTTAAGGCTTTTGATAAGCGGCTGCAGATTCTTGATATCGGCGGCTTGAAAATCATTAATGACTGTTATAATGCCAACCCCGCTTCCATGATGGCGGCCTTTGATACGGTGCAGGCCATGCGCGGTGCTCATAAAACCATCGCCATCCTGGGAGATATGCTTGAACTCGGAGCGGAAAGTGAAAAGGCCCATCGCCGGCTTGGCGAGATGGTGGCCTGTAAGGGTTTTGACTATCTGCTGGTTTATGGCGAATATGCTAAGGTTGTGGCCCAAGGGGCCATGGATGCCTCCATGGCCCTGCGCCAGGTGCATCGGTTGCCTGATAAGGAAGCAATTTTGCAAACCATCTTTGAATGTATGGAAGAAAAGCGTTTCGGCAAGGGTGACTATTTTCTTGTCAAGGGTTCCCGGGGCATGTGCATGGAGAAGATCATTGAAGGTCTCCAGCGTGAACTGGGCTAGCGATGTCCGGCCTGATCTCATCAGGCCGGGCCATTTAGACTACTGAATTCTGACCACTGACAACAGATGCTCTATCATTTCCTCTATCCGCTCCACACCCTTTTCGGCGGCTTCAATGTCTTCCGCTATATCACCCTGCGTGGCATCGGCGCCACCATCACCGCCTTTTTGATCGTGCTCTACTGTGGCAGGCCGTTTATCCGCATGATGCGGGACAACCAGGTGGGCCAGGTGATTCGTGATGACGGCCCGGCATCCCATTTCAGTAAGAAGGGGGTGCCCACCATGGGCGGCCTCCTTATTCTCTTTGGAGTACTGGTGGGCACCCTGCTCTGGGTCGATCTCACCAATGTCTATGTCTGGGTCATTCTGGGGGTCATGGTCTGGTACGCCATGATCGGGGCCTGGGATGACTATTGCAAGATCAAAAGACAAAACTCAAAGGGCTTAAGCGGCAGGGGGAAGATTCTGTTTCAGGTGGTGGGGGCGCTGGCCGCCGGGGTGATTATTGCCATTCAGCCCTCTTACTCGACACAGCTCAGCATTCCTTTTTTTAAGTGGTTTCAGCCGGACCTGGGGGTGTTGTATATCCCTTTCGTCATGTTTGTGGTGGTGGGCGCCTCCAATGCCGTCAATCTCACGGACGGCCTGGATGGCCTGGCTGCGGGCCCCACTGTCATAACCAGTGCGGTCTATCTCCTCTTTTCCTATCTGGCCGGCCATGTGGGGCTGGCGGCCTATCTGCAGATCCCCCATGTCCCCGGCGCCGGAGAGGTGGTTATATTCTGTGGGGCCCTGGCTGGAGCCAGCCTCGGCTTTTTGTGGTTTAATACTTTTCCGGCCCAGATGTTCATGGGGGATGTGGGGTCCTTGGCCATTGGCGGGGCCCTGGGGACGGTGGCCATTGTCACCAAGCAGGAGATGCTGCTGGCCCTGGTGGGGGGTATCTTTGTCATGGAGGCGATCTCGGTGATCCTGCAGGTGGGTTATTTCAAGATCTCCGGGGGCAAGCGTATCTTTCTCATGGCCCCCTTTCACCATCATTTTGAGAAAAAAGGCTGGGTGGAGCCCAAGGTGGTGGTGCGGTTCTGGATCGTATCGATTATCCTCGGCCTCGTGGCCTTGGCCACCTTGAAACTCCGCTAAGGAAGGGCTGGATGCCAAACAAAGGCAGGCAATGATCAAGGCAGACTTTTTCAGCAAGGGCAAAAAAATTCTGGTGGTGGGAGCGGGTCGCTCCGGCCTCGCTGCCCTGCGTCTTCTGGCGGCCCATGGGTGTGATCTTGCCCTCAGTGATGGCGGCCCTCTGGCCAGGCTGAGCCAGGATGACCAGCAGTGGCTGGCGGCGCAGCAGGTGCAGTTGGAGTTTGGCGGTCATGATAGAAAGACCTTTCTTGGCGCCCACTGCATTGTGGTGAGTCCGGGGGTGCCCCTGGGGCTTACGCCGCTGGCTGCGGCCAGGGAAAAGGGGATACCCGTGATCGGCGAGCTGGAACTGGGCTCCCTCTTTACCGAGGTGGCGATCATTGCCATCACCGGCACTAATGGCAAAACCACGGTCACCACCCTGATCGGTGATCTTCTCAAGGCGGCCGGCCGTCAGGTCTTTGTGGGCGGCAATATCGGCACCCCGCTCTCTGATTTCGTGGTCAGTGGCCAGGAGGCAGATGTGCTGGTGCTTGAGGTCAGCAGCTTTCAGCTCGACAGCGCCCCCAGCTTTCGACCCCATATTTCCCTGCTGCTCAATATCAGCCCGGACCACTTGGACAGATATGGCTCCTATGGGGAGTATGGCGATGCCAAAATGCAGATCTTCCGCTGCCAGGGGCCAGATGATTTTGCCGTGGTCAAGGCGGACGATCCCCAGATCGCGGCCCGGCTGACGCTAATTCCTTCGCAAATCATGGGGTTTGGCCGTGCCCAGGGCAGCCCGGCCCGGCTTGATAAGGGCAGGGCCGTGATTGCTCTGCCCCAGCAAGGGGAGGAGATCTATCCCCTGCCCGCCGCCCTCAAGAGCTATCCCCAGAGCGATAATTGCCTGGCCGCCATTCTGGCGGTGCGACTCTTGGGCTGTCCGCCCCAGGCAGTTGCCGGGGGACTTGACTCTTTCCGGCCCCTAGCGCACCGGCTCACCCCGGTGGCGACCATCAAGGGCGTTGTCTATATTGATGACTCCAAAGCCACCAATATAGGGGCTCTGCAGTCGGCCCTGGCCGGGATGACGCGGCCTGTTCATCTCCTTGCCGGCGGCCGGGATAAAGGCGGTGATTACGGTCTTATTGCCGAGGATATCAAGGCAAAGGTCAAAAGCCTGATCCTCATGGGCGAGGCCGCTGATTTGCTGGCCGCCGCCTATGGAGATTTTGTGGAAATTAAGCGGGCCCGGACCATGGCTGAGGCGGTAGCCATGGCTGCCCAGGTGGCCCAGTCCGGGGAGGTTGTCCTGCTGTCGCCGGCCTGTGCCAGTTTTGATATGTTCAGCAGCTATGAGGAGCGGGGTAAGGCCTTTCAGCAGGCGGTGGCCATGGTTGCCAGGGACGCTGATGGTTCCGGACAAGGCCGGAGAGAAACAAGGGGGCAGATGTCATGCGGATGATGATCAGCGGTGGTGGCACAGGAGGGCATCTCTTCCCGGGTATTGCCGTGGCAGAAGAGCTCCTCCATTCGGTGGCCCGCAGTGAGATCCTCTTTGTGGCAACGGACCGGGAAACAGATGCCAAGGTCTTGCAGGACCGCGCCTTTCCCTTTGTGGCCTTGAAGAGTCAGGGGGTGAAGGGCAAGTCTGTGCTGCAAAAGGTGAGGGCCCTGCTGCAATTGCCCCGGAGCCTGTGGGCGGCCTGGAAAATTGTGGGCAGCTTCCGGCCCCAGGTGGTCCTTGGGGTGGGCGGTTATGTGACCGGGCCGGTTCTTCTGGCTGCCTGGCTGCGAGGGATCCCCACCTGTATCCATGAGCAGAACTCGGTGCCTGGCCTGGCCAACCGAATATTGGCAAAAATCGTCAGGAAGGTCTTTATCTCCATCCCGGGCAGTGACCAGCGTTTTCCAGCGGCCAAATGTGTCTATACCGGCAATCCGGTGCGCCAAGAGGTGCGGGCCCTGGCCGGCGGCGAAAAAAGGAGTGAGGATTTCACCCTGGTGGTGATGGGCGGCTCTCTGGGGGCCCACAGCATTAATACCATGATGATGGAGGGGGCCGGCCTCATTAAAAGGAGCCTGCCCATGGGGTTCAATATCATTCATCAAAGCGGCAGGCAGGATGTCAAAAAAGTGCGGGCAGTCTATGCGGAGGTGGGGATCCCGGCTCGGGTGGCCTCCTTTTTCAGCCAGATGCCCTTTGTCCTTGCCAAGGCGGATTTGGTGGTGGCCCGGGCCGGGGCCACCACCCTTGCTGAGTTGACCGTCATGGGTAAGGCCATGATTCTGGTGCCCTACCCGGGGGCTGCGGATAATCACCAGGAGATCAACGCGGATTGGCTGGTCAAGGCCGGGGCGGCTATTAAATGCCGGGAAGAAGAGACCACCGGCATGGAACTTGCCGAGATTATTGTGGGTCTTGTGGAAAATCAGACAAAAAGAGAAAGCCTGGCCACCATGGCCCAGAAGCTCGGGGAGCCCAATGCCGCCTCTCATCTCGTCAGGCACTGTGTGGAGCTCGCATCTGGCCCACGAAATAACGGCTAGCAGGCAGAAGGAAACGTGTACAAAAAAAACAAACATATACATTTTGTCGGTATCGGCGGCATTGGCATGAGCGGCATTGCCGAACTTTTGCTCAATATCGGCTATCGGGTAAGTGGTTCTGATCTGGCCACCACTGCTATTACCCAGCGGCTTGCCAGGCTGGGCGGCGTGGTTTACCAAGGACATGATGCTGCCTGGATTAAAGGGGCCGAGGTGGTGGTGACTTCAACGGCGGTGCGTCGGGACAATCCGGAGGTGCTGGCCGCCCTTGAGGCCGGAATTCCAGTCATTCCCAGGGCCGAGATGTTGGCTGAGCTCATGCGGCTCAAGAAGTTCGGCATCGCCATTGCCGGCAGCCATGGCAAAACATCCACCACCTCCCTGGTGGGGGCAATGCTTGCCGAGGCCGGTCTCGATCCCACCGTGGTTATCGGCGGCCAGGTGAACAGTCTGGGCACCAATGCCAAACTGGGAGAGGGCGAGTTTCTGGTGGCTGAGGCCGATGAGAGTGACGGTTCCTTTCTCCACCTCTCGCCGGTGGTGGAGGTGGTGACCAATATCGATCTTGAGCATCTCGAATATTACCAGAATATCGAAGAGATCAAGGCGGTGTTCCTGCAGTTCATCAATAAGATACCTTTTTATGGGGCTGCTATTCTCTGTCTTGATAATGAAAATATTGTGGACCTGTTGCCGGCCATTAAAAAGAGGGTGATCACCTATGGCCTCACCGCCCAGGCCGATATCCACACCCGAAAGATCGATAAAATCGGTTTTGGCTGCCGGTTTGATGTCTGTCGCGGCCGCACCGTGCTGGGTGAAATCACCCTGCAGTTTCCCGGGATCCATAATGTCTATAATGCCCTGGCCGCCGTGGCGGTGGGGTTGGAGCTGGATATTGATTTTCCAACCATTGGGGCCGGACTTTCCGGCTTTACCGGAGTGCAGCGTCGTCTCCAGCTCAAGGGTGAACAAAACAATATCACGGTGATTGACGATTACGCCCATCATCCCACCGAGATCAAGGCCACCCTGTCGGCCCTGAAAGATGCCTGGCCCCACAGACGGCTGGTGGTCCTTTTTCAGCCCCACCGCTATACCCGGACCCAGGCGCTCTTTAAGGATTTTTGCACGGCATTTCATGCTGCTGATCTGTTGCTGTTAACGGAGATCTATCCGGCCAGTGAACAGCCCATTGAGGGTGTGGATTCCGCCTCCCTGGTGGCAGCTATTAAAGAAAGGGGACAGCGTGAGGTCTATCTGGCCGCGACCCTTGACGAGCTGCCCCGGGCGGCCTTGCCGCTTTTGATGGCCGGAGATGTGGTGGTTACCCTGGGCGCCGGCAATGTGTACCGGAGCGGCGAAGAGCTTCTGTGCTTGCTGGCGCCCTGAGGGGAAGGAAGTGGAGTCCTTGCAAAAAAACAAAACAACAGGTGGCACTGGAAAGGAGAAGCAGCATGGGAGCAGGAGCCAGGGTATGGCAAGAGGGTGGGATGTCTGAAGAAGTATGCAGGGCAAGGATGCCGGCTTGGGCCGATGTCTTTAATGACGAAATGATCGACTTCTGGTCAGGCGAGGTGCTGTGGGATCAGGAGATGGCACGATTCACCACCTATGGGGTTGGCGGCCGGGCAGAAGCAATCATTTTTCCCAGCGGCATAAAAGAGTTGGCCCAGCTCCTGAAAGGGATCAAGCGGCTGAACATCCCCTGTCGCGTGATTGGCAGTGGTTCTAACCTCCTGGTGGCAGACCAGGGCCTGCCTGGTATTACCCTGATTCTCGGCAAAAATTTTGCCGCAATCGAGCTCATTGATGAGGTGGCGGACAAGGTCTATGTCAAGGTGGAGGCGGGCTGCTCTCTGGGACGTTTGCTTAACTGGTGTCAGGATCAGGGCCTGAGCGGTCTGGAATTTGCCGCTGGTATTCCCGGCACGGTTGGCGGTGCCCTGGTCATGAATGCCGGGGTCGCTGGCTGGGAAATATCACAGGTGGTTACCTCCATAACGGTCATGGATGAAAATGGTGATTATGGGGTCAAAGATGTTGCGGAGTTTCACTACCGATACCGGTCATGGGGCGATCAGCCTGGTGGTCTTGCCGTGGAAGGGGTCTTTGCCTTACAGCGGGACGATAAAACGGCCATCAAAGAGAGGTGCCAGGCGCTGCTGGCAAAGCGGAAAGCGCGCCAGCCCAAAGAGGCCAATTGCGGCTCTTTTTTTCAGAATCCAGCGCAGGGTAAAACTGCCGGTCAGCTCATCGAAGAGGCCGGTCTGAAAGGGGTGGCAGTGGGGGGCGCCATGGTTTCCCGGGAGCACGCCAATTTTCTGGTCAACACCGGCGCAGCCACGGCCCAAGACCTGCTCATGCTCATGCAGTTGGTCCAGAACAAGGTCAAGGAACGCTTTGGGGTATTCCTGGAGCCGGAGGTGAAGATGCTCGGGTTTGGTGATAAAAGTTGATGAAAAAACGCAAAGCCACCTACGCCTCACCTCTTAACAAGAGGAAGACGGCCCAGGGCGCGGAGCGCCATAAGCTCTATGCCATGCTGTCCGGGCTGTTTTTGGCCCTGGGCCTCTTCTCTGTGGTGGGATGGGGAGTCTATGCCGGACTGTGTCACACCACATTTTTTCAGGTGGAGTCCATTGCCGTTGAGGGCTCAGAGCGGTTCAGTGCTGATGAAATTGTTTCCCTGGCCGGCCTCAATAATAAGAGCAATCTGGTGGCAGTGAGTAAAAAAGAGATCGCCGTAGCCCTGCAGGCCACGGGCTGGATTGACAAGGTGGAGGTGCAGAAAAAATGGCCAAACACTATCTTGATGGTCATCCACGAACGAAAGCCCGTGGCCATGATCCAGGTGGACGGGGTTCTCTCCTATATGGATAGTCGCGGCAATCTCTTCGTGCCGGTGACAGCCGGCGATGACCTTGATTATCCCGTCTTGCAGCTCACTGCTCCAGAGGTTCTGGCGGACGACCGGGCCATGAAGGGAGTTTTGGATCTGCTGCGCTATGCAGGCAGCGGCAACCCGGACCTCTCCAGGCAGAATATCTCCCAACTGGTCCTGGACGAGGAGGGGAGTATGACCATCTATCTTGCCGACAATCCCTTTCCGGTGCTCTTGGGTAAGGACAAGATGTGGACAAAGTATAAGCGATTAACCAGGGTCCTTGCCTGGCTCTACAGGGAAAAAAAGTTTAGCACCGTTGCGGCCATTGATATGGAATATCTGGAAGGCAGGGTGCTGGTAAAATTTAATGGATAACGCCGGGCAGGAATGAGAGCGGTAGTAATTATGCCTAAAAAAGAGACTGAGAAGAATTTGGCAAAACAGGCGGAGCAAGAAAAGAAGCGCGGCGAGATCGTGGTCGGTCTTGATATCGGCACCACCAAGATCTGTACCATTGTCGGGGAGGTCTTCCCTGACCGGGTGGATATTATCGGCATCGGCTTTTACCCTTCCATCGGCATGCGGAAAGGGGTGGTGGTCAATATTGAGTCAACGGTCAACTCCATCAAGCGCTCGGTGAACGAGGCCGAGGTCATGGCTGGTTGTCGCATTTCCTCGGTGTTTGTGGGCATTGCCGGCTCCCATGTCAAGGGGGTCAACAGCGATGGGGTCCTCGCCTTAAAGAACCATGAGATTACCCGGGAGGATATTGCCCGGGTGGTGGAAAATGCCAAGGCCATACCCCTGACCCAGGAACAGGAGGTCCTCCATGTGCTGCCCCAGGAATTCAAGGTGGACGGGCAGGGCGGTATTCAGGATCCTCTGGGTATGGCCGGGGTGCGCTTGGAGGCAGAGGTCCATATCGTCACCGGGTCAGCCACGGCTGTGCATAATATTGTTAAGTGCTGCAACCGCGCCGGTCTGGATGTGGATGATGTGGTCCTTGAGCCCGTGGCCTCTGCCTATGCGGTTTTAACGGCTGAAGAGCAGGAGCTGGGGGTTGGTCTCCTTGATATCGGCGGCGGCACCTGTGACCTGGCGGTCTTTGCCGAGAACTCCATCCGCCAGACCTTTGTCCTTGGCATTGGCGGCGATAATCTCACCAATGATCTTTCCCATGGTCTGCGGACGCCCCTTCTTGATGCGGAACGTTTAAAGGAGAAATATGGCTGCGCCATTGCCGCCCTCATTGATAAGGATCAGCTCATCGAGGTGGCCTCGGTGGGGGAGAAAAAGTCGCGCACCCTTTCACAGCGGGTGATGGGCGAGATTCTGGAGCCCAGGGTAGAAGAGATGCTGACCCTGATCAACCAGCAGATGATCGACAATAAGGTGAAAAACAAGATCCATGCCGGCATTGTCATGACCGGCGGCACCTCGCTGCTGGCCAATATAGTCGATTTGGCTGAGCAGATTTTTGATTTGCCGGTGCGCATAGGCTATCCCCGTCATGTGGGGGGGGTGAAGGATCTGGTCAATACCCCGCAATGCGCCACCGGGGTGGGTCTGCTTCTCTATGGGGCCAAGCATGAACCGGGTCAGTTCCTGGTGGATAACGGCAATATCCTTGCCAAGATCAGCCGGAAGATCAGGAGTTTTTTTAAACGGGTAATGTAGTGGCCATGCGCTTTTAGGCGGTGATCCCCGGGGAAAAGGATCGCCGGGGCGTGCTGGCCCAGGCAGGGTGCTCACTTGCCGACCAGTATGAAAAGAGAGCAAATAGGCCAATGAATTTAAAAAAAGTGTCAGGGGAAAGCTGCACAATCAGGGGAGGTAGGTATGTCAGAATTTAAAATGGCGAAAATTGAAGGCAGGGCCCGGATCAAGGTCTTTGGCGTTGGCGGCGGCGGTGGCAATGCCGTTAACACCATGGTGGAAAGCGGCATCACCGGGGTGGAGTTTATCTCCGGCAATACCGATCTGCAGGCCCTGGAGCATTCCAGGGCAGATATCCAGATCCAGCTCGGTATAGAGACAAGCCGGGGGCGAGGCGCCGGGGCCAATCCGGAGATAGGCCGCCTTTCCGCCGAAGAAAACCGCGAGGCGATTCAGGCGGCATTGAAGGATGCGGAAATGGTTTTTGTGGCCTGCGGACTCGGCGGCGGCACCGGCACCGGCGCGGCGCCGGTCATTGCCAAGATTGCCAAAGAGATGGGCGCCCTTACCGTGGCTGTGGTCACCAAACCCTTCAGCTTTGAGGGCAAGGCGCGGATGAAAAAAGCGGATGCCGGCTGGGAAGAGCTGAAGGAAAATGTGGATACCATTATCACCATTCCCAATGATCGGGTCCTGGCCCTGTCCCAGAAATCAACGATGTTCATGGATTCCATGAAGATGGTGGATGATGTGCTGGTCAAGGCCATCAGAGGAATCACGGATCTCATTAATATGGATGGCTACATCAATCCTGATTTCGCTGATGTCTGTGCTGTGATGAGCGAGATGGGCACCGCCCTGATGGGGTCGGGCTCCAGCACCGGTGAGAGCCGGGCCAAGGAAGCAGTGAAGCAGGCCATTGAAAGCCCGCTTCTCAAGGATATTTCCATCCGGGGCGCCCGCGGCGTTCTGGTGAATATGACTGCCCGCCGCGATTCCCTGGCCATGCATGAGGTCACTGAGGTGACCAGCCGCATCCAGAACGAGGTGCATGAGGATGCCAATATCATCATGGGTGTCATCTTTGACGATAATGCCGGCGATGAGATGCGGGTGACCGTGGTGGCCACCGGCATCAATGAAGAGACCAAGCTGGCCCCTCTGTCGGAAGTTGCCCCCATGACCGTTAACGGTGACTGCACTCTCCGCCGGCATTATCAGGGGGAGTCAACGGGCTCTGCCTCTCTTAATTCAGGCCAGATCCATCAGATGAAACAGGCCACGCTTTTTGGCGCCAATGTCAATCCCCTGGATGAAGAGACCCTGGACGTGCCGGCCTGGATCAGAAAGAATGCCAACTAAAGGAGCCGCGGTTTCTTTTTGCAGCAGGGCCCGGACGACTTCCCCAGGCTCCAGGCCGGCGGTAAGGCCACAAGACCCACGAGGATACTCCCCTCTTCGTGGGTCTTGTGGTTTCAACAATCTTCTCTGGTGAACCATGTGAAGGCGTCAGCAGACCTGCTTGCCCAGGAACAGGGCACCATACTTAAGAAGTGGAAGGGTAAACTCCCCATTGCCCTGGTCTTCCCCAACGTCTATCATTTGGCCATGTCCAACCTGGGCCTGCAGCTGGTCTACCGGATGGCAAATGATATCCCTGATATTGTCTGTGAACGGGTCTTTCTGCCGGCTGAAGAAGGAGCTCCTGTTTCTGTTGAGTCGGGCCGTCTTCTTACCGATTTTCCGGTCATTCTCTGTGCCCTAAGCTTTGAAAGCGACTACCTCAATCTGCTCCGGATATTTCTTACGGCAGGGATTGAGCCCCTGGCCGACACGAGATCTGGTCGGCGCGACCTCCCGGCCCCGCTGATTATCGGCGGTGGCGTTACCACCTTTATTAACCCCGAGCCCCTGGCCCCCTTTTTTGACATGCTGGTGGTGGGTGATGCCGAGGTGCTGCTGCCAGGGCTGCTGGCAAAACTCCTTGCTGCTGACCGCCTTCAGCTGGGCTGGCAGGAGCAGGTGCTGGCCCAGTGCGCCGCAGAGCCTGGCTATTACGTGCCTGCCAAATACCACTATCTCTGGACAGCAGACGGGGCTTTTGCCGGTTTTGAGGCCGCGGCCGGGGCCCTGCTGCCGGTGGAAAAAAAGGTGTGTCGCGATCTGGCTGCGGCCGGTCATTCAGAGATTATCACCCCGAACACCGAATTTGCCGGACTCTATCTCGCCGAACTTGGCCGCGGCTGCAGCAGGGGGTGTCGTTTCTGCGCCGCCGGCTTTGTCTACCGGCCGCCCAGGTTGTGGCGCAGTGCGGCCATTATCGCTGCTCTGGAAGAAATTCCGGCCGGCTGCTCCCGGGTGGGGCTGCTGGGCATGGAGATGGCACCTGCCGCTGAGCTGGCAGCGGTGGCGCAATTTCTGGAAGGTGGGCACTGTTCTCTCTCCTTTTCTTCCCTGCGGGCCGATGCCTTGAGCCCAGAGCTTGTTTCCCTGCTGGGAAAAAGCAATCTCAAGAGTGCGGCCATTGCCCCGGATGGTGCCTCGGAACGGCTCCGTGCCGTGATCAACAAAGGCTTGTGCCGGCAGGATATCATCAATGCGGCCCGCACCCTGGTTGAAGCCGGCATCACCACCTTGAAACTCTACTTTATGATCGGCCTGCCCACCGAGACAGAGGCGGACCTCCAGGAGCTGGTGGATCTGGTCCGCCAGGTGAAAAAAGAGATTGATGAAGTGGGGCGGGCCCGCGGCAGACTGACAGCCATTGCCGTCAGCCTCAACTCCTTTGTTCCCAAGGCCTGGACCCCTTTTCAGTACGCCCCTTTTGCCGGTGTGCCGGAACTCAAGCGCCGGATCAAATTTTTGAGTAAGGCCCTGGCCCCTCTGGCCAACGTCAAGCTCAAGGTGGATAAGCCGGATAATGCCTTTTTTCAGGCGGTCTTGGCCAGAGGTGATCGTCGCCTGGCCCCGGCCCTGCTTGACATGGTCAGCTCGGGCCGCAACTGGCGGCAGGTGCTCAAGGATCATGATCTTGATCCCCTTGAGATAGTCCGGGCCAGGGGCCAGGATGAGAAATTGTGCTGGCAGATTATTGATCACTCCATGCATGCCGATTATCTATGGCAGGAGTATACAAAGGCCCTGGCCGGCCAAACAACCAAGGCCTGCGACACTTCACGTTGCAGGCGTTGCGGAGTGTGCGGTGATTGAGCAAAAAAAAGATAAAGAACATCCCGCGGTTTTGAAGCCCTTTCGGCTGGTAAAGTTTTTTTCCTATACCTCCATTGGCGTGGTGCTCTTCACCACCGTGGTGCTGGCCTGGATTATCTCCAATTACACCACCACAGCGCTGCTTGAGCGCAGCAAGGAGTACACCCTGGTTCTGGCCGAAAATCTGAGCCACCAGATCTTTCAACAGTTTGTGCTGCCCCTTGCCCTCCAGAACAGGCAGATTGCCGTCCAGGACCCCCGCCAGTTCGAGAAACTTGATGAGATCGTCCGTAACGCCACCCATGGTGTCAATATCAAGTCCGTGACCATCTATTCCAAAAAGGAAAACAGAGTCTCCTACTCCACGGTGGCGACGCGCATAGGCCAGGAAGGGTTGGCGGCAGAGGGCTATAAGATGGCCCTTGCCGACCAGAGCAGTTCCTCCTTTATTCTGCGGGGCTCCTTGCTGAGTCTTGTGCCCGGCAGCCCGGATGTCTCCTGCATTATCAAGACCTATGTCCCCCTGCGCAAGGAAAAGCCCTTTAGTGCCGAGGAATCGGTGATGGGGGTCATTGAGATTGTTCAGGATCTCTCCCATGATCTGGAGGCCCTCATCAATCTGCAGGGTACTATCTTGTTGACCTCCATGGTGATCATGGCAGCGCTCTTTGTGGTCCTCTCCATGATTGTGCATCGCGCTGATTTGATCATTGAAGA
The DNA here is from genome assembly GCA_024637145.1 of Desulfobulbaceae bacterium. GTDB lineage: Bacteria > Desulfobacterota > Desulfobulbia > Desulfobulbales > SURF-16 > BM506. The sequence continues at coordinate 19,612 of JAGXFQ010000023.1, forward strand.
GAGGGCCAGGGAGAGGAGGCGTCTGGAAGAAAAGCTCAGTGCCAGTCAGCGTCTGGCCTCTTTAGGGATGATGGTGGCCTCGGTCTCCCATGAGATCAAAAACCCCCTGGGGATTATCCATTCCACGGCCGAGATACTGGGCAAGCGTATTGCCAAGGTGGCCCCGGGTAAGGAGCATCTTGCCGCCATTATAATCGAGGAAACCGCCCGGCTTGACGGCATTGTTCGTGAGTTTCTCGATTTTGCCAGGCCGCAGACCCCTAAATTCAAAGAGGTGGCCATTAATGATATCCTGCGCAAGATATCTTCCTTTATGCAGGGGGATCTGGAAAAGCGGGGCATTGAAATCAGGCTGCAGCTGGCGGATAATCTGCCCTGGATTAGGGGGGATTATGACCTGCTTTACCAGGCCTTGCTCAATATCATTGTGAATGGTGCCCAGGCCATGCCGCAGGGCGGCGTGGTGCGGGTCGCCACCAGATGGGAAGATGACAAGGTTGTGGTGGCAATTGCGGATGAAGGCGGCGGCATGGCAGAAGAGGAGCTGGAGCAGCTCTTTAAGCCGTTTTATACCACCAAGAACCGGGGGACTGGTCTGGGGCTCGCCATTGTCAAAAATATTGTGGAACAGCATGATGCGGAAATAACGGTGCAGAGCAGGGAGGGGCAGGGCTCCCTTTTTATCCTCAACTTCCCTCTCCCTCTGTGACCAGCGGCACAAGACGGGGATACCCCATAAAAAAAGGACATGGTAAACACCATGTCCTTTTTTTATGGGCGCTGCCCGGCTAAGAAATCAGCAGGCCTCTTATTTGGCCTTGTGTAATTGTTTGGTCAAGGCGTCGCGGTCAGCAATCAGTTCCTTGTAAACCTTTTCTGCTTCCTGCTCGCGGTCACCCTGTGATGTCTTCATCTTGGCAACCTGGGCGGTGATTTTTTCATCCTTGATCTTCAAGGTCTTGGCGCCAAAGAGGGAGCCGGCCAGATATTTAAAGCCAAAGAACATCAGGGCAATATCATCGTTCTTGATCTTGGCCAAGGTCTCATCATCGACCTCATAGGTGTCCAGGAAGGATGAGTCGAAGATGAATGATTTGAATTTTTCGAGATTGGTGGAAACCATGAAAAACATCTTTTGGCCCGCTTCACTGAGGTTGGCCTGGAAGCCATAGGATTTGCGGCGCATAACAAGCTGCATCCATTCATTATTCATGTCGTCGCAGAGATCAACGCCTTGGTCGGCCCGCCATTCCCGGATGGTCCACGACTTATCCTCCTCATGGCCCTTGCAATGTTCCTCCTTGACCACAAAGAAAAACTTCTCAGCATCACAGCCATCATCGCCGGCCTGATGGAAATTGGCCATGCCGATGGGATAATAACGGCAGGCTGAGGGGCGTTCTTCATATATAGTGCAGCCCTCATCCGTGACAAAAGGGCAGCGGCCGTTCTCATCAAGATGGATCTTAACGCCGGGCATATCGGTTTTTTCCACAAAGACCGGGGTGGTAAAGCGCAGCAGAAACTCATCAGAGGAGAGGTTGAGGAGCTTGCGTAGCCGCAGAATGTCAAAGGGGGTCAAGATAATATCAATATTGCCACAACAGGCAGTAAAGCAGGAGACGCCGGGATGGCAGCGAAATTTTATTTTTGAGTCCAGAGTATATTTGGTGGGGATAATGTTACTGGGATTTTTATCTTTACCAAACATGGTGGTGGGTTTGTCAGCCATGGGTGCAACCTCATAATGATTGTAAGATGAAACAGGGGAGAACTGTCTTGATTGCAAGCGGGTATTCAGCTTCACCGTTTAATTGAATACCTTTTCAATAGGGAATAATTAAGGGCAAACATGTAAGCACGACAGAGGTGTGTTGTCAATTGGATTTATGGTTGGTCAGGTGAAATAATTGTTTTCATGCACTTTTAGTGGTCTGAGCCGCCATGGCAATGGCTGCCAAGAGAGGCAGTGAGACGACTCTCTTGTTTGCTTTAAGTCTGTGAGTGGAAAAGATTTTTTCTTGACAAGATGATGGCGAAATTTTATAGATCAGAGGGTTAAAAAATGAAGCTCGACTCATTTTTTTGCATTGGTAACCCATTGATTTTATTATGCTGGTTTTAAAAAGTTAGTAATAACAGCGTGTTAGCCCGTAAAAAAAAGATTCACTTTAGCTCGATTATTTTAATATAATGGTGCTTTTTAACGGCTAAAGGCGTTGAGGGCTTTTTATGCAACATGGGGCTATGGTCTTGTGCTGCATGGTCCTTGGGGTCTTGAGCTGATTGGTTTAGAAGACAGATTTCGCAATTATGGTGAGATCGAAAATTAATCCTTTGAGGAGGTATTTTAATGCCAAGTTATGTAGATCCTTCCAAGTGTGACGGTTGTAAGGGTGGAGACAAGACTGCTTGTATGTACATTTGCCCAAACGATCTGATGGTTCTTAACAAAGAGGAGATGAAGGCCTACAACCAGGAGCCTGACGCCTGTTGGGAGTGTTACTCCTGTGTTAAGATCTGCCCCCAGGGTGCAATCGCTGTTCGTGGCTACGATGACTTCGTACCCATGGGTGGCCAGGTTCATCCTATGAGAAGTGCTGACTCCATTATGTGGACGGTGAAGTTCCGTAACGGTTCCATCAAGCGTTTCAAGTTCCCTGTTCGGACAACTGCTGAGGGTGCTGCTAACGCTTATGTTGGTGAGAAAGGTGCTAACCTTGATGATGAGAATCTGCTTCTCGAGTCTGATCTTCCAATCCCCACCATGGTTCCCTGAGGAATCTTGGTTGATTGGTTGTAATTTGATTTAAACAGAATAAAAATTTCTAATTTAAGGAGTTTTGATATGGCATTACCTAATAAACCAAAAGGTGAGATCTACGCCGATCCCAATCCGGAAATAGTTGAGATTACCACCGACGTCCTGATCGTTGGTGGTGGTATGGCTGCTTGCGGTACCGCCTTTGAAATCAGAAAATGGTCCGATGAGAGCCTGAAGGTAACTCTGGTTGACAAGGCCTCCATGGAGCGTTCCGGTGCTGTTGCTCAGGGTCTCTCTGCTATCAATACCTATATCGGTGACAACATTATTGAGAACTATGTAAAAATGGTTCGTAATGACCTTATGGGTGTTGTTCGCGAAGATCTCATTTATGACCTCGGTCGTCACGTTGATGAGTCTGTTAAACTTTTCGAGGAATGGGGTCTGCCCATCTGGAAGAAGGATGCGGACGGCGAGACCCTGGACGGCGCCAAGCCTGCTCCTTCCCTGCGTGAAGGTGGAACCCCTGTACGTACCGGTAAATGGCAGATCATGATCAACGGTGAGTCCTACAAGTGCATCGTTGCTGAGCCTGCCAAGGCCGCTCTTGGTGAAGAAAACTGTCTGGAGCGTATTTTCATCGTCAAGATGCTCCTTGACAAGAATAAGGAAAATCAGATCGCTGGTGCGGTTGGTTTCTCCACCCGTGAGAACAAGGTATATGTCTTTACCTGCAAGACTGCTCTGGTAGCTTGTGGTGGTGCGGTTAACATTTTCCGTCCCCGTTCAACCGGTGAAGGTAAAGGTCGTGCCTGGTACCCAGTATGGAATGCTGGTTCCACCTACACCATGTGTGCCCAGGTTGGCGCCACCCTGACCATGATGGAAAATCGTTTCACCCCAGCCCGCTTCAAGGATGGTTATGGTCCTGTTGGTGCTTGGTTCCTGCTCTTCAAGGCCAAGGTACAGAACGGTCTTGGTGAGTTCTATGCAAACAGCGACGCTGTTAAGGACGAGCTTGAGAAGTTCATGCCTTATGGTGCTTCCGCGGTTACCCCCACCTGTCTGCGTAACCATCTGATGATCAACGAGCTGAAGGCTGGCCGTGGTCCTATCTACATGGCCACCGACGTTGCCCTGAACAAGTTCTTGGAAGATCGTCGCGAAGCTGGCATGGATGAAAAAGCAGTTAAGAAATTCTGGAAGCATCTCGAGTCTGAGGCCTGGGAAGACTTCTTGGATATGTCTGTTGGTCAGGCTGGCCTCTGGGCTGGTATGGACATCGAGCCTGAGAAAGTCGGTTCCGAGATCATGCCAACCGAACCGTACATGCTGGGCTCTCACTCCGGTTGTTGCGGTATCTGGACCTCAGGTCCTGATGAAGATTGGGTCCCTGATGTCAAGAACGAGTCTCGCGCCCACAAGTACAAGTGGGGCTATAACCGTATGACTACGGTTGACGGTCTCTTCACTGCTGGTGATGGTGTAGGTGCTTCCGGTCATAAGTTCTCTTCCGGTTCTCATGCAGAGGGTCGTATGGTTGCCAAGCAGATGGTTAAGTTCTGCCGTGACAACCCAGACTTTACTCCTGAGCTTATGCAGACCGCTCAGGAACTGGCTGATGAAGTCTACGCACCCGTTAGACTCTATGCAGAGCATGTTGGTGCTTCTACTGCTCAGGATGTCAACCCCAACTACTGCAAGCCTGCCGGTATCATGATGCGCCTCATGAAGGCCACTGATGAGTATGGTGGCGGTGTTGCTACCTATTATATGACCTCAGGCAAGCTTCTCAACATCTGCCTCGATCTTCTTCGTCTTCTCCGTGAAGATGCTGCCAAGATGGCTGCCGGTGACCTGCATGAGCTTCTCCGCTGCTGGGAGAACTATCATCGTATCTGGTGTGTTGAGACCCATATCCGTCACATCGAGTTCCGTAAGGAATCTCGCTATCCCGGATTCTACTACCGTTCAGATTTCCCGAACGTTGATGACGAAAACTGGAAGTGTTTCGTTAACTCCACCTTTGATCCCAAAACCCAGGAGTGGTTGTGTGAGAAGGTCGAGTGCATCAACCTCGTTGAAACCGAACCATGGGTTTAAGCAGACCCATATAAGCACCTCTTTTTTAGGTGCTTAACAATCCCCGGTCGCCATTATGGTGACCGGGGATTTTTTTTGGCTTTTCTGGGCACCATTGAGGGAGGATTCTTTTTGGGGCGCAACTTCTGTCCCAGGTGGCGCGGAGATCGTTCCGGCAGGCGGAGTCGAGCTTAAAAAGACGAAGAAAGACAAGGCTGAAGGGGTCTTCTTTCTTATTGATTTGCCATTCAGTTTCTGGTAAAGGTCAACAGCAAATTTATTCATTTCCTGGAATTCTCACCGAAATCAAGACCTCTTGCCAGGCTCCCTGGAGAGATGCCTATGCAGGAGATTTTCGTGAGATAGGATAGGGTTTTATTAATATTTTTTTTCCTGAATGGAGGAGTGGCATGACAGATCAGAGTTCTGGATCAGTGCTGGTCGTTGGTGGAGGTATCAGCGGTCTCACTGCAGCCCTGGAAGCCGCAGAGGTTGGGAAGAATGTCTTTCTGATTGAGAAGAATGCTTTTATGGGTGGTCGTGTTGCCCAGCTCAATCAGTATTTTCCCAAGCTTTGCCCCCCGACCTGCGGTCTTGAGATACAGTTCAAGAGAATAAGGGCAAATCGCAACATTCGCATCTACAATATGACCACCGTGAAGAGCGTTTCCGGTGCCGCTGGTAATTTCGAGGTTACCTGTGTGACAGCTCCACGGTATGTCAATAATAATTGTACCTGCTGTGGTGATTGTGTCGATGCCTGTGCTGATGAGCGGGATAATGACTTCAACCTGGGCATGAACAAATCCAAGGCCATCTATCGCCCCCATGATATGGCCTTCCCTGCCAAGTATGTCCTTGATAAGGAAGCCTGCAGCCCCGAGACCCTTGAGGCGGTTAAGGCTGCCTGCAAGTACAACGCGGTTGATACCGAGATGGCCGAGGAAGAGTTCTCCTTAAATGTGGAGTCCATTATCTGGGCCACCGGCTGGAACCCCTATGATGCTGAAAAACTTGAGAACCTCAAGGTCAACTCCTCAAACGCCATTATCACCAATATGCAGATGGAGCGTCTTGCTGCTCCCAATGGCCCCACTTTGGGCAGAATTCTCCGTCCTGGTGATAATAAGGAACCTGAGAGCTTTGGTTTTGTCCAGTGCGCCGGCTCCCGTGATGAGAATCATCTTGAGCACTGTTCCTATATCTGCTGTATGGCCACTATGAAGCAGATCACTTATATCCGTGAACGGTACCCGGAAGCGCCCATCTATGTTTTTTACATTGACCTGCGCACCCCTGGTAAGTACGAGAAATTCCGTGAGAAGATCATGGCTGACCCCAATGTTCATTTCATCAAGGGTAAGGTTGCTGACATCGTTGCCGAAGATGATGGCACTGTAACGATGATTGCTGAGAATGCCGTGACCGGTAACAAGATGAGCCAGAAGGTTGATCTCTGTGTACTGGCAACCGGTATGGAACCTGCTGCCAAGATCCAGGCTGCCCAGCTTGGCCTGACTGTAGATAACTTAGGTTTCATCGTCAGCAATCCTGAAGCCGGAATGATTTCATGTGGCTGCGCCAAAAAAGCAGCTGACGTTGTAACCAGCGCCCAGAGTTCTACTGCGGCCGCAATGAAAGCCATTCAGGCTGGACGCTAGGAGGAGGATCAATGTCAAAAGTATTTGGTACCTATATATGTTCAGGTTGTGGCATCGGTGACGCCGTTGATATGGAAGAACTGGTGTCTGCAGCCTCGGGTCTTGGTGTTGTGGCCAAGACCCATGAGGCCCTTTGTTCTGCTGCCGGCCGTGGCCTGATTCAGGCCGATGTCGATGGCGGCGTCAATACCGTTGTGGTGTGCGCCTGTTCGCCCCGGGTTATGCAGCAAGAATTTAATTTCGGCGAGGACAAGATCACGGTCCGCGGTAACATCCGTGAAGGTGCTGTCTGGGGTGCCGAGCAGCCCTCAGAGGCACGCGATGCCGCTACTGTCAAGGAGTTCACCACGGAGCAGGCTGCTGACAATGTCAGAATGGCCTGCGCCGAAGCCAAGAAAACCGAACTCCCTGTACCTTTTCAGCTTGAGACCCTTAATGAGGCCATCCTGGTTATGGGTGGTGGTATTGCCGGTCTTACTGCGGCCAATGAGGCAGCCAAGGCTGGGTACAAGGTGACGATTATTGAAAAGGCGGACCAGGTTGGTGGTAAGGCCCTGGGATGGGCCAAGCAGTTTCCCACCAAGGCCCCTTATGCAGAATTGGAAGAGCCCACCATCGGTGCCTTGATCGCTGAGGTTGAGGGCAATGCCAACATCACCATCAAGACCGGTGCCGAAGTGGCCCGTATTGGTGGATCTCCCGGCGATTTCTCGGTAACCCTGAAACCCGCTGGCGCCAAGAGCGAATGGGATGCCCCTGCCAAGGTTGGTGTTGATGAGCAGGACCGGATCGAAAAAGGCACCATGGAAGATCCCAATGTGGGGATCAAAAAGTATACTGCCCAAAATCCTGATGCGGAAAAATTCGGTTCTGTCATCCTGGCTACCGGCTGGGTCCCGGCGGATGTCTCCGGTTATGAGCATCTCGGCCATGGCACCAACGACAAGGTGGTTACCAATGCCCAGTTTGAGAAAATGGCCAAAGAGGGCAAGCTGGCCGGTCTCAACTCTGTGGCCTTTATCATGAGCCCGGGCGGGGAAGAGCATGATATGGACTTCCCGTATGCCAATTCGGTAACCTCCATGGTTGCCCTGAAGCAGGCCAAGTATGTCCGTGAGAATAATGCCAATGCCAAGGCCTACATCCTCTATCAGCACATGCGTACCCCGGGCCATTTGGAGCTCTTTTACAAGGGAGTTCAGCAGGACGATGGCATCTTCCTGACCAAGGCCAGTGTCACCGCTGTTGAGGGTGGTACCGTGAAGGCCAAGGACACCCTGCTGGGTGAAGATCTGGAACTTGACGTGGATCTGGTTGTGCTGGCTGCCGGTATGGAGCCCACCACCAAATATGAGAATTCCATTAACCTCGCCTATCGCCAGGGTCCCGGCTTCCTGGATCTCGGCCTCTTTGACGGCTATGCAGATTCGCATTTCATCTGCTTTCCTTATGAGACCCGCCGCACAGGGGTCTACACCTGTGGTGGCGTTCGTAAGGCCATGAACATGGAAGAGACCATTGATGACGCCACAGGTGCCGCTCTCAAGGCCATCCAGGCCATGGTGAGCGCTGATCGTGGCGTGGCAGTGCACCCCCGTTCCGGTGATGCCACCTATCCAGAGTTCTTCATGCAGAGATGTACCCAGTGCAAGCGTTGTACTGAGGAATGTCCCTTCGGCGCCCTGGATGATGATGCCAAGGGCACTCCTTTACCTAATCCCACCCGTTGCCGGCGCTGTGGTACCTGTATGGGTGCCTGTCCGGAGCGGATCATCGGCTTCAAAAACTACAACATCGATCTGGTCGCTTCCATGATCAAGGCCATTGATGTTCCTGAAGAGGATGATGACAAGCTGCGGATCCTGGTTTTTGCCTGCGAGAATGACGCCTACCCAACCCTGGATATGGCTGCCATGCGCAAGCTTTCCGTAAATAACCTGATTCGCGTTATTCCGGTACGTTGCCTTGGTTCCGTTAATATGGCCTGGGTTCGTGATGCCCTCTCCGCTGGTCTGGACGGCGCCCTGCTCCTGGGTTGTAAGTATGGCGACGATTATCAGTGCCATTTTGTCAAGGGCTCTGAGATCGCTGACAAGCGTATGGAGAATATCGGTGATACCTTGAGCAGCCTGGGCCTTGAGCCTGAGCGTTGCGGAGTGCGTCAGGTCGCTATTTCCGACTATAACAAGGTGCCCGAGATCATCGAAGAGTTTGTTGCGGAAATCCTTGAACTGGGACCGAATCCGTTTAAAGGTTTCTAGTCCTTTGTTAACACTCTTTTTTGGTTGATCATTGCCGCATCTGGTGATGATCAACCAAATTTGTTTAGATGAACTCGGTGCCGGTTGATCCGGTTATTGCCGGGCAACCAAGAGAGGAGGAAATAAAATGAGGGTAAATCCTGATTTAGATTTTATTAAATACATGAAGGGTGCCGGCGGCGACACGCTGAAAAACTGTTACCAGTGTGCCACCTGCTCCGTGGTCTGTCCATTGTCCACCGATGAAAAGCCATTTCCCAGAAAAGAGATGATCTGGGCCCAATGGGGACTTAAAGATAAGCTTGTCTCTGATGTAGACGTACTTCTCTGCCACCAGTGTGGTGACTGTACGGCTTATTGTCCTCGCGGTGCCAAGCCCGGCGATGTGCTCGGTGCCATTCGGGCCTATATGTACACCCATTATGGTTTCCCCAGCGGTCTTGCCAAGATGGTAAGTAATCCCAAGATGCTGCCCATGACCATAGGTCTGCCTGCGGTTATCGTGCTGGTTATGTGGTTTATTTCCGGCGGCATGCACCTGCCCAGTTCTGAAGATCTGGCTGTTCAGGGCTATAGCCAATTCTTTGGACATTGGGATTGGCATTGGCTCACCAAGAACGTCGCCTTTATTGATGCTATTATGTTGCCGGCCGTTGGCCTCGCCCTCTATTCCGTGTTTCGCGGCGTGACCACCATGTGGAAGGATTTGGAAAAAGAGAATGATGTTTCTGCCAAGTTCAGGCCTTCTGTGAAGCAATTTGTCGTTGACTTCATTGTTCCTTCCGTAAAAGAGATCATTGATCATAAACGTTTCCGTGAATGTACGGTTAACGCCGATCGTGTCCGGGGTCATAAGCCTCTGGTGCTGGCCTTTATCGGTCTGCTCATTGTCACCATCTACAGTGCCATTTCTCAGGATGTTGTGGGCCTTTTTGTTGAAGGCATGCATGGTCCCATGAGTCTGCTCAACCCGGTGAAAATACTGGCCAACGTCTCCGCCATTGCCCTTATTGTCGGCATCGGCATCCTCTGGGGTAACCGGGCTGCCACTGAGGAACAAAATGGGGTCAAGGGCTCGTATTACGACTGGTTTCTGATCTATGAGATTATGGCGGTGGGTGTTACCGGGCTGGCTGCTGAGCTTTGCCGTCTCATGGGTATCCCTTCTCTGGCCTACTTTATGTATTACCTGCATCTGGTCTCTATCCTGATGCTCTTTTTATACATGCCCTATACCAAGTTCGCCCATCTGGTTTATCGGACCATGGCGTATACCTTTGAACGTTATCGCCAATCTTCTTTTGTGAAGTAGCAAGCAGGCCTGCTTGTTGGCAGGGAAAAAAAATAAAGGATGGGGGCTTTTCCCCATCCTTTATTTTTTTTAGTGAAGAAGGGTTGTCTTTGGCTAAATATGTCTTGCTTTTTACCTGTTGAGCGATTAATTTATTCCGGCTCTGCTGGTCTGCTGGCGTAGCTCAATTGGTAGAGCAGCTGATTTGTAATCAGCCGGTTGCGGGTTCGAGTCCCATCGCCAGCTCCATTTTTTTGCTTTATGATTTTTGGCTCTTATGATATAAGGTTCCACTTCGTCTTCATCTGTTTAGTCTGCAGCGCAACAGGTGAGAGGATCCATAGCTTTCCCCCGGCCCCTATAGGTTGGGTGTGGTCAGGTTTTACTGGTTATTATGTGTGTTTGGAGGGGTTCCCGAGTGGTTAAAGGGAACAGACTGTAAATCTGTCGGCGACGCCTTCGAAGGTTCGAATCCTTCCCCCTCCACCATTTTTTAGCCTTGCGGGATCATATAAGACAAGGAACGGCGAATAGGCAGCTCAAAATCACTGTTACTATTCGATGTTCCTTGTCCTATATTTTTGCGACAGTGATAATTGGCGGGAATAGCTCAATTGGTAGAGCATCAGCCTTCCAAGCTGAGGGTCGCGAGTTCGATTCTCGTTTCCCGCTCCATTTTTTTGATTGTAGTCAGCTCACGTAGCTCAGTTGGTAGAGCACATCCTTGGTAAGGATGAGGTCAACGGTTCGATTCCGTTCGTGAGCTCCATTTTTTTATGTACCTATCCGCTGTACTTGATACAGTCAGTATAAAATAAGAACCGAACAAGGGCTGAGGAGAAAGCAATGGCTAGAGAAAAATTTGAACGCACCAAACCGCATGTGAACATTGGGACCATTGGTCACGTTGATCATGGCAAAACCACTCTGACGGCAGCGATTACCAGTGTCCTTTCCCTGAAGGGTTTTGCCAAGAGTACTGAGTTCAGTGACATCGACAAGGCGCCTGAAGAGAAAGAGCGTGGTATCACCATTGCCACCGCCCATGTCGAGTATGAGACGGCAAACCGTCACTATGCCCATGTGGATTGTCCAGGCCATGCTGACTATATCAAGAATATGATTACCGGTGCGGCCCAGATGGATGGCGCTATCCTGGTTGTTGGTGCCGATGACGGTCCCATGCCCCAGACCCGTGAGCATATCCTTCTTGGTCGCCAGGTGGGTATCCCTTCCATTGTTGTCTTCCTTAACAAGGTCGACCTGGTTGATGACCCTGAGCTTCTTGAGCTGGTTGACATGGAGCTCCGTGAGCTTCTTGATAAATATGAGTACCCCGGGGATGATACTCCCATCATCACTGGCTCCGCCTTAAAGGCCCTGGAAAATCCTGCCGATGTCGATGCTGCCAAATGTATCTGGGACCTGATGGAGGCTTGTGACACCTTTATTCCCGAGCCTGCCCGTGATATTGACAAGCCCTTTCTGATGCCTGTGGAAGATGTCTTTTCCATCTCCGGGCGGGGCACCGTGGCCACCGGCCGTATTGAACGCGGAGTGGTCAAGGTCGGTGATGAG
>JAGXFQ010000024.1 GCA_024637145.1 Desulfobulbaceae bacterium
AGCTGAGGCAAGGAAAAATGAGGCGAAAAAGCGCAGTTTACATGTGGTAAATGAGCATTTTGAGCCGAATTTTGACGCCGCATCAGCAGATAGCGAACGAAGAGAGACCTTCGAGCGCAGTAGTTTTTCAACGGGCTGTTATGACAAAAGGCCAAACTATATCAGGCGGCCCGCACCCAGGTGGCCTGGGGGCCTTTATCCCCGGCAGACTCACCAAAGGTGACGGCATCTCCCTCGACAAGGGTATCCAACTCCAGGCCCTTCAGGGAATTCTCATGGAAATAGACCTCCCGGCCATCAGCGGCAAGGATGAAGCCATATGACTCAAAGGGAGAAAGCTTTTTAATTACCCCGAGACCGGCGGGACCTGCCCCCACCACCTCTTGATTTTTGCTGCCCTTGCGCCGCTTGCGCTGGAATTCTTTCAACTGGAGGCCAAGGGTGTCAAAGGCTTCCACCAGGATGGCCGCAACCGCCTCTCCCCTGCGCTTGACAACCACCGTCTCACTGGGGACTCCGGCAATCAGTCGCACCTCATAGCCCCCCTCCTTGTGGGAGGAGGTCTGTTCGAGGGTGACCCGCAGATTATGGACGAGGCTGGCATGATGCCTTTCCAGCCGCTCTTTTTCCTCTTCGATTTTGTCGCGCCAGGCGTTTCTGACCTTGAGATTCAAGCCTTCAACCTTTAGTTCCATACAGACCTCCTGATCATGGGCTGGGCATCAGAAGCGCACTTCCAATGCCCTGGAACGTCACAACGACCTGTCACTGCAGAGCGCCGTGACATCAAGGCTTCCTGTGGGGGAAGCCTGAAATAAGGACAGAAAGAAGAGCAGCCGCCCCTCCCTCTCCCCTCTCTTACAACCATCTAAGAAAAATCTTGCCAACTCCTGCCGGCCGTCTCTTTCCCTAAGCAGTGGAAAAAACAGTAATTAATAATTAAAATTAATCACCTTTGCGTAGAAAACAAGCACTGACCTTCTTTATTCGTAAAAAAGATTGGCAAAGCCGCTCTTTTGTCACCTGGCCACTCAGACAGGCCTGATAAAGACGGGCAATCGCCTCCCGCACCTTGGCGTGGTCATGGCAGATAAGCAGCAGATCAGCCCCGGCCTGCACGGCCCGCACCGCGGCCTCGGGCACCCCCATATCATTTTCCACTGCCCCCATTTCCAGATCATCGGTGACCACCAGGCCTTCATAGCCCAGATCGCGCCGGAGCAGATCCGTGAGAATGGGGGCGGAAAAGGTGGCCAGGGTGTGGGGATCAATATGTTCATAGATGACATGGGAGGTCATGATGGCAGCCACCCCGGCCCTGATCGCCGCCTGAAAGGGGAGGAGATCACACTCTATAATTTTCTGCCGGGAATCCGTGACCACGGGCAGCTGCAGATGAGGATCGATAACAGCCTCACCCAGGCCGGGAAAATGTTTGGCGCAGGCCGCAATACCGTTGCCCTGAAAGGCCGCAATGAGGAGGGCGCCCAGTTCCCCCACCCGCACCGGGTCGGCGCCCAGGCTGCGGCGTTCCATGAAGCAGCCCTGGCCGCGGGGACAGACATCAAGGACCGGGGCAAAATTCATATTGACCCCGATACTGTTGAGATCCCGGCTGCAGAGGCGGGCATACTCCAGGAGATCTTGCCGGGCCTGGGGAGCCTCACCATAGAGGCGGGCATCACCGAACTGGGCAAAAGGTTCGGGAAGACGGGCCACGGTGCCGCCCTCCTGGTCTATGGAGATCAGGCAGGGGCCCAGACCCTGCTGGCGGCAACAAGCAACAAGATCGCGGCTCAGGCGGGCCAGCTGCTTTTCGCTCTCCACATTGCGCCGGAAAAGGATGAAATGGTGCACTCCATAGTCGGTGATCAGCTGGCGGGTGGAGCTGTCCAACTCCAGACCGGGCACGCCGGCCATGAACAGGGCGCCCAGGTGGGCAGGGAGAAGATTCATGGTTTCTCCTGCTGATAGGGGAGCGGGTCCGGGCAGCCGGCCTCGCGAAAACCCTTGAGGCGCAGAAGGCAGGCGTCGCACACGCCGCAGGAAAGTCCGTCAGGCCCTGGATCATAACAGCTGTGGGTGGAGCCGTAATCAACGCCCAGGGCCAGCCCCTTTTCAATAATCTCTTTTTTGCTCAGGTGCATGAGGGGCGCCTGAATCTGGAAACGACGGCCCGTGCTGGTGCCGGCCCGGGTCCCGAGATTGGCTACCTCTTCCATGGCAGCCAGAAACTGCGGCCGGCAGTCAGGATAGCCGCTGTAATCCAGGGCATTGATCCCCACAAAGATATCAAAGGCACCCATCACCTCAGCCCAGGCCACGGCATGGGCCAAGAAAATGGTATTGCGGGCCGGCACATAGGTCACCGGCACCGTACTCTGGCCGATCTCCTCAGGGGAGCGCCCCTTGGGCACGGCCAGCTCCGTGGTCAGAGCGGAGCCGCCGATCTTGTCAAGATCGACATGCAGGACTAGATGATCACGGGCCCCCAGCTTAGCGGCACTGGCCCTGGCCCTTTCCAGCTCGATTTCTTGCCGCTGGCCATAAGAAAAACTCAGGCAATAACAGGCAAAGCCCTGGGCACGGGCAATGGCCAGCACGGTGGTGGAATCAAGACCGCCACTTAATAAAATAACCGCTTTTTCCTTGTTGTTATCCATTCCTTTCCAACCGGCTCAACTAAAAATTAAGAGAGAAGAGGTGCAGGGGCCTGCCTGGGCAAGATATCTCCAGCCAGGCCCTGGCGCCAGGGAAATCAGCCCCCATAGGCCATTTTCACCGGCAAACCATGCCTGAGGACAATTTCCGAGGGCTGGACCCGGGCCTGATAGGCCACCACCTCCACCCCCTGGGATACCACCCGCCGCAATGTCTCGCCATAAAGCGCATCCAGATGATCAGCACGGTGCCGGCCGCCTTTTTTACATCCACCAGAAATAGCTCATACTTTCTGATAAATGTTGCTGCCTGCAGATCCTGAAGTATCATAAGGATGAAACCATACCCGATCCTTGCCGGTTGATCATTCCTTTCCTTTGCTTTTTCAAGGAACACCCTGCCCTTCCTTATGACTGATCCTCAACAAAAAAAACCTGCCAGAAAAGCCGTTGCCCTGCGCTATGACCCGGAACAGGAAAAATCGCCCCGCATCATAGGCCGGGGCCTGGGCCTGGTGGCAGATCAGATTCTTGCTCTGGCCAAAGAGCATGAGATCCCCATCTATGAGGACAGGGATCTGGTGGAGATATTGGCCAAACTTGAGCCGGGCCAGGAAATCCCCACCGAGACCTACCTGATTGTCGCCGAGATCCTGGCCTTTATCTACCGGACCAATGAAGAGGCAGGCCAGGGCCGGCCCACCACATAGTCAAATTCCAGACGCCCTGTGGGGAATTTTCTGCCGCCCCTCCCTTCTCCCTCAGCACAAAATCTTTCCCGAAACACCCTGGCCAAAAAAGATGCTCTCCTGGCCCAGCAGGGCCAGAGCGCGGAAAGCCCTGTCCCGGACACCCCCTCCCCCTCTCACTCCCTTCAGAAACGGCACAAACATTGCTTAACCAACAGCAGAGGAACCTTTGTGTCAATAATCCGCCACACCCCTGACAGCCCTTATCTTCACAATGACGGCTCTCATCTGGAGGGAGATATGTACATCCATAACCGCCTCGGCCTGATCGAGAGCACCGAAACCATGCTGGCCCACAGCAGACGCCTTAACCAGATCACCAACAACCTGGCCAATGTCGATACCGCCGGCTACAAAAAAGAGGACATCACCTTCTGGGAGATGCTCTACAGCACCGACAATCAAGGCCCGCGAGTGGGCAAGGCCCTTCATGACGTAACCGACATGCAACCCGGCGTCGTCAAGGAGACCGGCAACACCCTTGATTTTGCCCTGGGGGCCGCCGATGGCTTTTTCAAGATCCAGACCCCGGCCGGAGTGCGCTATACCAGGGCCGGCCAGTTCACAACCAATAATGAAGGACAGCTGACCACCCCCAATGGCGACCTGGTTTTAGGTGACGGCGGCCCGCTCTTGATCAACGGCAACAACATCTCGGTGGCCGACGATGGCAACATCACTGTGGACGGCCAGCTGGCAGGCGTCTTGACCGTGGTCACCTTTGCCGACCTGAGGGATCTGGAAAAACAGGGCCAGAATCTCTTCGCCCTCACCGGCGCAGGCCAGGAAGAAGAAACCCAGGACCCCGGGGTTAAACAGGGCTTTCTGGAAAAATCAAATGTCAGCACCATGAAGGAACTCACGGCCATGGTTGACCTCAACCGCGCCTATGAAACGCAACAGCGGGTGATTCGCTCCATCGACGACATGGATGACAAAGCCATCAACAGGGTCGGCAGATTAAACAGTTAATCCCAACACACCACAGGAGACTCCCATGATCAGGGCACTTTACACCTCCCAGACAGGCATGCAGGCCCAACAGCTGCAGCTTGACGTTACCGCCAACAATCTGGCCAACGTCAACACCTCGGCCTTTAAAAAAAGCCGGGCCCAGTTTGAAGACCTCATCTATCAGAACTTGCGGGCCGCCGGCGCCGAGACCGTGGGCGGCAATCAGGTGCCCACCGGCATCCAGGTGGGCCTGGGTACCCGCACCACTGCCGTGCAGAAAATTTTCACCCAGGGCGACTACACCCAGACCGGCAATGATCTGGATTTGGCCATTGAGGGCAAGGGGTTCTTCCAGGTCGTCCGTGACGGCGTGGAATATTATACCCGGGCCGGCGCCTTCACCAAGGACAGCGATGGCTATATCGTCAATCAAAACGGTGACCGGCTGCAGCCGGAGTTTGCCATCCCTGAAGATACCGTGATCCTGGAGATCGACTCGGCCGGCATGCTTTCCGCCATGGATACAGAGCAGCAGACCCTGGCCTCTGTGCAGCTCACCCTCAACACCTTTATCAATCCAGGCGGCCTCAAGGCCACCGGCGGCAACAACTATCTCCCCACTGAGGCTTCCGGCGACCCCATTGAATCCAATCCCGGCTCTGATGCCGCCGGCACCCTGGCCCAGGGCTATCTGGAGATGTCCAATGTCTCAGTCACTGAGGAGATGGTGAACCTCATCATCACCCAGCGGGCCTTTGACGCCAACTCCAAGGGCATCAGCACGGCTGATCAGATCCTGGAAGTGACCAATAATCTCGTACGCTAGAAGAGAGTAGATCCATGAAAAAACCGTGCATCCCCGCCCTGATTTTCCTGACCCTGCTCCTGCTCCCCTTCTACCGGCCGGCAGCGGCCACAGAGAGCATCACCCTTGACCGCCAGGCCCTGGAGGAGATCTTTATCCAGATCCAGCGCAGCAGCAGCCCCTGGCCGGCCGAGGACCTGGTGATTACCAATTTTTCCAGCACCCCGGCCCTGATGCAGGTGCCCAAGGGCGATATCGGCTATGCATTGCTCAACCAGAACCACGGCAGGTATCTGGGCAAAAAATCGATTTCCGTAGGCATCACCGTGGCCGGCATCAACCAGGGCCAGGTGAAGATGGAAGGGGACCTTGAACTCTACGGCGATGTGGTCATCCTCACCCGCCGCCTGGCCCGAGGCGAAACCGTCGGCAGCGAGGATCTCACCGTAGCCCGCCACAACATCACCACCTTCAGCCAGGAACTGGTGGCAACCCCCCAGGAGGCCCTGGGCCAGAGCGCCAGAACATCGCTGCAGGCCGGCACCATTCTGCTCACCAACTCTTTAAAAAAACCCGCCGTGGTGCAGAGGGGAGACCTGGTAACCATCACCGCCGGCACCAAATCCCTGCAGGTCAGCACCAAGGGTGAGGCGCGCAGCCAGGGAGCTGAGGGCGACATAATCCAGGTCAAGAACATCAGCAGCCGGGAGATCATTACTGTCCGGGTGGTGGAGCAGGGCCTGGTACGCGTTGACTTTTAAACGGAGACATTGCCATGAAAACTACCCATCTTCTCCTTGTTGTTTCCTGCTGTCTGGGGGGCTGCATAACCCCGGACCAAACCACCAGGACAACCACCCTGCCGGAGCGCCACGCCCTGCCCCCGGTACAGCAGGAACGGCTCATGCCGGTTGAGGGATCCATCTTTTCCGCCCAGAGCATGGACCTCTATCGCGACCAGCGGGCCCACAAGGTGGGGGATATCGTCACCGTGGCCATCGTGGAGACCGCCAATTCCAAAAACGAGGCGACCACCGAGACCTCCAGGGATTCCAGTATCAGCGGCGACATCTCCTATCTCTTCCGTTTTGCCGAGTGGGCCAAGCTCAAAGACACGACTCCCGGCAGCAGGACCCTGGGGGCCAGTCTCCAAAACGACTTCACCGGTGAGGGCGAAACCACGCGCCAGAATACCACCACCGCCACCATCTCGGCCCGGGTCATCGATGTCACCATGGACGGCAACATGGTTATTCAGGGCTATCGGGAAGTGAGGACCAACAACGAGACCCAGACCATCATCCTCTCCGGTCTGGTCCGGCCCACGGACATCTCGCCGGCCAATGTGGTTAAGTCCTCCCATATCGCCGATGCCCGCATAGAGATTTCAGGCCACGGCGCGGTGAGCGACAAACAGCAGCCGGGCTGGCTGGCCCGGGGCGTGGATATTCTCTGGCCTTTTTAGGGGCGCGCCCCTCCGCAGCTTATTGTCGGCAGAGATGGCCTCCTGCCATGGGAAAGGCCGATGTCCCGGTACCCAGCAGCGCCGCAGCCGGGGTGGGAAAAAATTACCCACCGCCAAAACAAAACATTTTATCTTTAAAATCAAAGTATTAACCAGCAGAGACCCGCAAATATTCTCTGGCATGTCCTTTGCATGATTAAGAAAACAAAGAAAACATGGTGCAAACACATGAACATGACCCGCAAAAGACAGAGCCTCCCCCTCCTCATCCTTGTTGCCCTGCTCTGCTGGAACCAGACGGCTGAGGCCACTCGCCTCAAGGATCTCGCCACCGTCAAAGGCGTCCGCGACAACCAGCTTGTGGGCTACGGTCTGGTGGTAGGGCTGGACGGCACGGGTGACGGCAACAAATCACCTTTCACCACCCAGGCCCTGGTGAATATGCTGGACAATATGGGGGTGCACGTCAATCCCGAGGCCCTGAAGGTGAAAAACGTGGCCGGGGTGCTGGTGACGGCCAAACTGCCTCCCTTCAGCAAGATCGGCCAGAAAATTGACATCAATCTCTCCTCCCTGGGAGATGCCTCCTCTCTGGCCGGCGGCACCCTTATTGTTACGCCGATCAAGGGACTGGATGGCAAAATATACGCCATGGCCCAAGGGCCTGTTTCCATCGGCGGCCTGGAAGTGCAGGGCATCGGCGGCGCCAACAGCCAGCAAAACCATGTGACAGCGGCCCGGATTCCAGGCGGCGCCATTGTGGAAAGAGAGGTGCCCTTCTCCCTCCTCACCAAGCAGGAACTTTCCATCCATCTCAACAACCCGGACTTCACCACCATGAGCCGGGTGGTGGAGGCGGTGGATTTCATGCTGGGCGGCTCCTATGCCAAGGCCAAGGACAGCGCCACCGTGGCCATCACCGTGCCCCCCAGATTCAGCGGCAACCAGGTGGCCCTGCTGGCCGCTCTGGAAAAACTGGATATAACGCCGGACAATCAGGCCAGGATCATCATTGATGAACGCACCGGCACCGTGGTGATGGGCGCCGATGTCACCATCAGCCAGGTGGCGGTGGCCCACGGCAACCTCTCCATCCAGGTACGCCCAGAACCGGGCCAGCTCCCTTCCCTGGAAACAAACCGCAATATCACGGCCCGCGACCGGGAGAACCTGCTGGTCCAGCTTGACAGCGGCATCACCCTGGGTGAAGTGGTGCGCGCCTTGAACTCGGTGGGCGTCACCACCCGGGACCTGATCGCCATCTTTCAAGCCATGAAGGCCTCAGGGGCCATCAAGGCGGACCTCCAGATTATTTAGGGACAAAGAGCGAGGAGTTACAAAAAAATTATGGAAATTCCCAGCCAGCACAACAGCGCTCTGACCAAGCCGGAGCAGCAGAACAGTCCGAGCCTGGAAAAAGACCAGACACTGCGCAAGGCCTGTGCCGATTTCGAGGCCCTGCTCACCCAGCAGATGCTGGCCACCATGCGGGAATCCTCGGCAGAGACGGAGGGCCTCTTTGAAAAAAGCCATGGCGAGAAACTTTTCCAGTCCATGCTGGACCAGGAACTGGCTGAAAAAATGGCCGGAGGCAGCGGCACTGGCTTGGGCAAGATGCTTTTTGAACAACTCAGCAAAGGCACAAGCAGACAAGGAGACCTCTCATGACCACCAACACCCCTTATTTCAAAACTCTGATGGCCCACCTGCACAAGCAGGAAAGCTACACCCATTCCTTCATCCATGTCCTGGATCAGGAACAGGCCGGCCTGCTCAAAATGGGGATGGCCATCCTCATGCAGATCAGCAAACAGAAGGAAAACGGACTGCGGCAGATGATCTACCTGGACGAACAGATCCAGGAGGTCGCCGCCGCTCTCATCGGCCCGGACCCAGAAAGAGATGAGACGGCGGTTATCCAGCTCAGCGATCTCTCTTTCCATCTCCAACAGGAGGAGGCCGAGGAACTGGAAATAATGCGCCAGACCCTGGTCCGCCTGCGGGCAGAGATCGACCGCAAGAGCTACATCAACCACAGCTTCACCCAGGACACCCTGCGCTACCTGGGCGACGCCATTGCCCTGATCAGTGACGGTGTGGCCACTGACCCCACGTACTCCTGCCGCGGCCACCTGGCCAAGATGGACAAGGCAGGCCCCTCTCTGCTCTCTCGCGAGGTATAGGCATGGCCGGCATCTCCCACGTTCTCAACATGGCCAAAGAGGCCCTGGTTACCCATCAGCTCGCCATCGGCGTCACCGGCCACAATGTGGCCAACGTCAATACCCCGGGCTACTCCAGGCAGACCCTGGGCCTCACCACGCCGGGGGCCAGCCCCATCGGCGTAGGCTATATCGGCAATGGCGTGCGGGGAGAACAGGTGGAGCGCAGCTATGATCGGTTCATGGTCCAGCGTCTGGTGGACCAGGAGTCCAAGCTGAGCAATCTGGAGGCCCAGAACCAGTCCATGCGGGTGGTGGAAACCGCCTTTAACGAGGCACCCGGCATGGCGGTGAATGATCTGATGAGTCAGTTCTGGTCAAGCTGGCAGGACCTCTCCACCAATCCCGAGTTCATCTCGTCGAGACAGACCGTAGTCCAGCAGGGCCACCTCATCAATGAGCAGCTCCATATGATGTCGGCAGAAATTGCCCAGTCCCGCCAGGACATCAGCTCCAACCTGCAGGCCGCTGTCCTGGATGTCAATGAATTGACCAAGCAGATTGCCGGCCTCAATGTGCAGATCAGCAGCGGCGAGAGCGATATCAACAAGATGAATGATATCCGCGATCAGCGAGACCAGCTCACCCAGGAACTGGGCCAGTTTGTGGACATCAATTATTTTGAGATGGCAAACGGCTCCTACACCATCCTCCTCCAGGACGGCCATTCCCTGGTGGAAAATGATCAGGCCTGGTCCGTGAAATGGGATGACCGCAACCTCAACTGGCAGACCACCAATGCCAACGGCCAGACAACCCTGACGGTGATCGGCGATGGCAGCAGTGACTCCTTGGGCGGCAAGATGGGGGGCTGGATGAAGGTCCATGACCAACTCGTGGAGGGGGAGCCGGAAAATTATCTGGGCCGGCTGGACGCCCTGGCCAACGCCCTGATCCGCGAGGTGAACCAGGCCCACAGTCAGGGGGTGGGGCTGGAACGTTTTTCCGATGCCCTGAAGAGCACCACCCCGGCGGCGAACACCACCCGCCTCCTGACCACGGTGGAGACCTCCACCGCCCTTGCCGATATTGCCGCCGGCACCTTGACCATCAATAACAGGGAGGTGGGTCATATCGAGGGTGCCGTGGCCGTCTACGGCCTGGCCATGGGCAAGACGGCCAACACGATGGAGGCCATCAATGCGTCCTTAAGCGACGTCAAAGCCAGCCTCACCACCCTGGTGGCCGGTGAGGCCGTAACACCCATGACATTGTCGGAACATGACACGGTCCTTAATTTTACCATTAACAACGTGCCGATATCCTACACTGTGGATTTTGACGGCACTCTAGTACCTCCCGCCCTCAACGGCCCGGACAGTTCCCCTGCCAACCTGGCAAACAATATCGTGGCTGCCATCAACACGGCCCTTGCCGTCCATAACGCCACCAACACTGTGCCCAAGGCCACCCTCACTGCCGAAGTGGGTACCGGCAACAACGGCGGCGTCCTCAACTCCATCATCCTCAAGAACACCAACCCCGGCGATGAATCACTGATCACCATTGCCGGCCTTGACGGTGCCACGACCGAGGCCAATCTGGGCCTCATCAACGACAGCTACGGAGCGGACGCCACCCATAACACAGGCGAACTCACCCTCTTCAACCACCAGGGCCCCATCAATATCAATGGCGGCAGCAGCGATCTTTACCTGGCCCATCTGGGTCTGGACGGCGGCACCTTCGGCACCTCTGACATTGCCGGCGACGGCCAGATCACCTACGAATATACAGACAGCAGCAACACCAACATCGCCGGCATCACCGTGGGCGGCCTGAGCGCCGCCATGGTCGGCTATGCCTACTCGGATGAGATCAACACCGACGGCACCAGCTTCCAGATCTGGCTCTACAACAGTGACGACACCCTGGCCCTGCCCCAGGCGGTTGAGGTGCCCATGGACCGGGTTTACACCCTCCAGGATGTGGCCGCCTCCATCAACAGCGCCGTTGCAGAGGCCAGCGGCATGAGCCCCAGCAATTCCTGGCTGCGGGCCACCGTGCAGGACAACAAGCTGGTGCTGACCCCGAGAGGCGGCCACAGCTTTGCCTTTGGCGGCGACACCTCCAATTTTCTGGCCACCGCCGGTCTCAACACCTTTTTCACCGGCCATGACGCCGCCACCATTGGCGTCAACGAGGCAGTGGCCAACTCCCTGGAGTTTCTGGCCGCCGGCCAGGTCAACGACCATGGTGAGATCTTCAAGGGGGATGAGTCCAATGTCCTACTCATGACCAATATCCAGCGCCAGGAGGATATCCGCTTCAAAGGGGCCAGCAACAACACCCTGGAGGGTCATTATAATGGCCTGGTGGCCAGTGTCGGTCTGGAGGGCCGCTCCGTGGAGCGCGATTTTGAATACAACACCCTGATCACCAATCAGATGCGGGAAATGCGGGACGCCACCTCCGGCGTCAATCTCGATGAAGAAATGGCCAACCTGATCAAATTTCAGCATGCCTATACAGCAGCCGCCAAGCTGATCTCCATCTCAGATGAAATGCTGCAGACCCTGCTCAATTCAGTGAACCGGTAAGGGCCAAGGACACATAGCCATGCGAACCACTCTCAACACCCAATTCTCCCAGGTTCAGTCCAACCTGAACAGGATCAGCTCCGAGATCAACAAGATCAACAGCCAGATCTCCTCCGGCCGGCAGATGTCAAAACTCTCTGACAACCCCACCAGCCTGGTATCGGCCTTGGGCATGCGTACCACCGTGGTGGAGATCGCCCAATATCAGGAAAATCTCATCCATGGCGGCTCCCTGATTTCAGCGGCGGAAAACGCCCTGCGCCAGATCAAGGACCAGGTCCTGGAGGCCAAGACCCTGGCCATTGCCGCCCAGACCCCGGTGGTGGCTCCCAATCGGCACCTCATGGCCCCCCAGGTGGCCAATCTGCTGGACCAGGCCGTCACCCTGGCCAACACCGAGATAGCCGGCAAGTACATCTTCGGCGGCTACCGCACCTCCGGCTACAGCGAGGCGGAACCGGCCCCCTTTATCCATGACCATATTGACGGCTACCGCTTAAACGGCGTCGCCCCCACCGCCAGCGCCCCTCTGAACGACGGCGAGCTGAAAATAAATGGTATCGGGGTGCCGGCCGCCGGTGATTCCGCCGCTGCCAAGGCCGCTGCCATCAATAATGTGGCCGGCCAGACCGGCGTCACCGCCGAGGTCACCCCGGCCCTGGTCCAGGCCAAGGCACCGGTGACAGCCGGCGCCTTAAGCGCTGGTGATCTCATCATTAACGGCATCCCTATTGTAGTCCCTGCCATCCAGCCCCTGGACAGCGATAACGCCCTTATCGAGGCGATCAACGCCAAACAGGCCGACACCGGCGTCTCTGCCAGCCGCGATAAGAGCGGCAGTCTGGTCCTCAAAGCGGTGGACGGCCGCAATATCGAAGTGGAGACCTCGGCCAACGGCGAGGCCATCACCCATCTCAACGGCGCCGCCGGCACCGAAACCAGCTACGGTCGCCTGGAACTCCTCGCCAACCGCACCTTCATGCTGGAGTCATCCCTGGTTGATGTGGGTGGCGGCATCTTTGAGGAGCCCGGCCTCATGGCCCTGGGGCTCGACGGCGGTAGCGCCGTCACAGGCGAGCCCACGGACACGGCCGGGGACGGCAAGATCTCCGCCCTGACCATTGCCGATCTTGACGGCAATGTCCGCTATGCCGGCGACCGCGACGGGGTCCTGGAGATCAAGGTGGGCAAGGTGGAAAGAATCGCCGTCTCCCAAAACGGCCAGGTGGCCCTGAAAAACACCCAGGTTTTTTCTGCGCTGCAGGACCTGGAAGACGCCCTGCTGGGTAAAAACTTCACCGAGGTCACCAGCCTCAATGCCGTAACGGACCGCACTGCCACCTTTGCCAGCGGCGCCACCGGTCTGCCCGCCGAGCCGGCCATCGCCAACGGCTCCTTTACCGTGAGCGTCGTCGACCATGACCATGTGCCGCCCGAGACCTTTGACGCCGTGATCCCGGTCGACATCAACACCGATAGCCCGGACACCATTGCCGCCAAGCTGGACGGCATCCCGGGCCTCAAAGCCGCCTGGAACGTGGACGGCTACCTGGAGGTCACCTCCTCCGAGCCAGACCGCTACACCTTTTCCACCAGTGACGACTCCTCAAACTTCACCGAGGCGGTGCGCATCAACAACGAGGACCTGCAGGTCCATGCCCTCAACAAGTCCATCGGCGATCTTGACCTGGTCATGGAGGAGCTGACCACCCATATTTCCGATTTCGGGGCCCGGGGCAACCGCATTGACGTCCAGAGCCAGATCTTCACCAATCTTGATCTCGCCGTCCAGGAGAACCTCTCCGACAAGCAGGACACCGACCTTTTAAAGGCCATCACCGAGCTGCAGGCGGCAGAAAATGCCTACCAGGCGGCCCTGGCCTCAGCCTCCAGGGTCATGCAGATGAGTCTTCTCGACTATCTGTAATAATGTATCAGCAGGCCAAGGAAGATGGACTCGTAAAAGTTCATCGTACCGCTTGAGATGGCTAAGCAGAAACTTTGATATCCAAGGAGTGGTGGTGTCGAGGGCGCGGAAGCGTACATATGGTACGCTGAGCACCCGAGATCCCGCCACGACACAGGAGATCGGAGTTTTTTGCGACGCCATCATGGAAGGCTACCTGGCTGCCGTCCATCATGGTATGATCCAGATTTAAGAGAACGCTTTTCCACCCGGGAGGAAAATATGCTCATCCTTGCCAGAAAAATTGGTGAGGCCATTAAGATTGCCGATGAGATAACCATCACGGTTATGGAAATCAAAGGCGGCCAGGTCAAGATAGGGGTTGACGCCCCGCACCACATCACCATCCATCGCAGCGAGGTCTACCATCGCATCTCAGAAGAGAACCAAAAGGCGGCCCAGGAGGCACCCCTTGATCTCTCCAGCCTGGCCACCACTTTAAAGAATCGCTCCTGACGGCCAAAAGAGAGCAAAAGCGCTTCTTCTTTTCCACGAAAAAGGAGCCAAAGAGCAGCAAACCCCAGCGAATGGACAGAATAATGACAAGTGCAGCCGTACAAAAACAGGATAAAGAGAGCACCTTGACCATCAATACCAGCCGTTTCGGCGATATTGCAATAGACCGGGACAAAATCATTACCATGACCACCCCCTTCCCGGGCTTCCCTGATTCCAGCCGCTTTATCCTGCGCCCCCATGGCCCGGAGTCGCCCTTTTTCTGGCTCCAGTCCCTGGATGATCCGCACCTGGCCTTTGTGGTGATTCCCGCCGCCACCCTCCTGCCGGACTATCGGCCCAAGCTCGGAGTGGCAACAGAGACCGAGCTTCAGCTTGAGGGCGCCGCCCCTGATCTACTGCTGATCCTGACCATCCCGCCTGGCCAGCCGGAAAAGATGACCGCCAACCTGCTGGGTCCGGTGGCCTTAAACCCCCAGAAACGGCTGGCCTGCCAGGCCCTGCTTGATCCATCCCTCTACGAGTTGGGCTGGCCGGTCTTCACGGACAAGTAGCTGCCTCGGCCTCTAAGAAAATACCCAGCGGATAGCCCCTTCTGCCCCGGCCAAGAGGACAAAAAAAAAGGCGTCTGGTTGAAAATCAACCAGACGCCCTTTTTAATTTCTTATGAGAGAGAACAATCAGTTGTGGAGAACACCCTCGTCACCAAAGAGGCTGTTTAACATCTTGTCGGCCAGTTCCTGAGAAGGCACCTGATACTCACCGTTTTCAATCTGCCTCTTCAGGGTGGCGACCATTTCCGTCCGCACGGAGGGGGTATTTGCTAAAATCTCCCGCATCTTCTGGATATCCTGGGTGGCGGTGGAGATCTTGACCTGGTCGCTGGCCGTATCTCCGGCCGGGGCCTGAGCTTCTTCTGCACCCTTGCCCTTCTTGACCTCTATTTTCGTATCCGTCCGCACCTGCGCTATAACATCTGACAGCTTCATGACTGGCACCCAATCTCTGTTCGTTCTGCCCAATTAATAAATGAAGACGAAAAATCCGCGTCATCCCTGCTGATCTAGTCCAAGGAGATAGACCCACACCGTAAGCAGGGGCCGCTCTTTATTGCACCCCTTGCTATCTATTCTATCGACCCAGACAAAAAAAACTTTAATTTTTTTTAATTTTTTTTCACACCGCCGCCATCTTCGACACCACCCATTGCACAATGGCGAGGCGATTGGTACAATCTCGATCTCGCCTTCCTTGTCGTTATTCACTCTTTGCCCTGTGACCCCCATGCCGATCCCTGTTTACCTGGTGGATGGCAGCGCCTATATTTACCGGGCCTACCATGCCATCACGCCACTGACCAACAGCGAGGGTCTTGCCACCCATGCCACCCTGGGCTTTATCAATACCCTGCTGCGGGTGATCAGGGAGAAGTCTCCCACCCATATGGCCGTGGCCTTTGACAAGAAAGGCCCCACCTTCCGCCATGAGCTCTACAGCGACTACAAGGCCAACCGGGCGGCCATGCCCGATGATCTTTCCTGTCAGATTCCCTATATCCAAGCCCTGGTGGCCGCCTACAACATCCCCATTCTCATCGAGGCGGGGGTGGAGGCCGATGACCTCATCGCCTCGGCAGCCCGGCGGTTACACGACCAGGGCCACAAGGTGATCGTTGTCTCCGGCGACAAGGATCTTCTGCAGCTGGTGGCCGGCGGCATCACGGCCTGGGAACCCATGAAGGACGTGGTCATGGACCAGGAGTTCATCCGCAGCAAATATAATATCCCCCCTGAGCTCCTCCTTGATTTCTTTGCCCTCATCGGCGACACCTCCGACAACATCCCCGGTGTGCCCGGCATCGGTCCGAAGACCGCGGCCAAACTCCTGACGGAACATGGCAGCCTGGACAACCTGCTGGCCCATCTTGACCAGCTCAAGAAATCAAAACTTAAAGAGAATCTCATCGCCCATAAGGAGCTGGCCCTCCTTTCCCGCACCCTGATTGCCCTCAAAGAGGATCTCGACGTCCCCGAAACCCTGGCCGCCTACGAAGTCCCCCCGCCCAACACCGCAGAGCTGCAGCGCCTCTACAGGGAGCTGGAGTTCCACCGGCTTCTCAAGGAGACAGGGCCGTCCGCCAGGTTCGATCCCGAAAAATTTCAGCTCATCACCAGCCGCCTGGAGCTCGCAACAGTGGCCGCCGGCATCGCCGAGAGTCCCTTTCTGGTCCTGGACACGGAGACCACCTCCCTTAACCCCCTTGATGCCGAGCTGGTGGGCCTTTCCCTGGCAATCGGCACGGACCGGGCCTGGTACCTGCCCCTGACCCACCGGGACGCAGATGACCATCTCCTGCCGGGCCAGTTCAGCCTCACTGAGGTGAAAAAAGCCCTAGGCCCCCTGCTTGCCGACAAGAAGATCGCCAAGATAGGCCATAATATCAAATATGACCTGCGCATCCTGGCCCATCACGATCTGCCCCTGGCCGGGCCGCTCTTTGACACCATGATCGCCTCCTACATCCTGGATCCATCCCGGCGTTCCCATGGCCTTGATGATCTCTGCCTGGAGATTCTCGACATGGGCACCACTTCCTTCAGCCAGGTGACGGGCAAGGATAAACGGGCCAATGCCTTTGCCTATGTTGAGCTTGACCAGGCCTGCAGCTACTCCTGCGAGGATGTCGCCGCTACCCTGCTGCTGTGGAAGCAATTCCATCCGCAGATTGGCGCCATCGGCTGCTGGCCGCTCTTTACCGACGTGGAGATGGCCCTGGTACCCATTCTCGCCGAGATGGAGGAAAACGGCATCCTTACGGATCGGCATCTCCTGGAGGGCCTCTCCGGCGAGTTCGCCCTGCTCATCAAGGATCTGGAACGCACCATTCATGGCCTGGCCGGTGAGGAATTCAATATCAACTCACCCAAGCAGCTGGGCACCATCCTCTTTCAGAAACTGGAGCTGCCCCTGGGCAAAAAGACCAAAAGCGGCTACTCCACCGATGTCAAGGTCCTGGAAAACCTCGCCGCCTATCACGATCTGCCGGCAGCAGTCCTCAACTACCGGTCGCTGGTAAAGCTCAAATCCACCTATATAGATGCCCTCCAGGAGCAGATCCATCCCACAACAGGCAGAATCCACACCTCCTTCAACCAGTGTGTGGCTGCCACCGGCCGGCTCTCCAGCTCCAACCCCAATCTGCAGAACATCCCCATCCGCAGTGATGAAGGGCAACGGATACGAGAGACCTTTGTGGCCCCCCCGGGTCACTTCTTTCTGGCTGCGGACTACTCGCAGATCGACCTCCGCGTTCTGGCCCATTACTCCCAGGACGAGGCCCTGCTTACCGCCTTTAACAGCGGCCACGACATCCATAGTCAGACCGCTGCGGAAATCTTCAAGGTAAGCCCCCTCCTCATCAGCTCTCAGATGCGGCGAGTGGCCAAGACCATCAATTTCGGCATTGTCTACGGCATGAGCGCCTTTGGCCTGGCCAGCCAGCTGCGCATCAGCCGCAAGGAGGCGCAGACCTTCATTGATCGCTATTTTGACCATTTTGGAGGTGTCCGCCGCTATATGGAGGAAATCGTGGCCCAGGCCCGAAAGGATGGTTTTGTCACCACCCTCCTGGGCCGGCGCCGCAACCTGCCGGAGATCAAGAGCAGCAACAAGACCAGACGGGAATTTGCCGAACGCACCGCCATCAACAGCCCCATCCAGGGCACAGCCGCTGATATCATCAAACTGGCCACCATCAAGAGTCATGCGGCTCTGCAGGAAAAAAAGATGGGCGCCAAACTGCTGCTGCAGATCCATGATGAACTTGTTTTCGAGGTGGCGGCTTCACAATATGACGAAACCGCGGCCCTGGTCAAAGAGGCCATGGAGTCGGCTCTCAAGATCGACGTGCCCCTGCTGATCAATATTTCTCAAGGGGTAAACCTGGCAAAGACTTGATGAAATAGCCAGAGTTGTGTAAAAACATGATATTACCGCGGCGCCTTTAAAAATCTTATTCTTTAAAGCGGCTCTAAAAATTCCTGCTCAGCCCATCTCAAGATGGTGAAGGACAAAAAAACATGCTTGATTATTTGCGCAAAAAGACCAAGTCCCCCCTGCTCCAGGGGCTCATTGTTGTCATTATCCTGGTCTTCATTTTCTGGGGCACCAATATGAGCGGCGGCGACAAGCGGGATGCCGTGGCCACTGTCAATGGCGAGGCCGTTACCCTTTCTGAGTACAGCCGGGAATACAGCCGCATGATCGATACCCTGCGGGAGCAGTTCGGCGGCACCCTGCCCGCAAATATCATTGAGAGCCTGGGCATCAAACAACAGGTCCTCCAGCGCCTCATCCAGCAGACCCTGCTGATCCAGGGGGCCCGGGAAATGGGGCTCCATGCCAGCAACTGGGAGATCCAGCAGGCAATCAGCCAGCAGCCCTATTTTCAGGTAGAGGGTACATTCAGCCATGACCGCTACACCCAGATCCTGGCCCAGAACAAGATGACTCCCAAACAGTATGAGGCAGGCCTGCGGCTGGAGATCCTCAGCCAGAAGGCCAGCCAAGGGGTCAGCGGACTCACCGTGGTCACCAAATGGGAGCTCAACCAGCGTTTCGCCTTTAACAACAACCAGCTGAAAGTGGACTTTGCGTCCTTTGCGGCCTCTGACTTCAGGCAGGATGTCCAGGTCACTGATGCCCAACTCCAGACCTATTTCCAGCAGCATCAGCAGGAGTACAAGAGTGCTCCCCAGGTCAAAATAAAATATCTCGCCTTTCCCGTGGCCGAGGCCATGGAGGAGCTGACCATCTCTGCTGCCGAGATCAAGGCCTCTTATCAGCAGAATATCGCCACGTATCAGAAGCCTGAAACAAGAACGGCCCGCCATATCCTTCTTAAAACAGACGGCACCAACGACGAGGCCCAAAAGGCCAAGGCCGAGGAGGCCCTGGAAAAAATCAAGGCAGGGGAGGATTTCAGCGCCCTGGCCAGAAAAATCTCCGAGGATCCAGGCTCAGCAGACCAAGGCGGGAATCTGGGCACCTTCAGCCGCGGCCAGATGGTGCCCGCCTTTGAGGAGGCGGTTTTCAAGCTGGACAAAAAAGAGGTGAGCGAGCTGATCAAGACCCGTTTCGGCTACCATATTATTGAAGTGACGGATATCAGCCCGGCAGAGATCACGCCCCTTGCTGAGGTGGAGGAGAGCATCAGGCGCACCCTCAAACAGCAGCAGGCCAAGAACAAGGCCTTTGCTGCTGCCGGCACTGCCTACGAAAAGATATTCCAGGCCGGCAGTATAGCCGCCTACAGCCAGCAGGAGGAAATCACCCTGCAGAGCGCCGGCTTTTTCAGCCAGAGCAATCCCCCGGCTGAGCTGGCCGGCAAACCGCGTCTCCTTGACCAGGCCTTCAACCTTGAAAAAGGGGAGCTCAGCGCCCTTATTGAAGAGGCGGACGGCTATTACATCCTCTTTATCGACGATGTTCTTGAGCCTGTTGTGCCCGAGCTCAAGGCGGTGAAAGAAGAGCTCATTACCGACTTCAAGTCCGCCAAAAGCCGCGAGCTGGCCCAGGCCGCGGCCACGGAAATTCTGGCGGCATGCCAAGAGGAGAGCACCTTCAAACAGGCCGTTACCGAGGCAGGGGCCCGCCTCCAGACCTCACCCTGGTTCTCCAGGAGCGCAGCCGACCGCAGCACATTGCCGGCGGCCATCAGCAGCACCGCCTTAACCCTCAGCACGAGCCACCCCTGCCCCGCCACCATCGGCACGGATAACAGCACCTTCTATGCCTACCGGTTTCTGGAAAAACGGGCCAGTCCGGCGGCAAGCGAAGCGGACAAGGAAGAGTTCAAGGCCTCCCTGCGCCAGGAAAAACAGGTGGCCACCCTGGAAAGCTGGCTCACCCACATGATGGCAACCAGCGAGATCACCACCAACCCCAAACTCATTGAGTAAGGAATCCAGGCCCAGCAGCCGATAACAAAAAAGGCCCCCGGCTTAGAGCCGGGGGCCTTTTTTTATTGTGGAACAGCCAAGAAAGGGCACAACTACCTGGCATATTTACTTCTTCTGCCCCGGGCCCCAGAGGGGGTCCTGGCCGAAACGGTGCAGCCACCAATCCTCGTCATCCACCTCCGGCGCCGCATCTGCCCGGCGCAGCGGAAATTCATAATTTTCGCAATAGGTAAGCAGGACCTGATAGGCCTCATGGATCTCCTGCATCCGGCCGCGATTCTCCACATCTTCCCCGGCCAGATCAGGGTGATATTTCTTGGTGAGCTGCCGGAAAACCGTCTTGATATCACGGAGGCTGGCCCGCTCAGCCAGGCCAAAAATATCCCGGGCGGCTTCAATGTTATGCCATTCTCTCTTACTGACCATCCTGCCTCCTAGTGCAGTATATCACTTAAAGTTTCGTATATTTATGCAACTCTGCCTTTAATCACAAAGGCATTCTTTTTAATACCCCCTTGAGGGGTACAAAAACACGAAGAGCTTCTTGTTTTTATGTTTTTCTTTGTGCCTTTGTGTCTTTGTGGTTCGAATACAATAACGAAATTTTACACGTACATTTAAGTTTTACGGAGTACTAGTGTCATGTCACACTTGATATGTTATATAAAACTAGGTATGGTCAGAAAAAACGGAGAAGACCATGCCCAAGATCAAGTACAGGTTCTCACTGAGCCAAGAGGAGCGCGACGAGCTTAAGACCATTGTTGCCAAGGG
>JAGXFQ010000025.1 GCA_024637145.1 Desulfobulbaceae bacterium
CACAAAGGCATTCTTTTTAATACCCCCTTGAGGGGTACAAAAACACGAAGAGCTTCTTGTTTTTATGTTTTTCTTTGTGCCTTCGTGTCTTTGTGGTTCGTAGGCAATAACGAAATTCTACACGTACATTTAAGTTTTACGGAGTACTAGAGCATCCGGCAAAAGGAGGCGAACATCCGGCTGAATTGACGGGCCAGCCGTGCTTGCTGGCAGGCGAGCCCGGCCAGCAGTTGCTTCTTGGCCGGGGGGGCGGGGGCGAGGGAACTGAGCCACTTTTGATCCTGGTCATACCAGGCGGCAACGTCCTCCAGATGGGAGGCATGGTTGTCAAACTGCAGGCCGACCAGATGTGGACGCCCTTTCATGCTGAAGGCCTCCACCTGGCATTCCCGGGAGGTGGCCAGAATATGAAAATGAGGGGGGAGCGGCGGGATAACGGCCTGACTATGCCATTTGAAGGTGGGAAACGAGGAGTTCATCCCCTCAAACAGAGGGTGGCTGCGGCCATTGCCGGTGAGAAAGGCCTGGGAAAGCCCGACAGAGGAGCAGAAGTTGGGACCCACCTGGGCGCCCAGGGCCTCGGCCAGAAGCTGGTGTCCCAGGCAGATGCCCAGGCAAGGTTTGTTCGCTGTCAGGATTTCCTGGAGGCTTTGTTTTTCAAGGGCCAGAAAGGGATAGCGCTCTTCCTCCTGAACATGGGGGCTGCCGCCCAGAAGCACAAAGCCGTGATAGGCCTCGGGGTCCGGGAAAAGACCCTCCCAGGCCTTGATGATATAAAGGTGTATCTTGTTTTGGCGGGCAGCCTGGAGCAAAAAACGGCCCGGCCCTTCCCCGGGGCTGTGTTGGAAAAGTGCCAGTTTCTTCGTCATGATGTGCGCCTTGGGTAAAATTTTTATTTTGCCTATGGAAATGCCATAAGCGTGCCAAGGGCGGGCAGCACCTTGCTAAAGAGTGCAGCATGTCGATACCTAAGGATTTATTCCCCGCAGGTGGGCCGGTAGCCCTGCCGTGAAATGTGACATAAATGCAATAGGATGAGAATTTTTCTTTGCACCTGCAGCCTGCCTGCCTGACAACGGCCAGGCTTGAAGAGATGAAGAAGGGTGTTTTGGGGCCGATGACAGCAGGCAGCGGGCCGGGCGGCCTCTCCCCGCAACTCTTTTAATTACCGGTCATCTGGTATCTTTTCCCTGATGACCCTCCTCTCTTTCGGTGATGCCTGCCGACAATTTCGGGCCCATACTTTTCAGCCTGCCTCTCTCCTGGTCTCCACGGCTCTTGCCGCTCGCCGCTGATTTACAAATTTGTAACCATCCTGACAGCCATCTGCACGTAAATGTCAACTGGAGCCAGGGCCGACCGCGGCTCTGGCCCACCCCCCAGCCGCCAGAAACCTTTGGGGGCCAAAGGATGGTCCTCTTTTTTATTGCCGGGCCAACCAGTGGCATATCTCTGGCAAGTATATCCTTAAACCTGCCCAGGCAGATCCCTCTTGGCGGGAGCGCACTTCCTGTCCGCACCCAGGCCAGAGAGAGCCATAGCCCTCCACGACCCGGGCCCGCACCAGGCAGGGGCCCGCCCGGGTACCTTTTTTTATGGGCGCGCCTTATGACTGTGGGCGCCCATAGCACCCTTCATCACAGCAGGCGAATATGGCCAGACTCATCGACACCACCCTGCGCGAAGGGGAACAGACCCCGGGCCTCCATTTTTCCCTGGCAGCCAAGAAGCGCATCTACGCCGGCCTGGCCAGAACCGGTGTTGACGAGATTGAGATAGGAGTGGCCAGCCTGGCCAATGCCGACCTGCCGGCGCTGGCCACCTATGCCGGCAGCCATTTCCGGCACCAGCCCTTCTCGATCTGGTGCCGGTGCAAAGAGGAGGAGATCCGCCTGGCCGCCACGCTGCAACCTGCCGTGCTCAACCTGTCCATTCCCGCCTCTGATCTTCATCTCGCCAAAAAATTCGGCCAGAAACGGCCTTGGGCCCTCAGCACTGCCCGGGCCGCCATAGCCCAGGCCCTGGCCCTGGGCATCAGCAAGGTGGCCCTGGGCCTGGAGGATGCCAGCCGGGCCGATCATGGATTTCTCCGCGCCTTAGGGACCGTTGCCAAGGAGGCGGGTGCCTTTCGCATCCGGCTGGCCGACACGGTTGGTCTGGCCGATCCGGCCCTGATCACAACGCTGGTGGAGTTAATGACACCAACGTCTCTGGAGGTGGCGGTGCATTGCCATAACGATTTCGGCATGGCCACCGCCAACACCATCCAGGCCTTTGGCGCCGGCGCCCAGTGGGGGGATGTGACCCTTCTCGGGCTGGGAGAGCGGGCCGGCAATAGCCGCCTCGAAGAGGTCATGGCCTATCTTATTCTCCAAAAAGGCGAAAAGAGCTACAACCTGCCAAGGTTGTTGGAGCTCTGCCGCCGACTGGCCACAGAAACAAGGCGGCAGATTCCCCCCCACCAGCCCCTGCTGGGCTCAGCCATTTTCAGCTGCCAATCCGGCATCCATCAGCACGGCATCCTGGCCGATCCGACCACCTACGAGCCCTATGCCCCGGAACTGGTGGGCACCAAGAGAACATTGCTGATGGCAGCCGGCAGCGGCCGCCATGGTCTGGCCGCCGTCCTCCACCGCCTGCAGCTGCCCCGGCCAAATGACGGTGATCTGCACCATCTCTGGCAGCGCATGCGCCAAAAAGCCGCCCGCCTGCACCGCCCCCTCCATGACCAGGAGATCTACCAGCTGGCCATGGAGGGGGCGGCTATCCGCAATGGTCCTGGCAGCACCGAGCCCCTTGCTGATCCTGCCTGAGCCAGCTTTCTGGCCGGCAGGGCCCCATTTTTGCCATAAATAAAGCCTTCCTCGTCAAAGGCCGACGGCAGAGAGAGAGAGAGAGAGGAGGGAGGAGGGAGAGAGGGAGAGGTCATCAGAAACGGCATCATCAATACGCCCAGCCATCATAGCGCTGTTGGCCGCAAAGGGCCGGACAGTGGCCAAGGCGACTTTTTTCAGTACAGCCTGCGAAAGGCCGAGGCCTTGATCACCGCCACCACCTCGCTGCCCTTCTTGAGATCAAGCTCCCGTACCGATTCCGGCACGATCTGCGACACAAGATGGTTGCCCTTGCTGAGGAGATCAACGCCCA
This sequence comes from Desulfobulbaceae bacterium, assembly GCA_024637145.1. Lineage (GTDB taxonomy): Bacteria > Desulfobacterota > Desulfobulbia > Desulfobulbales > SURF-16 > BM506. The sequence goes on from JAGXFQ010000025.1 coordinate 3,148, forward strand.
TCCTGTTCCCCTCCCCGAAGAGATCGCTGACCCGGCAGGGCAGGAGATTGCGGGCACTGGTGGCCTCCGGGTGGCGCTTGAAAAGCGTGACATCCTTGGCCCCCAGCTCAAAGAGATTATCGCCCTTACCGCCCCCTTCCAGCAAGATCAACTCTGTGGCGCCCCACTGATAGGACCAGAGATCACCATGGGGCCGGGGGGAGGAAAGATAGAGCAGGTTGGCATAGCCGCGACCGCCCGCCACCAGAGCTCTTCTGGCCAGCTCCTCGGCGGGCAGGCGCTGCTCCAGCCGGCCCTGATTAAAGATCAACACCTCATCGGTCATCAGCCTGATCTCCTCCAGGGAGTGGCTGATAAAGAGAAAGGGGATGTCAAACTGCGCAAGAACCTTGGTCAGGTAGGGGATGATCTGAAATTTCAGCTCCTGGTCCAGGCCGGTGAGGGGTTCATCCATCAGGATGAGGCGGGGACAGGAGAGCACGGTCCGACCCAGGGCCAGGCGCTGGCGCTCGCCGCCGGAAAGCCTGGCCACTCCGCGCTCAAGGAGATCTTCCAGATTAAGGGCGGCAATGATGGCTGCCGGGCTGATTTGTCTTGCGGCGCGGGGAGTGCGCTGCCAGCCATACAACAGATTGCGGCGGACATTCATGTGCGGAAAAAGATGGGCATGCTGAAAGACCACGCCCACCCGGCGCTGCTGGGGCGGCAGATTGATCTTTTTTTTGCTGTCAAAGAGGCATACCCCGTCAAGGGTGATCCTGCCCCGGTCCGGGGTGAGAAGGCCGGCCAGGATATGCATGAGGGTGGATTTGCCGCTGCCGGATGGGCCGAATATGCCCCATTTTTTCCCAACCAGGTCGAAGGCGACCTGGAGGCTAAAATTGCCTGTTTTTTTGGCGACATCCACTTCAAGCTGCATTTCTCTACCTTTTCCGGAAGGAGCGGACCGAGGCCTCACTGATCAAGAGAACAATCAGGGAGAGGCCGATGGAAACCAGACAGAGGGAGAGGGCCATCCGGTCGCCCCCCGGCGTGTTGGTATATTCATAGATGGCCAGGGGAATGGTCTGGGTGACGCCGGGAATATTACCGGCCAGAATAATGGTGGCCCCGAATTCGCCCAGACTCCGGGCAAACATCAGGGTCATGCCGGCAATAATGGCCCGGCCGGAGAGAGGCAGAATAATGGTATAGATGCTGTCCCACCACCTGGCCCCCAGGGTCCGGGCCGCCTGGAGATAGTGCTGGTCAATGCCCTCCATGCCGATCCTGATGGCCCGGACCAGCAGCGGAAAGCCCACCACGCTTGAGGCAATAACCGCCCCTTTGAGGGTGAAAATGATGCGCAGGTCCCAGAAGCTGAGCAACCGGCCCAGGGCCCCGAATTTGCCGAAGAGCAGGAGCAGCAGATAGCCGACCACCACCGGCGGCAGGACCAGGGGCAGATTCACCAACCCCTCCAGCAGGGCCCGACCCGGAAACCTGGTGAAGGCCAGGACATAGGCCACCGCTATACCCACCGGCAGAGAGAGCAGCGTGCTGGCCGTGGCCACTTTAAGCGACAGGACAATGGCCTCTATATCCTGGGGGGCAAGAGTCAGCATCATCTTTGCTCCGCCTCAGGTGCCGGGGGTGCTGCCGGCTCAAAGCCGTAAGCCGTCAGGATCTCGGCGGCCACCGGGCCCTGGAGAAAGGTGAAAAAGGCCTGGGCCGCCCTGTTGCGGCTGCCGCTTTGAGTGAGGCCCAGGGGGTAGGCGATGCGGTCATGGAGCTCGGCCGGCACCGTCAAGAGCACGGCGGCCTGTTGGGCCAGCAGGGCATCGGTGCGGTAGACAAAGGCCCCATCCACCTCGCCTCGCTCCGCGTAGATCAAGGCCTGGCGCACATCCTTGGCCATCACCAGCTTATGGTCCCGGGCCAGCTGCTCATAGACGCCGGCTGCCCGCAAGGCCTGGGCCGCATATTGACCGGCCGGCACACTTTTGGGGCTGCCGATGGCCACAAGGGCAAGGAACCCGACATCCCGGAGGCTGTTGAGCGGCTGCCCTCCTCTACCCACCAAGACAAGGGAATTGTAGGCCAGAACATGGACCGTTTGCGGGGCAATGCCTTTTGTCTCTAGGAGATACGCCATCCACCGCTGATTTGCCGAGATATAGAGATCTGCGGGGGCACCCTGGGCGATCTGTTTGGCCAGGGCGCCTGAGGAGGCAAAATTGGGCAGAACTGTTGTCCCGGGGTTTTCTTTACAAAAGACGCTGATTAATTCTTTGACGACCTCTGTCAGGCTGGCGGCCGCCGACAGCCGCACCTCCTCAGCCCTGGCGCTTGGGGGCAGCAGGAGGAACAGCAGCAGCACAGCCAAGAGCAGTCCCCCCGCTCTCCTGGCAAAATGGCTCATTTTTTTTGACGCTGCCCTGCCTGCCATATCTTTGTCTCCTCTTCGAGAAAGTGATTAAAACGATGATACATCGCCCAGAAAGAGGCGAGGAGCTCTTCGCCGCTCAGGGTCAAGCGGGCGCCGCCACCGCCCACCCCGCCCCGGCTTGTTTCCACCAGAGGGGCCTCGGCCTGGGCCTGCATGGATCTGATCAGGTCCCAGGCATGCTTGTAGGACATCTCCATGGACCTGGCAGCCTTGCTGATCGACCCATATTCCTTGATGCGCTCCAGGAGGATGGCCCGGCCATAGCCGATAAAGGTGCCATCCCGGCCTGCCAGCCAGATCCTGCCCTGCCAGCCAGGCGGCGCCCCTTCCTTTTTTTTCTTATGGGCATGTGTGGTCATCCCGTTATGTATAGCAAAACATATCGAATATGCAAATAATATCTCTCTACCCGGGATAGCCGCCGCCACCTGCCAAGGCGAAATCGGGACGCTCCAGGTTGAATTTCCTGATCCGGTAGCCGACCTGGCGCTGGGTCAGGCCGAGCTCGCGGGCGGCCCGGGCCTGTACCCAGCCGTTGCGGCGCAGGGCCGCCTCAATCTCCTGGCGCTCCATGTCGCGCAACGAACTGCGCAACTGCGGCCGGGCAAAAAGGGGGGCGGTATCGGCGGCCTCCATGGGAGGAGCCGCCCCCATCTGAATTGTGCCGGGCAGCCGGCCCATATGCTCATGGAGATCTGCGGGCCGAATCACCAGCTCATCGGCCAGAATCACCAGGCGCTCGATGAGGTTCTGCAACTCCCGGACATTCCCGGGCCAGGAATAATTGATCAGAAAGCCAAGGGCGTCATGGACCAGATGCACATCCTTATCATTGCGCTTATTGCTTGAGCGCAGAAAATGGTCAATGAGCAGGGGGATATCATCCCGCCTCTCGCGCAGCGGCGGCAGCTTAAGAGGCACGACATTGAGGCGATAAAAAAGGTCACTACGAAACAGGCCGCGATCCACTGCATTCTGGAGATCGACATTGGTGGCGGCTATGACCCGCACATCCACGGTGATGGTCCGGGTGCCGCCTATCCTCTCAAACTGACTTTCCTGCAGGACGCGCAGCAGTTTGGCCTGGAGCAGCAGGGGCATTTCGCCGATCTCATCCAGAAAAATGGTGCCGCCATGGGCCAATTCAAAGCGGCCGGGTTTGGCGTTGCTGGCCCCGGTAAAGGCGCCCTTTTCATGGCCCAGCAGCTCGCTTTCCAGCAGATTTTCCGGCAGGGCCGCGCAGTTGACCTTAATGAAGGGCCCCTCTTTGCGGGGGCTGGCCTCGTGGATGGCACGGGCCACCAACTCTTTACCGGTACCCGACTCTCCCAGGAGCAGGACGGTGGCCCGGCTGGGCGCCACCTTTTCAATAGTCCAGAACATCTCCTGCATGGCGTGGGACTGGCCGATAATGTAGTGGCGACTAAAACGACTGTGCAGCTCAGCCTTCAGCGACTTATTCTCCTCCACCAGACGCTCCTCCTTACGGGCAATGGCCCGATGGAGGACGAGGAACTGGCTGATCAAGGTGGCCAAGACATTGAGAAAGCTGACATCTTCCTCAAAGGAGACCTCCGGCCCGAACAGGCAATCAACAGTGAGCACCCCGGCCGACTTGCCTTCCACAAAAAGGGGCACCCCGATAAAGGAGAGGCGCTCCTTGCTGATGCCGCTCCGGGCCCCGGTGCGGTTGAGAAAAAGGGGCTCGCTGTTGATATGCGGCACCACGCAGGGTGAACCGGTCTGAAAAATCTGGCCGCAGATACCCTCGGAGAGGCCATAAATGCCGCGCTGCTCCTCCTTGACACTGAGGCCGTAGGAGGCCTTGATGGCCAAGCGCTGGCAGCTGGAGTCGACAAGGACCAACGACGCCCTCTCCATGCGGAGTATATCGTGGAGGACCTGCAGCACCCGGGTCAGGGTGGTGTCGAGATGAACCGCCTCACCAATGAGCTTACACACCTCGGACAGGGCTCGAATCTTCAGGGTTTCCAGGTTGGCGGCCCCAGTCAGCGCCCCGGCCACCAAGGTTATATCTCTACTCTCCATGCCTCACCTCTCTGTTGTCGACCGGGCAGGGAATCCTGCGGCCCCTCTTCTGGCCATGGTTGTCGGCATTACGACAAATAGGTACAGCAAGAAGTGTACCATGTCGCTAAATCGCCATTTTGAGGCCTATTCCGGCCAAAACCACACCCTTTTGTGGCCAACCCCCCCCTCGTTTTACTTTTTTGTAATATTTTTATTTTGCAAAATGGCCGGCCAAAACGCGCACCGCCTACTGCCTGACCCTCCTGCCACCTGGCCCTCCTGCCTAACCACCAGCCCTTTAATGTTGAGGGCCCTTTTTGCCCCGGTCCGTTGTCCTCCTGCCTCAGCACAGCCGGCCTCAAGCCTCAAGCTTTGCCGGGAGGCGGTCAGAGCTCTGCCGGGCAGCTTGGCGCAGAGCAGAGGGAAAAGCACCCCTACCTTTTTGTCGCCTTTCTTCCAAAATGTCGGCAACACCACAAAAACGCGGCGGGCCCGCCAGGGGCCAGGCGCCCGGCAAATACCCCCTCAACCCTTGCCAGCATTGGCTCCAAAAAAATGAGCCCACCTTGGCACGGCCCTTGAAATACCCCTTGCTGTACCAAGGCAGCAAACGGGTCGTCCGCAACCAGAGACAACCCCGGGAAAAAATACACGGCTGCAATAACAAAAGAAGTCAGCCGGCAAATTCTACTCCAAGGAGATGTAGTCATGAGAAAAATAGCGATCTACGGCAAAGGCGGCATCGGCAAGTCCACCACCACCCAGAATATCGTGGCCGGGCTGGTGGAAATGGGTCGCAAAATCATGGTGGTCGGCTGTGACCCCAAGGCGGATTCCACCCGCCTGCTCTTGGGCGGCCTGGCCCAGAAATCGGTTCTCGATACCCTGCGCGAGGAGGGTGAAGACGTCGAACTCGAGGATATCCGCAAACTCGGCTACGGCGGCACCTGGTGTGTGGAGTCCGGCGGTCCTGAGCCAGGAGTTGGTTGCGCCGGCCGCGGTATCATTACCTCCATTAATATGCTGGAGTCTCTCGGCGCCTACGAGGAAAGCGAAGGCCTGGACTATGCCTTCTACGATGTTCTGGGCGACGTGGTCTGCGGTGGCTTTGCCATGCCCATCCGCGACGGCAAGGCGGAGGAGATCTACATTGTTGTTTCCGGCGAAATGATGGCCATGTACGCGGCCAACAACATCAGCAAGGGTATCGTCAAGTTTGCCGCCTCCGGTTCTGTTCGCCTGGGCGGGCTGATCTGCAACTCCCGCGCCGTGGACAATGAAGCGGAGATGATCGAGAAATTTGCCGCCAAACTGGGCACCAAGATGATCCACTTTGTCCCCCGCCACAACGACGTCCAGCGCGCCGAGATTAACCGCAAGACCGTCATCGAATGGAATCCAGAGCTCGCTCAGGCCCAGGTTTACCGGGATCTTGCCAAGGCCATTGACGAAAATAAGGACTTCGTTATCCCCACCCCCATGGAGATTGAGGTTCTTGAAGAGCTGCTCATGGAGTACGGCTTGATGCAGGCGGCCTAAGGCCGCAGCAACCGGTCCTTACAACCTACTAAACACTATCCAGGCAGGGCCTTCGCGCTATGCCGACAAGTTGGAGATACAGCTATGATGATTATGATTCGTTCCATTATTCGTCCTGAAAAAGCGGACGCGGTGCTGGCGGCCCTCATGGACGCCGGTTTTCCGGCCGTTACTAAATATGCCGTTGCCGGCCGCGGTAAGCAGCGCGGCATCAAGATCGGTGAGGTCACCTACGATGAGCTGCCCAAGGTCATGCTACTGAGCGTGGTCAACGAGGCGGACAAGGAGTTCGTTATTGAAACCGTGATGGATACCGCCCGCAGCAAAGGCAAAGGCGCCTTTGGTGATGGCAAGATCTTTATCAGCGAGGTGGAGGAATCCTACACCATCAGCTCCGGGGTCAAGGAGCCGGCAGCCGAGGAGGTGGCGGCATGAAAGAGGTGATCGCCGTGGTGCGGATTAACATGATGAACCAGACCAAGCAGGCCCTCACAGATTGCGGAGTGGATGCCTTCTTTGCCCATGAGGCCCACGGTCGCGGCAAGGGCTTTGTCAATCCCCAGGTAGTGAAGGGGGCTGCGCAAGGGTATGAAGAGGCCGCCTCTCTGCTGGGTGAAAAGGGCAAGCTCTACCCCAAACGGCTGATTACCGCCGTGGTGGAAGACAGCCAGGTGGCCTGCGTCGTGGAAACAATTATCAATACAAATCAGACCGGCAAGCCGGGGGACGGCAAGGTCTTTGTCTTGCCGCTAAGCGATGCGGTCCGGGTCAGGACTGGTGAGACGGGCGTCAAGTCCATCTCGTAAAAATGCATCAGTAAGGAGATATTGAAATGGCAACAGCAACAAAAACAAAGCTGGTGCAGTGGGATCCGGCCGAGGTCAAGGCGGAACTTCTCAGCAAGTATCCACCCAAGGTGGCCCGCAAACGCGCCAAGCAGATCATGATCAACGAGGCCCTGCAGAATGAGACCCCGTCGCTCACCGCCAACGTGCGCACCATTCCGGGGATCATCACCATGCGCGGCTGTACCTATGCCGGCTGCAAGGGCGTTATCATGGGCCCCACCCGTGACATCGTCAATATAGTCCACGGCCCCATCGGCTGCAGCTTCTACGCCTGGCTGACCAGGCGTAACCAGACCGATGCCGGCCCGGACGGCGAGAACTTCATGAATTACTGTTTTTCCACCGACATGCAGGAGCAGGACATCATCTTCGGTGGTGAGAAGAAGCTGGCCACGGCCATCCAGGAGGCCTACGACCTCTTTCACCCCAAGTCCATCGCCATCTTTGCCACCTGCCCGGTGGGACTCATCGGTGATGATATCCATACCGTCTCCAAGAACATGAAGGAGAAGTTCGGCGACTGCAACGTCTACGCCTTTTCCTGCGAGGGCTACAAGGGGGTGAGCCAGTCCGCCGGCCATCATATCGCCAACAACCAGGTGTTCCGCCATCTGGTGGGCCAGAATGATGAGGTGAAACCAGGCAGATACAAGATCAACCTGCTGGGTGAGTACAACATCGGCGGCGACGGTTTCGAGATCGACCGGATCTTCAAGAAATGCGGCATCACCTGCATCTCCACCTTTTCCGGCAACTCCACCTATGACCAGTTCGCCTCTTCTCATACCGCGGACCTCAATGCGGTCATGTGCCACCGCTCCATTAACTATGTGGCCGACATGATGGAGACCAAGTACGGCATTCCCTGGGTCAAGGTGAATTTCATCGGTGCCAAGGCCACGGCCAAGAGCCTGCGCAAGATTGCCGGTTATTTCGGCGAGCAGGAGCTCATCGACAAGGTGGAAGAGGTGATCAGCGAAGAGATGCCCGCGGTTGACGCAGCCCTGGTTGATATCCTGCCCCGCACCAAAGAGAAGACCGCCATGATGTTTGTCGGCGGCTCCCGGGCCCATCATTACAAGGAGCTTTTTGACGAGCTGGGCATGAAGACCATCTCGGCCGGCTATGAGTTCGGTCATCAGGATGATTACGAAGGCCGTCAGGTGCTGCCCAACATCAAGCTCGATGCGGACAGCCGGAACATCGAGGAGCTTACCGTGGAAGCGGATGCCACCCGCTTTAAGCCGCGCAAGAGCGCCAAGGAGCTGCAGGCCCTGGCCAAGGCCGGCTACACCTTCAAGGAGTATGACGGCCTGGCCATGGATATGGACAAGGGCACCCTCATTGTCGATGACCTCAACCAGTACGAGGCGGAAAAACTGGTGGCACTGATGAAGCCGGATATCTTCTGCGCCGGTATCAAGGAGAAGTACTCCATCCAGAAACTGGGTGTGCCCATGAAACAGCTGCACAGCTACGACTCCGGCGGCCCCTATGCCGGCTTCAAGGGCGCCATCAATTTCTACCAGGAGATTGACCGCCTGGTGAACTCCAGGGTCTGGAGCTACATGAAGGCCCCCTGGCAGAAGAACAGCCAGCTGACGGCGTCCTATAATTGGGAGTAGTCCGACTTCACCAAAGTTAAACGTGAAGTGTGAAGTGTGAGGAGTAAGACGGAGAAAGTTGTTCTTTCTCGCCTAACTCCTCACGCCTAACCCCTCACTCAAAAAATGAGGTTAAAAAAATGTTATTACGACATACACCAAAAGATATCACCGAGCGCAAGGCCTTGACCATCAACCCGGCCAAGACCTGCCAGCCCATCGGTGCCATGTATGCGGCCATGGGCGTCCATGGCTGCCTGCCCCACAGTCATGGCTCCCAGGGCTGCTGCTCGTATCATCGCAGCACCCTGACCAGGCATTACAAGGAGCCGGTCTCCGCCTCCACCAGCTCGTTTACCGAGGGCGCCTCTGTGTTCGGCGGCCAGGCCAACATGCTGCAGGCCATCAATAATATATTCACCGTCTATGCCCCGGAGGTGATCGCCATCCATACCACCTGCCTGTCCGAGACCATCGGCGATGATCTGCCCCAGATCAAGAAAAAGGCGGAGGCCGAGGGCAAGATCCCCAAGGGCAAGCACGTTATCAGCTGCTCCACGCCGAGCTATGCCGGCTCGCACGTCACCGGCTTTTCCAGCATGGTCAAGTCCATGGCCATGCTGGCCGAACCCACCGGCAAGAAAAACGGCAAGGTCAACATCATCCCCGGCTGGGTGGAGCCTGCCGACATGGAGGAGATCAAGCGGCTCACCGGCATTATCGGGGTCAAGACCATCCTCTTCCCCGACACCTCCGGCGTGCTCAACGGCCCACTTAACGGCGAGTACAAGATGTTTCCCGATGGCGGCACCACCGTGGCCGAGCTCAAGAGTTGCGGCGACTCCATGGGCACCCTGGCCCTGGGCGAATGGTGCTCGGCCGAGGCGGCCCGTAGCCTGGACAGCACTTGCAAGGTGCCCTGTTCGGTGCTGGACATGCCCTTTGGCCTCATGGCCACCGATCGTTTCATCGATGCCCTGCGCACCATTGCCGGGGTCTCCATCCCTGATGAGATCACCCATGAGCGCGGCCAGCTGGTGGACCTGATTTCCGATATGCACCAGTATCTCTACGGCAAAAAGGTTGCCCTGGTGGGGGACCCGGATCAGCTCATTGCCATGACCGACTTCCTGGTTTCCCTGGACATGAAACCGATCCACATTGTCACCGGCACCCCGGGCAAGAAGTTCGAAAAACGGATCAAGGAGATCACCAAGGATATAGGCTGCGCGGTCAACGTCAAGGCCAAGGGCGACATGTTCCTGCTCCATCAGTGGATCAAGAACGAGCCAGTGGACCTGCTGCTGGGCAATACCTACTGCAAGTATATTGCCCGGGACGAGGATCTGCCCTACGTGCGCTGGGGCTTCCCCATCCTGGACCGCCAGGGCCACCAGTATTTCCCAACGGTGGGCTACAAGGGCGGCCTGCGGCTGCTGGAGAAGATCCTCGGCGTCTTGATGGATCGTCAGGACCGTGATGCCCCGGAAGAGAAATTCGAGCTGGTCATGTAGGAAAGCATAAAAAATGGTCCTCTAGCCCGGATACTGCGTCGATGCGAAAAGAAAAATGCTCACATATGGTCCATATGCTGCGTGCCCGTGAGAAATACCCTTGGGGTACTTTTTATTTTCACCTCTCCTTGTCTTCGGGCTAGATGCCTCCTTTTTTAAAGCTTTCCATTTTAAATTTGCTGGACTCGTAAAAAGTCCATCGTACCGCTTTGAAACTACTTAGGTGAGTTGAACCAATGACCCTTATTCCCTTTCCCGACAAAAAAACAGGCTGCGGCAAGGCCCCGGTGTGGCTCACCCTGCCGGTGGCCCCCAACCCTGCGGCCCGGTCCCGTTTCAGCGGGGATGAAAAACTCCCCCAGGCTGTGCCCCTCTATGGGGCCATGACCTGGGTGGAAGACCTGCAGGCCCGGGGCATAGTCATCGCGGGGATGGAGATAAACGGCCCGGGCGATCCCCTGGCCAGCCTGCCCATGACCCTGGAGATCGTGGACCGGCTGCGGGAGAAACACCCGGAATGTACCTTGGGCATGACCACCCTGGGCCTGGGCCTTGCCGACCATGCCGAGCGGTTGAAACAGCACGGCGTCAGCAAGGTTACTCTGCTCATGGATGCCCGCAATCCCGAGGTGGTGCCCAAATTATATACCTGGATTCGGCCCGCTAAACGCAATATATCCCTGGCCCAGGCCGCTGTCACCCTGATCGAGGAACAGACCAAGGCTATCCAGGCCTGCCGCGCCGCCGGCCTGGAGGTGGTGGTCCAGACCACCGTCTACAGCCAGATCAACGAAGGGGAGGTAGCGGAAATCGCCCGCCTGGCCGCCGACCTGGGCGTCGCAGCCATGACCCTGCTGCCCGGCAAAGGCTGGTCCGAGAACGACGAAAAGCTCCCCCTGCCCTGGCCCACACCTGAAAAAATGGCGCGTCTGAGCGCAGCGGCTGCGGCGCACATCACGATTATTGAACCGTTGGCCGGGGAAAGACTTGGCCATATCACCGCTCAAGAGTCCTGCGGCACCATGGCCCTGCCCAAGGCCACGGCCGCCCGGCCCAACGTGGCGGCACTGAGCTCCAACGGCATGGATATTGATCTCCACCTGGGTCAGGCCATTAAGGCCCTCATTTACGGGCCCAGAGAAGACGGCCTGGCCTGCCTGCTTGAGGCCCGCGATCTGCCCGAGCCCGGCGGCGGCGCGAGCCGCTGGCAGAAGGTGACCGAGGTCCTAGACGATTGCTTTGTCCTGCTGGCAGAAAGCGCCGGCCAGAAACCCCGCGACATTTTAGGCAACAGCGGTCTGCCCGTCATCCTTACTGATGACAATGTCGAAGGCACGGTTGATGTGCTCTTTGGCGGCGGTAAAAAGAGCAAATGTAAGAAATAGAAATCAGGATTCAGAATTCAGTATTCAAAAATTATATGGAGAGAGAAAAATGGCCATCCCAACAAAACAAATCATCCTTTGCCAAAGCTTCCGCGTCGCCGGTGACAAGAAAGGCATCTGCCATAAACAGACGGACGGCTTCCTCCAATACATCGAAGAAGAGGTCCTTGACCGCGGTCTCGACTGTCTGATCACCGCCACTACCTGCTTGAAGCAATGTGACAGCGGCCCGATCATGGTGATCCAGCCCGAAAACTGGTGGTTTAAAGGAGTGGACAGCGAAGAGGCCATCGACGCCATCCTCGACGGCCTGGAAGAGGGCGAAGCTGCCACCGACTACCTCATCGCCTCATAAAGGAGGCAGCAGATGACCTTTCAGTCATACCTCGAGTCCGGCGTGAACATTGCCCCACATGCGGTTCCAAGGCCATAAAGGCCAATGCGCCACCGGCAAAGATACACGCTGCCACGGTGCAGGTCTCCATGTTTTGTGCGACCTGCAGCGCCAGATGGCGGGACATTTACACATTAAGTAAGTCAGAAGATTTATAAGGAGAAGCCATGACGAATAGACCCCTGGGTGTGGTCAAGAATATCTTAGAGAGTGTCGGCATGGAGATCGCCTTTGCCTATGAGGACCTGGTCTTTCTGGAGCACAACGGCTTTCTTCTCCAGTTTACCGATACCGACAACGTGCTCCATGTTCACACCAACAAAGAGGCGGACGAGGCCGTGATTAACCGCGACCTCAGCCAGCTGTTCACATCGGCCCACAACCATGACATGTTTTTCAGCAAGGGCAAGGTATACACCCTCTCCCAAAGGGATGAGGAGACCATCCGCCTTGAGTTTGACGAGGTCATCTGAGATGGGGACCCTGGCCGCAGTGTCTGTCCGCCGGGCCCAAGCCGCTGATATGGATGCACTGGTGGACCTCCTGCATCTCCTCTTTACCCTTGAGGCGGACTTCGCCTTTGAGGCGACCCGCCAGCGCCGCGGTCTGGCCATGATGCTGGCCGCAAATAACGCCGTTATCCTGATTGCCGAGGCCGAAAACCGGGTCATCGGCATGTGTTCGGGCCAGCTCACCATAGCCACGGCCGAGGGCGGCCCGGCCCTGCTGGTGGAGGATGTGGTGGTGAATGAGGCGTGGCAAGGCCAGGGTGTAGGGCGTCAATTAATGCAGGCCCTGGGAAAATGGGCCCGATCCAGGAATATAGAACGTCTGCAGCTCCTGGCCGACCGCAATAATCAGGCAGCCCTGGAATTTTACAACAAACTCGGCTGGCAGTCCACGGAGCTCATCTGTCTCCGCCAAAGGCTGCCGCTTCAAACAACATAGAGGAAAGGGAACCATGACGGAAAAACAAAGAGCAGCGCCTGACAACCTGGTGGGGTTTGGTGATATACGACGCGATCCCATCGGCGGCTGGCAGGATTTTCTCAAGGAAGGCGGCCAGTTTTTGGCCACGGCCGTCAATGGCCATGCAAAACGGCAGGAGGTCTTTACCGCCGAGATCCTCTACAATCTGGTGGGCATGGCCATTGAAAAACTGGTCATGGCCCTGCTCATGCAGAGCGGCAACCTCCCCTATAACCACACCATGCATGATCTGGTGGAGTCCATGGAGGAATTTTTGCCCGGTGATTTGGCCAACCTTGGCGAAGAGCTCAAGGCCCTGGATGGCTTCCAGGAGATCTGCGATATTGCCAGCTATAACATTACCCCTCCCACCATGGCCGAGATTGCCGGCATGCTGGAACTCGCCAAAGAGGTGCAGACCCTTACCCTGCACAAAATTGCCCATTAATCATTTTTATTTAGAGGAGAGAAACCATGGCTAAGAAAGATGTAGAAGACCTGCTTGTGGCCGGCGGTGAGGACAAACATGTCCGCGCCAGATACGATGTGCCGGCCACCATGGAGGAGTTTGCCGAATTGGCCGCTGCTGACGGCTACACCTTCACCGTCGCAGAGCTGGCCGCTGTGCTCAAAGAGTCCGGTGATGTCTTTGAAAAAAACGGCAACCCGGCTAAACGCCAGATCTGGTGGGTGTAGGATGTCCGCAAGCAAACAAAGGCGCTGGAGTTATTAACTCCAGCGCCTTTGTTTGCTCTTTGTTCATGAGAACTACAGACAGCTAACAAACAATCTATCAAAGCAAACGGGCCTGACCCCGTTTTTCCGTTTTTTCCGTTTTTCCGAACACGGGGTTTAACCCCGCTTTTCCTGGACTATTTGGTCTTTTTTTTCATTCTGGCACCGACCAAGCCAGCCAGGCCTGAGCCGAAAAGGAGCATGGTGGCTGGTTCGGGAACCGGCGCCGCGTCGCTGCCGCCGCTGAAGCCATAGCTGCCGAAGTCGGAACGGCCGCTGCCGAAGTCTTCTAAAGTGTTATTGTTGGAGATAAGATTGTCTACCAAGGTTACTGCCCCTGTAAGCGCGAAGGCTCTCCCGCAGAGAATCTCTGCGCGAGGATCCAGGCTGATACTCGTATACGCCAGGATATTTCCGGCAAACGTCGTGTCTGAGCCCAAAGTCGCAGAACTTCCGACCTGCCAATACACCCCGCTCAGTTCAGTCCCATTGATGACGTTAACTAAACTCTCACTACCGGTCGTAAGCGAGCTCCCTATCTGAAAAACAAAGTTCGCATCGGGGTTGCCCTGGAAATCGAGAGTGAGTGCTCCTGTCAACTGAGCCGAGGTGTCAAAATGATAAACACCAGGCGTGAGCGTGGTGCCACCCAGGTCAACACCCGTGTAGTCGTAAACGTATGGCAGACCGGCCAGGCTATTATACGCAGTCGTTGCATCCGTCATAGCATCTATCGCGGCCCCATCATTGATGTGTATCGTGCCGCCGCTCACAGTCCCGTCTGGATAAAAACCAGTGACGGAAGTTCCTGGCGTCACTCCTAAATCCCCGTAGATTTGCGTGGTCGGGTTTTCGGCGACATGGGCATTGGTCACAGTTGTGCTCCCAAGGACGGCAAAGCTCTGCGCCGAACCCAGCATTGAGACGGCCAGTACCTGAAGGGGGGAGAAGGCGATGAATGCAGCTGCCCCGCATAAAATCAAAAAATTAGACTTCGCTTTAGAGACTGTTTGTTGATCCCGACCGATATCCATAGTGAAATTTCCCATTTTGTTCTCCTTTGCTGCTCTGTGCGGGTTATTCAGGAAGACCTATAATTCATCCTGACCAGCTGTACTGGTTTGCCAACGATATCAGCGCGGCGCTTACGTCATTCGCTGCTGATGAAGCCCTCTTTTTTGAACTGTATCTAATAGAAAAGAAAGAATAAGTTATGCCGCCTTGCGAGGCTATTCAGGGATTAGAGAAAAGCTAAGTGATTCAGAGTAGTTAATATTTCTTAAAGAACGGGGGATGATGTCTGGGCGAAAATATAGTTCCTGTTTTCCGGAAAACAGAAACTATTTCAGCGAACTGGGCCTTCCGTGAAAGACTTGCGTCTGCAATGCTGAATTCCGGCAAAAAGTAAGAAGCTAACCGGAAAAGGCTTTAAAAAAGCAGTTAAAAGGCTAAATCGTCGCCCCCGAAAGTGGCTCGTGGTGCCCTTGCAATTTGAATTCACCAATGCGCGAAGTAAAAACGGGGTCTGCCCCCGTTTTTACTTCGTGCCGCAGACTACAAACCCTTGCCCTTGCGGCCCTGAATGATGTTGAACAGCACAACGATCACCGCCACCACCAGCAGGATATGGATGAATCCTCCCATGGTGTAACTGGTGACCAGTCCCACTGCCCACAAAACTAACAGTATGATTGCTATGGTCCACAACATATCACGTTCCTCCTCTGTTTCTTGAGATCGACAAACGGCATGGGTGCTTGGTGCAACCCCAAATACGGGCTCAAACTCGTGCCGGCGCACGAGACATCGCTCTCCTTGCCCACGACCTTTTTGATCTCGCCGATCTTTTTTTGTATTGTGCCGGTTCTTTGTTCGTTCTTGCCTTCTTCTGCCAATTCGGGATTCATACCGACACTGCCGGCGATCTCCGTGATGCACCCTTCACCTTGCGAAACAGTCCTTCCTCCTGATCCTTGGCGCTGGATTTCATCGGGATTTCATCGTGTTATTCCTCCTAGATCAAACATTCATGCCGCTGTCGGGATACCGCACCTGTTACCGCTCCTCTACCGCCGACGCCGTTGCTCTGTCCACCTGCATACCTCCATAGACCCGACTCGATATCAGCAGGATGACCAGAACCTCACACAGTTATGCGAGCAAGTTCCATGCCTCCTGCTGGAATTAGTCAAAGATAGAATAAAAACGGGATCTGATTCCGTTTTTATTCTTTTGTTAGGCAGGATGACTTCTTGCAACTTGATATGCCAAAAGGTACGTAAGCAGGACACCAACCTATGACAGCCGTAAAAATTGGACCAGCCCCTATCGCTCCCCACCACGACTGATAATAAACGCCACCTGCAATAATACCAGCCCCAAGTATTACCCGTATGATTCGATCTGCTTTACCGACATTACGTTTCATATGATTCTCCTTTTTTCTGCTCCAGGATTGTCCCCAAATAACTGGTACCGCACTCAAGCGTCCTAACGTTTTCACCACCAGCCAGCCACTGTGCAATTTTGGTAACGAAAAGCGCCCATTCTGGTCTGGTGAATATGGTGGTTCGGCGATTTTGCCCTTTGATTCCTACATTGCCCATTTTGGCCCCAAAATAGACAATGCTGTCTGATAATATCAACTCGTTACAGAATGAGTAAGCCGGTATTTCAGCGGGATATCATCTACTTAGCGTGGCCAGACCCCAAAACAGCACTTACTGACTACAAAAGTCAAAAGCGGACTTGACCCCTTTCTTGTTGACCCCTTTCTTGCTTTCGGCACTATTCGCCTTCCGCCTGGAAAGGGGCCTTCGTCCGTAATGTGATGCGGAGGATCTCACTGGGCCGCCAGAGACGCATTCGGGGTCCCCAGGTGCCTGTCCCACGGCCAACAAGGACCGTCATCCCGGCAACCTCATACCGCCCGGCCAGCAACGGATATGAGCGTTTGACCAGATAACTAAAGGGCCAAATCTGGCCACCATGGGTATGACCTGCGAGCATCAGATCCACCCCGGCCTGCGCCGCCTCCTCATACTGCCAGGGTGTATGGCTGAGGAGGATGGTGGCGCCCGGAGGTCTGCCCGCCAGGGCCTTGGCGAGGGGATCACCCTCTTTGCCACCATAGCGCTGAGTGGTCAGATCATCCACACCAGCCACCACAAAACCGGGGCGAATTTCGGCCCATCTATTGGCCAGCAACTGAAAACCGGCAGCCCTAAGCAGCGATGAGCTGTCATGATTGCCATGATTTTCATGATTGCCATTTACCGACCAGACGCCAAGGGGTGCGGTGAGGCCCCGCAAGACCGGCAGCAATGCTGACTGCGGCTGGCCATGGCCCTCAAAGAGATCGCCGAGGAGAAAGACAAGGTCCGGCTTTTCGCCTTGCACCTGGCGGATCCGTTTCGCCAGCCATTTTTTATTGAGCAGAGAACCAATATGAAGGTCAGAGATGGCGATGATCACCGTCCCATCCAAGGCAACGGGCAGATCTTTAATCCCCACCTCATACCTCTCGATAACCGGGGCCCGCATGCCCTGGGCCAGGGCGATGGCCGACAAGAACACGCCAAGGAGTATGGCCCCGCCCCGCAGCGCCGGAGCCAGCCTAGGCAGCAGAAATCCGAAACCGGTCAGGCAGTCCACGGCCAGAAGCGGCACCGTCACCAAAAAGAGGATCCCCAGCCAATTCATCCCGGCAAATTCCAGAAACCAGGCCAGAGGCCCAGCCCCACTGTGGCCATAGACCCGCCCGCCAACAAAGAGGGCCCAAAGCAGGACACCGACGCCGACTATATATTTGGGGGGGAAATTGCGGTTTAAAAGCGGCACAGAGGTTAGCCGCCAAAAGACGTATACCTGCAGCAAAGTGATGATTGAAATCAGAATTGTTCCAAACATAAGCTCAACTTGTTGTTTTTAGGTGAAATAAATAAATCAGTACCCTTTTGCATTCATTTTGGCCCAAAAACCGAAAATGCTGTCTTGTAATATCAACTAGTTACAGAATGAGAAAACCGGTATTTCAGCGGGATATCAAGTGCTTAGCGTGGCCCGACCCCAAAACAGCACTGCATCCGGAAGTACACCCCCGGCGGAATCGATGGCCGGCCACCAGCGGCGAAATAGAGCGCGCACTCTTGCTCCAGCCATGCATCAAAGGTATCGTCATCCAAAAGACTGTTGAGCCGGGTGTAAAAAGGGTGACCGCTTCGGGGCGCCAGATCACTGGTCGCCACCCAGAGCGTTTGCTGTTTTGGTTTGTTGCGTTTGCCGATAGCCATTGGAACCCCTTGGTTGGTGAGCTTTTTTGGCATTTTAACCGATCAGGCTGGTGACTCAATTGTTTTGTAGTGAAAACGGGAGTTTTTCAACGGGCTGTTAAAAGCGGCACAGAGGTTAACCGCCAAAAGACGTATACCTGCAGCAAGGTGATGATTGAAATCAGAATTGTTCCAAACATAAGCTCAACTTGTTGTTTTTAGGTGAGACAAATAAATAAGTACCCTTTTGCATTCATTTTGGCCCAAAAACCGAAAATGCTGTCTTGTAATATCAACTAGTTACAGAATGAGCAAGCCGGTATTTCATTGAGATATCATCTAGTTAGCGTGGCCCGACCCCAAATGTCAACCAAATGTCAAATGTCATGTTGTTTTATGACTTCAAGGGGAGAAGAGGCTTTTTGCTCCGGGCAAAGTTATGTTCCTTTGCAAAAGTCAAAAGCGGACTTGACCCCTTTTACTTTTTTTTGCCGTCCGAGTGTATGTAATTGTTATACGCAGCTTTGCACTAAACTGCGGCACTTTGTCTGATTCTTAAAAAGAGTTCCCATCATCGCATCTGGGAAATCATTTTCTAACTGGCCTCGCAACATCGTTACGACTTCATCTGCTGCGTTTTCTAACTCAACCTCATCCGTTGAGAAACCTGGTTTCAGAGCCTTAGTTCGCAATCCAAGCTTATTCATTACCATCATTGTTATTATTCTATTGCCATGAATTAGAAGGCCATACTCACGCCCACTCCTTTTGGGTAAATCAGATACTCTATTTGATAATTCTTTCTCTATTCCACGGGTGGCACAAACACAATTCCAGACATACGAACCGGAAACCGCTGGGTTGAATATTTCTTTGTATATACCACCATCTAGGTTCTCAAAAAATTTACCTATTTCTCTCTTTACTTGAACAGTCAGATTTGTTTTCCCAGATGCACAGGCAAGTGCGGCAGTAGCTTCAGATAAATCAAAAGAATTTTGTGTTGATTTAAAGGAGTCAGAGCGCACAAGATTATACTCAACCCCATCTATCGACAATTCTGTTCGAATTCTTATTTGTTCTTGATCTTGGGAGACAAAATCTCTGTTTTCGATTCGATTTTGGCGGTTATTTGCGCGAGTTACATCAGCACCAAAGTTGCTACCTGCATTTTCTAGCGAAATAATTCTGGCTCCTACCATCACAGATTGAAGTCTATTTTCACTGGTGGAATTAAATTTACCAATAGTGCTAACTGTCTGGGCACCATTTACTATCTGCGCACCATAAAGTTTGAACGCCCCAGTTTCTCGGCTAGAACCACCAATCATTGATTTATCAACTCGATCACAAACTATCGTGATTCCATTGTTGAAGTACCAAAAATTCTCTGGAGAATTCGACAAAGTTTCCTTCATCTCCTCATTCACTTCGGTAACACCCAAAACCTGCCGAATATTTTTCTCAAAAAGCTTACGACCATAAGTTTCCCACCATGCCGAAATTTCCTCTGCAGAAATCATCCCGAAATAGGCTATGTGCGGTTCTGTTGTTTTACCCCATTGAGACAAGCCGATTTCTAAGTCAATTGGTATTGCCCCAGCGCTTGCTGCTAATGAAGAGTGAATTTTTGATTGATTCAAACGCACAAAATTGACCAATTGATCCTGAGTGTCTTCACCAGCATCATTCATTTCCGCGAGAAGATCATCGATTAACCTTTGCGAATGAATGGCTAAACCTTGATTACCAGTATCGATTAATATCAGCTCATAGCGAGTATCAAATTCTCCAAGAGCTTGTTCTATTTGGGGTTGTTTTACAATGACCTTGGAATTGAACCTATCAAAGTTCAAATTGAAAAGATCTTTTATTCCTTGGCAGAATTTTGCTATTTCACCGCTGTCAGGCTCTCCGGTTCCCGACTGTTTCAATTTTGATTGAACGACAGTCATCTGCTTTAAAGATGGCGAATAGTGTATTGCATCAATACCATTATCATCACCACCATCTACAACGGCCAGAGCAGCCTCATTTTCTGAACATCCCGTACTAAAATGTACAGCATAGGCAGCCAAGCACCGAGTTAAAATCTTAACTTGTCGTTGGGCGTCATTTTCACCTAAATCGCTTAGGTCAAGGAGGTTTTCGAACAACTCAGAAATCTTTTTTGATATTTGTGTAACGTGAAGGATGCTCATTTATCTGGTTTCCTGTTTCGTATAACTTGTTGCTAAGCAGTGCGGGGTAATCAGTTATGGGCAGTTGCCGTGCATATTGGGATATGTAGCCCGCTGCATAGTACCATATTGGCCCGTACTCTTATATGCCGATAGCAGCGTCATTTCCCTACCGCTTGCCAGCCTACTCCTATTCTTTGTGAAAAGCACAAAGTCTTTTACATATCAGTCAATTACCGATGCTGTTCAGATGTTTTTCTTCCCCCATTCAGCCCTGAGCGAGCAGGGAGCCGTGAAAAGGAAAAGAATTGTAAACTGTCTGAGCGAAGCGAGTTTTTACAATTCCCTTTTCCCGGCGGAAGGCGAGCGGTGCCGAAGGCCAGGGCTGTTAGGGGTGCCCTTTTTGCGTTACTTTTTGGGCAAACAAAAAGTAACAAAACGCATAAACCCGAACAATTTTAATCGCCACAAACCCCATCTCCCCAACCCCAACCCAACCCCCTCCTATAATTACTACTTCCCCGCCACTACCCCAAATAATCTGCTAACTCTTAAGCCTTCCCGATCCTCATTGTCCCATTCCCTCCCCCCACCACCACAAAACAGAAGCCCCCCCTTCCTTTTTGTAACCTTTCCTACAATTCCCGCCCCCTCCCCACACCACCTCCACCCCCACAATCCCCATCATAACCCCCCGAAATACCGCCAACAATACACTATTCCCCATCTCTGGCACAGCCATTGCTCTAGAGAAAAGTAAACCCGAACAAATACAAGGCCACCCTAACCACCTTGAAAAACTAGGAAAATCCTATGGAAGCAGCTCTCGACGAAAGACAGGACCAGATCCACCGCACCGGTGAACAGCCCTTCAATCTGGTCTGTGACAAAGACTCCCTGGCCGGGGCCGTCAGCCAGCGGGCCTGCGTATTCTGCGGCTCGCGGGTGGTACTCTACCCCATTGCCGATGCCCTCCACCTGGTCCATGGCCCCATCGGTTGTGCGGTCTACACCTGGGATATCCGGGGCGCCCTCTCCTCCGGCCCGGAGCTGCATCGCCTCTCCTTTTCCACCGACCTGCAGGAGCTGGATGTCATCTTCGGCGGCGAAAAAAAGCTCTACGCGGCCCTTACGGAACTCATCAAGCGCCACAGCCCCAAGGCGGCCTTTGTCTATGCAACCTGCATTGTCGGCATCATCGGCGATGATATGGAGGCTATCTGCAAAAGGGTGGAGGCGGAAACCGGCATCCCGGTGATCCCCGTCAAATCAGAAGGCTTCATGGGTAATAAGCGGGCCGGCTATACAGCGGCCTGCAATGCCATGGCCCGGCTGATCGGCACCGGTGACACCAGCACCATCTCGCCCCACTCCATCAATATCCTCGGCGACTTTAACCTGGCCGGGGAGATCTGGATGATCCGCGATTATTTCAAAAAGATCGGCGTTGAGGTGGTGGCCAATATCACCGGTGACGGCCGGGTGGCCGATCTGCAGCGCGCCCATGGCGCCGCCTTGAACGTCGTCCAGTGTTCCGGCTCCACCATGGATCTGGCCAAGATAATGGAGGACGACTATGGCGTGCCGTCGATCCGGGTCTCCTATTTCGGGGTGGAAGACATGGCCCAGGCCCTCTATGACGTGGCCGGCCATTTCGGCGACGCCGAGATCCTCAGGCGCACCCAGGAGCTGGTAAAGGGGGAGCTGGAGGTGCTGCTGCCCAAACTGGAATTTTACAAAAAGGCGCTCACCGGCAAAAAGGCCGCCATCTATGTGGGCGGCTCGTTCAAGGCCTTTTCCCTGGTTAAGGCCTTTCGCCTGCTGGGCATGGATGTGGTGATGGTGGGCTCCCAGACCGGTACGGAACAGGAATACCGGGAGCTTGCTGAGATCACGGATCCCGGCACCATCATTGTTGACGATACCAACCCCCTGGAGCTCACCAGCTTTCTCGAAGAGAAGGACGTCGACATCTTTGTGGGCGGCGTCAAGGAGCGCCCCATCGCCTATAAGCTGGGGGTGGGCTTTTGTGACCATAACCATGAACGCAAAGAGGCCCTGGCCGGCTTCAGCGGCATGCTCAATTTCAGCGAAGAGGTCTACGCATCGGTGATGAGCCCGGTCTGGCGTTTTACCGAGCGTTTTCAGAAAGGAGAGGCAAAATGACCAGGAATCCCAAGCCCAATTATATTTCCACCACCAACGCCTGCAAACTCTGCACCCCTTTAGGGGCCTCTCTGGCCTTTAAGGGCATTGAGGGTGCCGTGCCCTATCTCCATGGTTCTCAGGGCTGTGCCACCTATATGCGGCGCTATATCATCAGCCATTTCAATGAGCCCATCGATATTGCCTCGTCATCCCTCTCAGAAAAGCATGCGGTCTATGGCGGCGGCCCCAACCTCAAACTGGGACTGCTGAACGTCACCAAGAAATACGCGCCGAAGCTGATCGGCATTGCCACCACCTGCCTCACCGAGACCATTGGCGACGATGTCAGTCTCTTCCTGAAGGAATATGACCGCGAGGTGGAGGGCGACAAACCGCTGATGGTGCAGGTTTCCACCCCCAGCTATATGGGCACCCACATGGAGGGCTTTCACAATGCCGTGGCCTCGGTGGTGGATACCCTGGCCACCAAGGATGAAGCGAGTCCTGATACCATCAACATTCTGCCGGGCTTTGTGTCGCCGGCCGACATCCGCTATCTCAAGGAGGTTGTTGCTGATTTTGAACTGCAAGCCACCATCCTGCCTGACATCTCTGAAACCATGGACGGCGTGGCCGCCAAGACCTACGACAAGATCCAGCCCGGCGGTACCCCCCTTGCGGCGATCAAGACCATGGGCAGCAATCTGGCCACCCTGGAGTTTGGTCACACCATGGCTGAAAAAAGCGGCGGCATGATCCTCAAGGAGCGTTTCCAGGTGGCCTGTACCCGCATGGCCCTGCCCATGGGCATCACGGCCAGCGACCGGTTCTTCGCTGCCCTGGCCTCATTAAGCGGTAAGGCCACCCCGATAAAACATACCCTGGAGCGGGGCCGGCTGGTGGACAGCTATGTGGACGGCCATAAATATATCTACGGCAAAAAGGCCATTGTCTACGGCGAGGAAGATCTGGTGGTTGGCCTCACCGCCTTTCTCGCCGAGATCGGCGTCATGCCGGTGCTCTGCGCCTCGGGCGGCAGAAGCGGCAAGCTGGCCGCCAAGATTGCTGAGGCCACGGCTGATTTGCTGCCAGAACCGCCCCAGGTCTTTGAAGGGATGGATTTCTTTGAGATCAGCGAGATGGCCGAGGGCCTGGAACCAGATCTACTGGTGGGCCATGCCAAGGGCTATCCCCTGGCCAGTAAGCTTGAGATCCCCCTGATCCGGGTGGGTTTTCCCATCCACGACCGCATGGGCGGCCAGCGCATTCTCCATCTTGGCTATCGCGGGGCCCAGAGCCTCTTTGACCTGGTGGTAAACGCCATGATCGCCAAGAAGCAGAGCGATTCGCCGGTGGGCTATGCCTATATGTAAAGCAGAATTGAGAATTCAGGATTCAGAATTAAGAATACAAAAAATGGAGCGCACCATGAAAACCATAATAACCCCCGCCCTTGATCTCAGCCGCCATCCCTGCTTTAACCCCAAGGTACAGGGCCAGTTCGGCCGGGTGCACCTGCCGGTGGCCCCCAAATGCAATATCAAGTGCAATTACTGCAACCGCAAGTATGACTGCGTCAACGAATCGCGGCCCGGGGTGACCTCCACCATTCTTTCTCCGGAGCAGGCCCTGGTCTATATGGAGAAGGTGCTTCTGGCCGAGCCGCGCATCACCGTGGCCGGTATTGCCGGGCCGGGGGATCCCTTTGCCAATGCCGACGAGACCCTGGCCACCATGCAGCTCCTGCGCCGCCACTACCCGCAGCTCATCCTCTGCCTCTCCAGCAACGGCCTGGGGCTGGCCCCCCATGTGGACGAGGTGGCCGATATCGGCGTCTCCCATGTGACGGTGACGGTGAACGGCATCGATCCCCGCGTCACCAGAAAAATCTACACCTTTGTCCGGGACGGCAATATCCTCTACCGCGACATCCAGGGGGCCGAGCTGCTGCTGGCCCGTCAGCTCAAGGCCATTGAGAAGCTGAAAAGCCGCGGGGTGACGGTGAAGGTCAACTTCATCACCATCCCCGGCGTCAACGACCACCATGCCGAAGAGACGGCCCGCGCCATGGCCAGCATGGGGGTAGACCTCTTCAACTGCATGGCCATGCTGCCCAATGCCGACACCCCCTTTGCCGGTGTCGGCGAACCGGACAAGCCCACCATGAATGCCCTGCGCAATAAATGCGAAAAACATCTGCCCCAGATGCGGCATTGCAAAAGGTGCCGGGCCGATGCCGTGGGCCTGCTGGGCAAGGACCGCTCCGGCGAGATGGCCGGCTGCCTGAGCGCCTGTGCCGCCCTGCCGGCCGCAGCCGGCATGCCACGACCCTATGTGGCGGTCTCGAGCCTGGAGGGTATGCTGGTCAACCAGCACCTGGGCGAGACCACCAAATTCTTCATCTACGGCCAGGAAGGTGACGGCTACAGGCTCATCGAGGAACGCCCCGCCCCCCTGCCCGGCGGCGGCATCGGCCGCTGGCAGGCCCTGACCAGGCTGCTCTACGACTGCCGGGCCGTGCTGGTCAGTGACATGGGCGACTCGCCGCGCCAGATCTTTCAGGAGGCCGGCATCCAGCCGGTAACCATGTCCGGCTTTATCGAAGCGGGCCTGCAGGCGATTTACACCGGTGAGGGGCTGAATTGCTTAAAGAGAAGGGCCAAAAAGAGCTGCTCAGATAGCGGCTGCCAGGGCGCCGGCACCGGCTGCGGCTGAGGTAGGCAGAAAAAGAACTGCCAAAGAGAACCACCCTCACAAAATCACGGCGGGCCGGAGATCCCCTGGTCAATATAGCTGATCCGGCCCTGCATCCGGAGCCTGCTGGTAATGGCGTAAATTTTGGCGGGCGGGAAACCGGTTGCGGCCGCAATCATGGCCACAGTGGCGCCGGTGGCGGTTTTGCAGATAATCTCTTCCACCAGGAGGGTGGCGGTGCGGCCTGTTTTCAGCGCGCCGGTGGCGTCAGCGCCTGGCCCGGAGGCGCTCTTTTCTCCCGGGGCGGAGCGCTTGGCCGCCTGGGGCCGGGCAGCGCCGCTGAAATCAGGCGCCACATCCATGTCAATGCCGAAGAGACCGGAGAGGTCGGCATCATCGAGCACCCTGGCACTCTTGCCGGCCGCTCTGGCCAATAGCGCTCCTCTCTTGTCCTTGACGGCCTCTGCTACCAGCTCCGCTGTGTCGGCCTGCCGCAGGGCGAAAAACAGCAGCGGATCTTCATCAAGCCGGGCCCCGATGCCGTAGAGGGTGGCCGCCACATGCTTGCACATTGAGGCCCAGTCCGGGCAGGAGCAGTCAAAGGTGATCTCCTGCGGAGTCGGGAACAGTCCCTTGCCTTCGGCCAGGAAGATCTCAGCCAGCGCCTTGGGGAATTTGCCGGCCAGCAGATCCGGCAAGGAGCGCAGCTCAGCCTGGCACTGTTTTCTGATCCGCTTCCAGTTGGCCTTTTCCACCGGCGCAATGCGGATAACCACCTCATAGGGTTTGGCCCTGGTACCCTGGACCAGAGCAGTCACCCGGCCGCCCTGGATTTTAAGGTCCAGGACAGCGCCGTGGCGCACATAGCTCTTGCCCCGGCCGATGCGGTTGCTGTAATCGGCATAGCGCTCCAGGTTTTTGTTCCACGACTTGCCCCACCAGGTGCGGGCCAATGTATTGCCGGCAATGACGACCGGCGCGATTTTCGGCATTTTTTTTCTGAGCTGCGCACGTTTTTTTGCCGCCTTGGCCTTTTTCTCGGCCACCGTGACATATTTTGGAAATCCCCGGTAACTCATGCCCATTATTCCTTATATTTTCAGGGTTAACAGTTCAAACAGTTCTTCATTACTCATCTCGGTGAGCCAGTTTTCACCGGAGGCGGCAACCACCTCATCGGAGAGTTTTGCCTTCGCGGTCAGCATCAGGTCAATTTTTTCCTCAATGGTGCCCCTGGTGAGAAACTTGTGGACCATGACGTTTTTCTGCTGGCCGATACGGAAGGCCCGGTCGGTGGCCTGGTTCTCCACCGCCGGGTTCCACCAGCGGTCGAAATGGATGACATGGCTGGCCGCCGTCAGATTGAGCCCGACCCCGCCCGCCTTGAGGGACAGTACAAAAAAAGGCACATACTCGCGACCTTGAAATGTTTCAACCAGCTCTTTTCGCTTGCCCACCGGCACGCTGCCGTGCAGCACCAGGCCCTCGCGGTTGAAAATGGTGGCCAGAAAACGCGCCAGCGGCCCGGTCATTTCCTTGAACTGGGTGAAGACCAGCACCCGCTCCCGCTTTTCATGGATGGTCTCGCAGATTTCCCGCAGCCGCTGAAACTTGCCGCTCTCCTTCTCGTCGAAATGGTCCAGGCCCAGGTACTGCGACGGGTGATTGCAGAGCTGCTTGAATTTGATGAGCGCCGACAGGATGAGCCCTTTGCGCTGGATGCCTTCCGTCTGTTCCAGGGCCTCCCGGATGCCGGCCACGACCTCGCCGTAGAGGACGGTCTGTTTCTTGCTCATGGCGGCCCAGGACTTCATCTCCACCTTGTCCGGCAGATCGGAGATGATCGACTTGTCGGTCTTCAGACGCCTGAGAATAAACGGGCTGACCACCCGACGCAGCCCGGCGTAGCCATCGGGATGGTTGGCAAGTTTTTTGCTGAAATCCCCGAACTCTTTGGCGTTGCCTAAAAGGCCGGGGTTGATGAAATCAAACAGGCTCCAGAGATCAGAGAGCCGGTTTTCCACCGGGGTGCCGGTCATGATGATCCGGTTGGCGGCGGCAAGACTCTTCACCGCTCTGGTCTGTCTGGTGCCGGGATTTTTGATGGCCTGGGCCTCATCGAGGATGACATAGTTCCAGGTATACTCCTGGAGCCACGCATACCTCTGGGCCAAGGCATAGGTGGTGATGACCAGGTCCAGGGCATCCAGCTTTGCGGCCGGAAGCGCCGGCACCTTTGCCGGTCGATGGCAAGCGGGGTGGGCGACAAAAACGGAGAGCTGGGGGGCAAAGTTCTCAATTTCGGCGGACCAGTTGGCAAGCAGTGAAGCGGGGATGACCAGCAGCGAGGCAGGCGTCTTTTTGGCTTTCTTTGCTTCCACTTTGAGCGCGTCGAGAAAGGCCAGAATCTGCACGGTTTTGCCCAGCCCCATGTCATCGGCAAGACAGGCGCCGAGTCTCATTTTGTGCAGATAAAAAAGCCAGTTGAGGCCATCCTGCTGATAGTGGCGCAGTCGGGCCGCAAAGGCCCGGCTGGTTTTGACCCTGGCCATGGACTCGGGCCGCTGCAGTTGCCCAAAGACCGTTTGCAGCCATTCACCGTGGGAGACATCGGCAATATCGGCAGCCGCCTCGCCCAGCAGATTCTGCGGATTCACGGAGAGGCGCAGAGCACCAAGAAGCGTCATGCCCTCCTCGGCATTCAGCGCTGAGGCCTTTGCAAAGGCCTCCAGGGTCTGCCGCAGTTTTTCCGGATCCACAGCCACCCATTTATTTTTCAGAAAGGCCAGCCCCTCAGACTCGCGCAGCAGCCGGCGGGCCTCTTCCTCCGAGATTTCCGTGTCCCCGATCAGCAGCCGGGGAGAAAAATCAAGCAGGGCATTCATGCCGACCATGGACGGGGTCTTTTCGCCGATTCTGACCTGCATGGTGAGGGCAGCGCTCTTTTTCTTCCACCAGTTAGGGATTCGGCAGAGAATGCCTGCCTCTTCGTAGATCGGGATCTCCCGCAGAAAGACATAAGCCTCTTGCGACGACCAGGCCAGCGGATAAAACAATTCGCCGCTGTCGCGCAGGGCAGCTACCAGTTCGCTTTTTTGGGCTGCATCATCAACGGTGACCAGCAGTTTCAGCAGTTTTTCGTTGTCGTCTTTGTACTCCTCCAAGGCATGTTTCAAGGGCAGGTGCCGGGACTCCCCCGCCTCATTCAAGCGAGTAGAATAGGTGGCGAGAAAGGCAAACGGCAACGCATGATCCTTGTTCTCCACCAGATGGAAATAAATCCGCCCGACAAGATGGAGATCGGGGCCGTACTCCTTGAAAAAATCCGCCACCGTCCCGCCAAAGGCCTCTCTTTGCCGGTAAAATGTCTCATGGAGCGCCTCCCACAATTTGGTGAGGGTCGCTACGGTCAGATATTCTTCGCCTTGCATCAGGGGCGCCGATTCCAGCAGGTGGCCGCGTTCCTCGTCAGCAAGGGGGATGACGGCATGGGCGCCCAGCTCCTCCAAGCCCGGGGTGCGTTTGAGCTTTTGGATGAAAAGGCTGGAATATGTGCGCCAGAAGGCCAGGGAGGGGGACAGGGGAATACTCTTGGCACAGAACCCGAGAAAAAAGAGCCATTCCTCCGGTTCGTCGACATACCGCCCGTAAATTTCATGCTGCAACGACCGACTGCTCGGCATGGGGTCGCCGACCACAGGCTGCGCCCACTCAAGTTGAATGGAACCATCCGGCATCAATACGGCGGCAAGTTCGGTCTTACTGGTCTTACTCATGGATCTCTCTCTTGCGTCAAGGGGTGGGCCAGGCACCTTACCGCACTGTCCGAATAATGGATACACCTCTCACTTCAGGCCCTATCAACCCCTTGCAAAAAGGGAGCGGCAATTGCCGTGATTTTTCAAGGGGCTGCTACTCCAGGGAGAGCGTGCACTTGCCCGCATGGGGCACGGCAATTTCCTGGCGGATAAAGCCAAAGGCCTTATGGTCAAAGCGGATGACAAAGCCACCCGGTGACTGCCCCCATTTGCCGTTGCCGTAGTTTTCCGAGTAGGCATCGCATTGGACGCCAAGATAGAGGCGCAGTTTTGTTTTTTTCATATCCGAACCAGCAGCATTTTTCGGAAAATACTTGTCATGCTCCGATGTCAAAACAGCGCCATGTTTATTGTATGCCACGCTATACTTGTCACCATCGGCCGAATAAAAAGACGCGGCAAGGCTCTGGCCGGGCGCCAGACAGAGAAAAAATACCACTAAAGACAGAATTTTGTACATCGAACCCTCCTCGCACGGAAATTCCCCATTCCCGCAAGTTGTTTATTTTGTAGTTGAAGTTCTCTCATACTAGGTGCTGCATGTACCTTTTTAATAAAATATCTTCAATATTTTGCCTTTAATCCAAGACAGCTAAAACGTAAATGGCTGATTCGTGAAGGTAGACTCAAGTTCAAAGTGCACCATCTGAATTTATGCGCTGGTTTGGCTTTTTTTCTTTCTTTTATATTAATCCTGTGTCACTATTTGTGTGACATTTATAAACTTAAAAATAACACAACTATCTGAATTTAGATAGTTTTTTAGTTACATTTCTTGTTACATTTTGCAGGTATTTTATGAGAGAATTTCTAACATTCAAATCAGGGAAGTTCTATTTTAGTGAAAAATATGATCCTTCCCAAATTGACAACCTCTTGGTACGCGCTAACGTTTTAATCGAAACCATTGTTGATCTGCCGATTCTTCCTGAGCTGGCATCACAAATTCAACCAGATATAATGTACAGCTCTATTTCTGGCACTGCCGCCATTGAGGGAAACCCAATAACTGGTGATGATGTAAAAAAAATTGCCAGAGGCGAAGATCTAGAAATTTATACAAAAAAAGACCAACAAGAAATCAAGAACCTCATAAAAGCTTACAATCTCCTTTTCAGTATTAAACCGGTTGAAGAACCTTTTCTCCTAACCGAAGAACTCATTTGCGATCTTCACAAAATAATAACTAGCGACGTGCCAGACGAAAACAATGTGCCCGGGAAATACAGGAATGGTCTTGTGCATGTTGGAGATAAAGCTCACGGCGGGGTGTATACTCCTCCTAAAATAATTGAGGATATACAAAATTTGATGTTGGAGTTCGTTGATTGGATAAACAGTGACGAAATTTTACAATTAGACCCATTTATTCGAGCGTCACTATCTC
This sequence comes from Desulfobulbaceae bacterium, assembly GCA_024637145.1. GTDB lineage: Bacteria > Desulfobacterota > Desulfobulbia > Desulfobulbales > SURF-16 > BM506. Next base: position 33,093 of record JAGXFQ010000025.1, read on the forward strand.
ATTACCATTTTTGTGTCATTCATCCATTTTGGGATGGAAATGGCAGAACAGCCAGGTTGATTGAAGCTATTCTTCTCCAGTCTTCAAATATAAAATATGTTCCTCGCGAACTGTCTAATTATTATTACCGGAATGTTGACGAATATTACAATGCATTCTCAAGAGGAATAAAATCAAAAAAAGATGCCTCTCCTTTTTTGAGATTTTGCCTAGAAGCGTCTGTTGATAGTTTGGAAAAGATAAAGCAGATAATTGTTTTTTATATAAGGAAGTTTTCTCTCAGAGATTTTTACAGCTTCGAAAAGCAACAGAAAACACTTACAACAAGGCAATTTGAACTACTATCTTTACTCTTGGACAATCCAGTGGAATTCACAATTAAAGAACTTCACGAAAAGAGGCCATTTTCAATATTATACAGTAGAGTTACAACCCAGACTGCAAGACGTGATTTGAAAAAATTAGCTTCAAAAAACCTCCTGTTGATTGGTGAAAACAACAAGTATTCTCTTAATTTCCGCGTATTAGGTTAAGTCAAGCACAACGTCAGCAGTTCCCGTTTTGAGATAACTCGTTGATTTTACGTCATGTATTTTTTTGTCTTTCGTAAACTTTTTAGCCATGGCACGATGTGCCCGACAAGCGTGTTTGTTGGCCCTGGTTATTAAGAAATAACAACGCTAAAA
>JAGXFQ010000026.1 GCA_024637145.1 Desulfobulbaceae bacterium
CCCTTGGCAACAATGGTCTTAAGCTCGTCGCGCTCCTCTTGGCTCAGTGAGAACCTGTACTTGATCTTGGGCATGGTCTTCTCCGTTTTTTCTGACCATACCTAGTTTTATATAACATATCAAGTGTGACATGACACTAGCTTGTAAAAAAGTCCCTTGGTTAGGCCCGGGAGCCGCTGTGCCCGGGCCAGGCGGCGCTCAAAAGGCCATGCCGATGCTGAAGTGGATGGTCAGTTCGTCTTCGCCCCGTTCGGCATTTTGGTCCGGGTTCCAGGCAAAATCGAGGCGCAGGGGGCCAATGGGCAGCAGATAGAGCAGACCGGTGCCCACGGCCGGCCGGAAATCGCGGAAATAGTCATCCATGGTGTCGGAGATCACCTGGGAACGGCTGCTGTAGGGCGGTTGGTTCAGTTCATCCTGGGAGCGATTGGGGGCGATATTGCCGTAATCCACAAAGAGGGTGACGGCGGTCTTGTCGCCCAGCTGGCGGCGCAGCTCGATGGTGGCCACGTTATAGGCCATGCCCCCCAGCGGCTCGCCGGAGAGGTCCTGGGGGCCCAGTTGAGATTCCCGGAAGCTGCGCACCGAATTTTCGCCGCCGTTGAAGAACCGTTCGCCCAGGGGGATGGTGATCTGGTTGCGGCCCGGCAGGATGAGACCGGTATCATAGCGCAGACCCAGGGTGGTTTTAGGGGTGACCTTGATGAAGTGACGCATGCCGGCGCTGAGCCGCCAGAACGAGATGCCGCTGCCCAGGGCCGGTTCGGCCACCTCCAGGGCGCCGTAAAATTTCCGGCCTCGGGTGGGAAAAAAGAGGTCGTTGCGGCTGTCCCAGGTGGCCTGGGCCTTGACACTGGCCAGGGTGTAGTCGCTGTCCGGCTCTTCCACCTCTGGGTCGGCGCTGATCGCCAGGAGCGTGGTTTGCTTATAGAGATAGCCCAGGCCCACTTCCAGGGCCGCGCTGATTTTTTTGGTGAGCAGGATGGAGCTCCCTATTTCCCGGCGGGTAAAGGAGGGTTCTTCGCGGCGTCGGAAATAGACGGGGACAGTGGCAATGATGTCATGGCCCAGCAGCCAGGGATCGATGGCGGTGGCCTCGATGTTTTCGCTGCGCGTCGAAGCATTGCCCTCCAGCCGAAGGGTGCGGCCGGTACCGAACATGTTGCTGTCTTGAAAGCCCATGCCGCCCCGCAGCATTTCGTAGGAGCCCCAGCCCACATGGAAAAAGAGTTCCCGGGCCGGGGCCTCCTCCACCTCCACGGCCAGGATCCGGCTGCCTTCATCTCCATTGCCGGCAAGGTTGATCCCCACCCGCGAAAAAAGACCGGTCTGGTAAAGGTTGCTGAAGCTCTGCCGTTTGCGGCTGAGGCTGAAGGGTTCACCCCTCTCCAGGGCCAGCCGCTCCATAATAAAGCTCTGCCGGGTGCGGATGTGGCCCGAGATGGTGATCTCGCTGATGGTTATCTGCGGGCCGCTCTGGATGCGGCACAAGAGGAGCACCTCCCCCTCCTGCTCCTGCTCACCCACCTCCACCAGGGCATCGGCAAACCCCAGATTGCCGTAGATCTCCAGCACCCGGCTTTTGAGCAGGAGTTTGCGGCGGCGGAAATAAGGTTCGCCCACCAGCTCTTGGGTCGCCTGGTCAAGTTCCTCCTGGGCCGCGGCCAGCAGATCACCGCTATATTCCACAGCGCTGATAACATAAGGGCGGCCTTCTTCAATAACCACGCTGATGGTTACCCGGTCACGGGCCTCGGAAAAACGGAGGCGGGGCGGCTCCTGGATGCGGACGTGCAAATAGCCGCGGCGGTGGTAGAGGTCGCGCAGCGCGCTGGTGGCAGCACTGATGTCGCTCTCCACATAGGGCTGCTGGCCCAGGCCGAGCAGGCCGGTGCCCCTGCCCTCAAAAAAGGCCCGAAGCCTTTCGGCGCTGAAGGCGCTATTGCCTGCAAAGAGAATTCTGTCAATGAGCACCAAGGGACCTTCGGTAATGGTGAAGGTGACCACCATCTCCTGCTCCTGACGCTCTACCGCATAGTCAACAGCGGCAAAGGCAAATCCCGCCTTCTGATAGGCGATCTTCATCTGAAAGGCGGCGTCATCAACCAGATATTGCTGGTACCCGTTTGCCGCCAGGTCAGTAAGCTCCAGGGCAGCCGCGGCCCGCAGTTCTGCCTCGGCAAGGCGGCTATTGCCGACAAAGCGGCTGCTGAGAGCAAGTGGTTCTACAGGGATTCCTTCCCGGGCCGGAGAAGCCTCCTGGAAAACGGTGGTCTGGCCGCCAGCAAGGGGGGGGCTCAGCAGGCCCACCCCTGCCGTCAAGAGCAGCAACAGGGCTGAAAGAATGTGTTTCCGCATGTCATTGGAACCGAAAGATTATTTTGATACCGGCATTAAAGTCGTCATAGACGTCCTTTTCGCTGGTGAGGAAAAGATGGTCATTGGGGTAGAGGATGCCGTCCGCCAGCCGGAATTGCGCCTCCACCGTATTTTCGCCGCTCCTGCTGATGGAGCGGCCGATATTCAGTTCAAAGCGGTCCAGGACCGATTCGTCGCTCTCCAGGGGGTCGCCGCCAAACCAGTCGGCCAGCAGGCCGCGGCCCAGGTAGATGGCCATGTTCATAGCGGCCACGGACTCCCGCCCCTGGCCCGCGCCGCTGCTGGGCGGCGTCCCGGTGAGAACCAGAAGCAGCAGTTCGTCTTCAGGCAGTGGCGGAATGGAGGAGAGGATGATAACGGGTTCAGCGGCTGAGCCCTGGATCTGCATGCTGATATCATAGCCGGCCAGCCTGGCGCTGCCGGTAAGGTTGAAGGTGGGCAGGTCGGGCTGCTCTTGGCTGAAGCGGATCAGGCCGCCATCCACCATGATCCTGCCGGCCGGCACCATGATGCGGATGGGATCCACATAGATCTCTCCGGTTAAAACCGGCAATTCACCGGTGCCGGCCAGCAGCAGTTCCGGCCGCACCGAACCCTTGGCCAGATTGTTCTGTAACTCAAAAGGCTCCCGGCTGTGGATGCGGACCTGGAACTGCATGTCGCGCCAGGGCGGCTCACTCAGGGAAAAGAGCTCCCCCTGGGGCTTTGGAGAGGGGGCTGATTGCCGTAAGAATCCCAGGAAATCAACATTGCGGGTGTAACGGCTGTCCGTGAGCCAGATGTCGCCGGCCAGTTTCATCTGGGCCAGCGCCCCCTTCAGGGTGAGTACGGTGTCGCCGCGGATCTTCATGTCCTGGTCGCGGAAAAAAAGGATATTCTCTCCTTCCAGGCGGGCATCGACCTGCACCCCCTCCTCTTCACGGCTCAGGGTGCCGGAGAGGCTAAAGGGGGCGCCCCCCAGCTGGCCGCTGATATTTTCCACCTGCACGGTGTGGCCAGCCAGGGTCACCTGGGCGGTGATGGATTCCATGGCCGGCAGTATGGTTGGGACACGGAGTTCGCCAGCCCTCAAGACGAGGGTGCCGCTCAAGGCGGGATCGGCGGCCGGCCCGGTGGCCGCCAGGGTCGCCTCCACCTGGCCCTTGAGGCGTCTGATTGTTCTACTTTTGGCGGTGAGCCAGCCGATATCAGCCATTTGAGTGGTGAGGCGGATGTCCAGGTCTCCGGGCAGGGTATGGCTGGCGTCGGTTGCCAAAAGATCGCCCAGGCCGGTTAGGCCCGTCCATCTGCCGGCGCCGTTTATGACGAAATCGCGGGCCTCCAGCTGCAAGGTCTTGATGGTGAGCTGATCTTCGGCGAGGCGGATGTTGCAGCGGGCTGAAAAGAGCTCATGGGTCAAGGGTGCCGGCAGGAAGGGCAGGGCCAGATCCTTGATCTCGGCAGTGAACTGCCCCTGGGGCCTCTGCAGGGTGCCGGAGAGGCTGAGCAGGGCCGTAATATTGCCGCTGGCCAGCTTCTCCAGATCGGTGTCGCCGCTTTGCACCGTGGTCTGGGGCAGGTTGAAGTCCACCTGCAGGTCAAGGGGGGTGGCCAGAATTTTCTGCGCAAAAGGGTCATAAGGCAGTTGGCCCTGGGCGGTAAGGTGCTGGTTGTTTTTGTTCTGCCACGCAAATTTGCGGATGACGATACCGCTTTTGGCAATATCAACGGCAAAGGAACCCTGCAGGGGGGCCGTCAGGTGCGGGAACTCGACGCGGGCGGCCGCGCCCGTGGCTGTGATGCGGGGGGCGGCAGCGGTGCCGGTGATGGCGATCTTGGCGCTGCCGCCGCTGAAGAGATAGTCCTGATCGGCCCGGCTGCTCAGCCAGCCCCTGCTTTCCAGGCCGGTGGCTGTAATATGCAGATCGTTTTCTAAAGCCCCCCCCAGAACGCCCTGGATGGTAATGGACTCGGTGCTGCCGCTCAGGGTGAGGTTGTCAATCTGCAGGCGCTGTTGATCCTGGTCAAGGAGAATGGTGGCCGGTTGGCTCAGATCCAGGTGGCGATCCTGCCGGGCCAGGGAGAGGCGGCTGAGCTGCACTGTGGTGGCCTTGGGATCGATCTCCAGAGTGCCGGCCAGGCTGGCCGTGCCCAGGGTGGCCCCGGCCTCGGCCTCCAGCTGGTAGCGCTTTTCCCCCAGCTCTGCCACTTCCAAGGTGATATGGTCATAGGCGGTCTTGCCGATGGCACCTTTTGCCGCTCTGGCCGTGACCAGGAGTCTGCCTTTGGGGGGCTGGCGGGCCTCCAGGCGGAGCTTGCCCTTGCTCTCCTCAGGCAGGTTGAAGAGGGTCTGGTAGGCGGCGATCTCCGTAATAATCGCCTTGGCGCGCACTTCCAGCAAGTGCTGGTCCGCAAAACTATAATGGCCGGCCAGCTCTATCTGGTCCGGGCCCACCTGCAGATCAAGGGCGCGGAGCAGGAGGGACTGGCGGTCTACCCGGCCCGTTGCCGCCAGCTGGCCGGCTGGGTAGTCAGCATAGGAGAAACGGGAGGCAGTGAGGGAAAATTCCGCCTGCGGCGCGGCCAGGCTGCCCTGCAACTGGAGAGAGCCTGCCAGCTGGCCGCTGAGGGAGGGGGGAAGGCCCAGATCGGCCAGGGTGGCCAGCTCTTTGATCTCTACGGTGAGATCGGCCCGCAAGGGCGCGCTGGTCAAGGGGGGACTGGCGGGCAGGGTGAGCCGGGCCTGCTGGGCAATGAGGGTCGAATCCGCCATCTGCAGCCGGCCGCTGGTGATGATGATCTCTCTCTCGTGCCAGCGGCCGTCCACCTGCAGCAGATGGGGGGGCATCTCCTGCCCGGCCCCCTGGCGGTCCGCCTTGGCCTGGGCCAGGCCCTGCAGGGCGGGCAGGTCTGCGGCGGCCAGGCTAAACTCCTCAATGGCCGTCTGGGACAAGATGGCCAGGAGATCCTGGTCAAGGACGTTTAGCGGCAGGGACGCCCCGCTCAGGGTGAACTGGTTGTCGCCCGCCTCAATATCAAGGTCTTTGACGGCCAGGAGACCCTGGGCCGTGTGACCGCTCAGGCGGACGCCGGCGGGGATGGACCCCACCTGACCGCTCTCCAGGCTGAGGGAGAGCTCGCTCTCCAGGCTCTGCAGGAGTCGGCCCGGCTCCATGGTGGCCTGCAGGGAGCCGGTGAGCAGGCCGCGCACGGGGGGCAGGGAAGGGGCGGCCAGACGGATCAGCTTGGCCGGCAGCGGCCATTTGTCTACATGGAGTTGCAGGGCCAGGGCAGAGGCGCCGCCCTCGGCCGTAAAGTCGACACCCCCTTGTTCCAGATCAAACCGGCCGCTGAGCCCGATGGTATTGGCCTGGGTGTTGAAATCTGCCCTGGCCGTACCGGCAACAGGGGTGTGGTTGACCGCCAGATCTTTAAGGACAAGGCTTTGCGGCGCATAGCGCAGCCCCATCCTCAGGGAGGAGAGGGGCAGGCTCTGTTGGGCTATTGTGGTCTCCAGATCAGGCAAGGTGAGCAACAGGGCTTGGCTGCCTTGCTGTTTGGCGCCGATGAAGAGGGATGTCTGGGCGGAGGAGAAGGCGAAATCCTCTGCCTGCACACTGATCAGGGCATCATCTATCTGCAGCCGGGGCAGGCTGGCCGGCAGGTATTGGGCCAGCTCAAAAGGCGTCTCTTTGGTCTTTTTGCCGCTGGTGGGAGGAATATTGATCCGGGCCACCACTCCGTCCACGGAAATGACCAGGGTGTCGAGAAAAGGCTCAAGGCCGCGGACCAGGGCCGGCAGAAAGTAGCGGACTCTGAGTCTGTGGATGGCCACGGAGAGCTGGAGATCTTCCGGTGGCCCTTGGGTGAAGAGGACCTCTTTAAAGAGGAAGGTGCGAAAAAGGTCACCGCCATAGGAACCTATGGTGGTCTGTAGGTCATACTCCTTGGCCAGATAGGTGGTGATGGCCTGCTGCAGATAGGGCCCGGCCAGAAAAGTGCGCAGCCCCACCACAGCCAGCACTGCCAGGGCAGCCAGGACGAGCAGGATGGAATTGCGACGGGAAAATATTTTCATAAACCTTGGCGCCGGAAGAGGAGAGCCGCTAATCGGTCTGGGCCGGGAAGAAGATCAGGAGGGCTGAGGAACCAGCTCGTGGGCCCTTTTACAGCGGGGTAACGCAGTATGCGCCTGTTTCGACCAGGCCGGCAATCACCCGCCTGGATTTCTCCACTCCATTGTATACTAAAACCAGTTTTTGATTGGCCAGTCAATTTTTACCCATAGCGAAAAAGGCCCTTGCCCTTTCCCCGGGCCACTGTTTCTTGCACTCCCCCTCCCGGCCAAGTATTATACATTTTACTGGTGTTTAAGCTGTCAGCTTTCAGGTTGCTGACGCTCTTTTTTGGGTAGGGGTGATTTGACCTGCCTGTGCATCGCCGCCGCTCTCTTGCCCTGCCGGTCATTGCCATGAAAGATCAAGCCGATCAGAGAAAACAGCCCCCCCCCCTGCACAGCACAGCGGAGGGGCATCTCTTGTGTCAGGGTGAGTGGACCCTGGCCTTTGCGGCGGCCATTGAAAATGATCTTGAAAAATTTGTCTGGCCACCTGCCCCGGCAATCAGTATTGAGGCAAGCGGCCTCAAGCAGCTCGATACGGCAGGGGCTTGGCTCCTCTTTCGGTTCGCTGAAAAAGGACGCCGCGCCGGTAAAGAGGTTACGCTCTCCGGACTGTCGGCAAAGCACGCCTCCCTCTTTGAGCTGGTCTCAGCCCATCCCCCTGCCCAGGCGGCCAGCCCCGCGTATATCAACCCCCTGGCAAGACTGGGGATGAGGGCCGTGGAGGAAGGGAGCACTGCCCTGCAGTTCCTCTCTTTCACCGGCGAGACAGCATTGGCCTCGGTGAGAATGATCTCCAGCGCCCAACGTTTCCGCTGGCGGGATATGGCCGCCAACATTGAATCAGCAGGCTTTCAGGCCCTGCCCATCATTGGTCTGCTCACCTTCTTGATCGGTGTGGTCATTTCCTACCAGGGCGGGGTGCAGCTCCAGCAGTACGGGGCCTCCATCTACATAACCGACCTGGTGGCCCTCTCCATGACCCGGGAATTTGCGCCCCTGATTACCGCGATTCTGGTGGCCGGCCGCACCGGTTCCGCCTACACGGCCCAAATCGCCACCATGCAGGTCACCGAGGAAATTGATGCCATCAGGGTCCTGGGCCTTGACCCGGTGGAGCTTCTGGTCCTGCCCAAACTGGCGGCCCTGCTCATTGTCATGCCGCTCCTCACCCTCTATGCCGATTTTCTGGGGATTCTCGGCGGTATGCTCATGGCAGGTCTGATGCTTGACGTCAGCAGTACCGCTTTTCTGCAGCGCCTGCCTGCTGCCCTGACCATGGAGTCTTATCTGATCGGCATCAGCAAGGCCCCTGTCTTTGCCGTCATCATTGTCATGGTGGGGTGCTATCAGGGCTTTATGGCCAAAGGGAGTGCGGAGAATGTCGGGGCAAGAACAACCTCAAGTGTGGTGCTGGCCATCTTTCTGGTGATCATTGCCGATGCCCTTTTTTCCATCGTCTTCAGCTGGATAGGCATATGAAAGAGAGCGCTTCCCACCCAAACGTCATTGAGCTGCGCCGGGTCCATACCCGCTTGGGGGGGACCCAGATCCATGAGGATATCAACATGGCTATCAGGGCCAATGAGGTAACCGCCCTGGTGGGGGGCAGCGGCACCGGCAAGTCCACCCTGTTGCGGGCCATGCTGATGTTGCTGCGCCCCACCTCGGGCTCCATAAAGGTGTTGGGGCAGGAGCTGGCGGCAATTGACGATCAAGGGCTGCATCTTCTGCGCCGCCGCATCGGCATGCTCTTTCAATACAGCGCCCTGTTCAGCGGCATGACCATCCTTGAAAATATTGCCTTTCCCTTCAAGGAACATACCGACCTGAGCCCTAAAATGATCAGGGAACTCTCCTGCCTGAAGCTGGGGCTGGTGGGATTAGCCGCCGAGGTCGGCGCCAAATATCCCAGCGAGCTGAGCGGCGGCATGCGGAAACGGGCGGGCCTGGCCCGGGCCCTGGCCCTTGATCCGGAGCTGCTCTTTCTTGATGAGCCCACCTCCGGCCTTGATCCGGTGAGTGCCAGCGCCTTGGATGATCTTATTCTGGAGTTGCAGCACTCCCTGGCTTTGACGGTGCTCATGGTCACCCATGATCTGGATTCAATATGGAAAATGGCGGATCGGGTAGCCATGCTCGGCCGGGGCACTCTGGTGGCTTTTGGCGGCCTCAAAGAAGTGGCGGCCAGCCCTGACCCCCTGGTCCGTTCCTTCTTTCATGGTGACCGGGGTCCAAAAAACGGATAGGGAGAAGGTATGGAAACACGCATAAATTATCTATTGGTCGGTATCTTTGTCCTCGTCCTGGGGTTCGCCTTTCTGGCCAGCATCACCTGGTTGACCTTGCGGCCCGCTACCCAAGATTACAATACCTATCTGGTCTATACCACCTACTCTGTTTCAGGGCTCTCCCCGGAAGCACCGGTAAAGTACAATGGTGTTGACGTGGGCCGGGTGGCCCGGCTTCGCCTGGACCCGGAAAACCCTGATCAGGTGAAAATTTTACTGGAAATCAGACCCAACACCCCTGTCCGCCAAAACACCCTGGCCACCATTGAGATGCAGGGACTCACCGGCATTGCCTATCTTAACCTGACCAGCCCCAGTCAAGACGCCCCGCTCTTAAAGCCGAGCCGGCAAGAGCCCTATCCGGAGATCCAAAGCGGTCCCTCCCTCCTTACCCGCATGGATGAGGGTATTACGGCGCTGCTTACCAGCCTCACCCAAACCTCTGACAGCGTCCATGAATTTATCAGCGGCCCCAACAAGGTGGCCATAAACAAAAGCCTGGGCCGCCTGGAAGAATTGCTGAATTCACTCAGCGGCCAAACCGAGTCCATGGGAGAGACGTTTAAGGCCGCGGCCTATATCTTGGAACAAGGGGCAGCAGCCAGTGACAACATTCCCGAACTGCTGGAGAGCCTGGGTCAGGCCGGCACAGCACTGGAGCAGATGGCCAATGAGGTTCGGCAGCAAAGCGTGGATATTGGCAGTGCCACCACCACCAGCAGCCAGGGCATAGCGCAATTTATGGAAGAGGGGGGCCACCAGGTGCGCATCCTCGCCACTGATCTGCAGCGTCTTATCCAGCGCCTGGAGAATCTCACCGCAACGCTTGCAGACCATCCGGAAAGTCTCCTCGTGGGACGTCCCCAATCACCTCCAGGTCCTGGAGAACACCCGCAAAAGGGGGAATAATGCGACCATTACCGAAGCAGGGCAGACCCTTTTTTTTAGCGCAGAGCCTTTTTTTAGGCATCATGCTCCTGCAGGCCTCCTGTATTTCTCTGGGCCAGCAGGATAGAATTGCCCCGGCCACCTATATATTTGAGGTGGCTTTACCCCTGGAGAGCCGGGTCCCAGACCCTGCGGCCACAGCTGTTTTGCTGGTCAGCATGCCCAGGGCGGTTGCCGGCTATGATACCGCCCGTATGGCCTATATGCGGCAAAGCGGCAAGATCGAATATTACCGGGACCACCGCTGGGCCGATAGACCCGGCAGCATGCTGCACCCCCTTCTGGTCAAGGCCCTGGAAGAAAGCGGGGCCTACCGGGCCGTGGTCATGGCGCCCACAGCGGCCACCACGGATCTTCGTCTGGAAACGGAAGTGCTCCGATTGCGCCAGGTCTTTGCCGGGGACGGCAGCAGCCAGCTGCAGCTGGCTTTGCGCCTGCAGCTCATTGTTGCTGACCGGGTTGTGGCCACAAAAATCTTTGCCAAAAGCCTGGCCACAGAAAGTGCTGATCCCCAGGGAGGGGTGGCGGCGACCAACAAGGCGCTGAACCAGCTGCTGCCGGAGATCGCCCGGTTTGGTGCGGCGTCGCTGCACGACTCTTCCCTCCACCCTTGAAATAATGTTTATAAAATCAGAGTGCTACTGGTAGGATGGATGAAGAACAGCAGCCAGCCTGGCACGTTGTTTATATTTTCTGACAAGAGGAGCGCTCATGGATAAGGATAAAAAAGAGGACAAGGCCGTTGAAGAGGAATTGGCTGCTTATGAAAAACTGCGGCAGCGGCTCAGCAAAACGTTGGGGGAACTCAATGAGAAGATCAACAGTGAGTCGGTCAGTTCGGCCATGGAAAAGGCCATGGCCGAGCTGAAAGAAATGGGGGAGTACTCAAAAGAGGGTATCTCCCGGGCCGGTGCTGCTCTGAAAAAAGATATTGCCTCCACCGTCAGCCAGATCAAACCCAAGGTGGACGAGGATATCAAGGAGACGCGCAAAGATTTTACCCGGTGGCGGAACAAGGGCGGCGCCCTCTGGCGGGAGATTGCCAATGAGGCGGAATATGTCAAAGAATTCTCTGTTGATAAGGGTGGTTCTTTTCTGCTCAACGTCACCAGGGGCCTGAGTGAATGGACCAAGAGCCTGAGTGACAGGCTCGACAGCTCACTCTCTTATAAGACAGGCGAAGTCACCCACGGCGGGGCCTTCACCTGTACAAACTGCGGGGCAGAGCTGCACCTGAAAAAACCGGGCCGCATCCCGCCTTGCCCGAAATGTGCCAAAACGGCATTCAGGCGCTCTTGAAGCCGGGCAGTTAGGCGGGGAGGGGCTGCTTTTCGCCGTTCACAATGTGGAGGTCGCGCTGGGGAAAGGGAATGGTCAGACCGGCCCCCTCCACCTCTTCTTTGAGTCGTTTATTGACGTCCCAGAGGGTCGACCAGTAATCGTCATTAGTGGCCCAGCCCCTGAGCTGGAGATTGACGGAACTGTCGGCCATGGCCACCACCATGGCCTGGGGAGCGGGCTCCTTCAGGAATCGCGGTTCAGTGGCAGCTATCTGTCGCAAGACCTCCAGGCCGACATCCATGGAATCACCATAGGAAATGCCGACAACCAGGTCCAGTCGCCGGGTACCGTTGCGGCTGTAATTCGTGATGGTATGGCTCCAGACCTCCCCGTTGGGGGCAGCAACATAGAGCCCGTCAAAGGTTTCCAGAATGGTGGTAAAGAGGTTGATCTCTTTCACTGTCCCCATTGTTGACCCGAATTCGACAAAATCGCCAACGCGAAATGGCCGCAGAATAAGGAGCATGGTGCCTGCCGCGATATTGGCGAGGGTATCTTTTAGGGCCAGGCCCACTGCCAGGCCGGCAGCACCCAGAAGGGCGATGAAACTGGTGGTGTTGACCCCGAAGATGTCAAGGGCTATAACCAGGCCCACGACATAGACAAGATAGGTGCAGAGGGCGGCAAAAACAGGGCGCAGGGTGGCATCAAGTCGGGCAGCCTTGCCCTTGCCGTGATAGATTGTGTGGTGAAGGGTCCTGGCAATGAAAAAAGTGGCCACCAAAATAACAATTGCCAACAGGAAGTTGTAGCCTATTAACATGATTGTTGCCGAGTGGCTGTCCCAATAATTGGTGATGATATTTTTCATGCATCCTCCCGTAGTTAGACGCCAGGCGCCTCTGTTTGGCACTCTTACCGCCGTTTTTAAATGAGTATAGAGGAAACGCCAAGGGTTCACAAGGGAGGATAATCTATGCCCATCAGAGATGTCGTTGAAGTCATGTGGCCCTATCTGCTCACCGTGCTGGGCCTGGCCGTTATCGTGACCACTGCCGCCCATATCCTGCTGCATAAGAAGGATACCCGTGCCGCCACCGGCTGGTTGGGGCTGGTCTGGTTTTCCCCTCTGCTGGGCGTGGTCCTCTATTGGTTTTTTGGCGTCAACAGAATCCGGCGACGGGCCAAGAGCCGTTATGCCTCCCGGGCAATTGTGCCCTTACCGGCAGCGGGTTCCGTGGTTTCGGTCCCCCAGGTGGAGGACCTTTTCTGCACCGCTGCAGGCGGACTGGCCATGCTCTGCCGGATGACGGAAAAGGTGACCCGGCAGCCTTTGCTGCGCGGCAATAGCCTGGTGCCCCTGGTGAATGGCGACCAGGCATATCCCCTCATGCTTGCCCGCATAAAGGCAGCCAGACACTCGATCTCTCTATGCTCCTACATCTTTGCCAATGACCAGTGGGGCAATCGCTTCCGGACGGCCCTCAAGGAGGCCCGGGATGCCGGGGTGGAGGTCCGGGTTCTGCTGGACGGGGTAGGCGCCAGGTATTCACTGCCTCCCATTACCAGGGGGTTACGGCGGGACAACATCCCGGTGGCCTGTTTCATGCAAACCATGCTGCCCTGGCGCTTCCAGTACCTCAATCTCCGCAATCACCGGAAGTTTCTGGTGGTGGACGGTAAGAGCGGTTTCACCGGCGGCATGAATATCCAGGCCGGTCATGTTCTCGAGCCGCCACCTGGGCAACCCATTGCCGATCTCCATTTCCATATTGAGGGGCCGGTGGTGGCGCAGCTGCAGAAAATATTTGCCGAAGACTGGGCCTTTACCACCGGCGAAAAACTGACCGGGCAGAAATGGTTCCCTTCTCTTACCGAGGTTGGTGCGGGGCTGGCCCGGGGCATTGCCGACGGTCCGGATGAAGATTTTGACCAGATTCGCCTGGTTATTATGGGGGCCCTGGCCGCGGCCAGGAGATCTGTGCAGATCGTCACCCCCTATTTTCTGCCGGACGCAGAGCTGCTCTCTGCTCTTAGCGTGGCTGCTTTGCGGGGCATCGACGTCCAGATACTCGTGCCCGCGCAGCCCAATCTTCGCATGGTGAAGTGGGCGGCCGGCCTAGGGCTGGAGGAGGTGCTTGCCGCCGGCTGTAAGGTCTTTATGTCCCCGCCCCCCTTTGATCACTCCAAACTTATGGTGGTTGATGGCGCCTGGGTGCTCCTGGGGTCGGCAAATTGGGATGCCCGCAGTCTGACCCTCAATTTCGAGTTTAATATGGAATGTTATGATCTGGAACTGGCAGGCGCCCTGCAGAAGATATGTGCCCGAAAAATCGGGGCCGCAAAACCGTTGCTGCCTGCCCAGGCGCGGGCCGGAAATCTGCTGACTCTCATGCGCGACCGATTCTGTCGGCTTTTTTTGCCCTACCTGTGAGACGGATTGGGCTCAGAGAGAGATGGCGGCCGCCTACCGGGCTTTTCTAGGTAGCCGGATATCCGGATAATCGGCCGGGCCCTTCAGCGGCACAAGGTTGTGTGGACAATTGGGAGGATGCGGGTATAATTGCCGGCCATGAGAGATTCGTCGCGTTTTTCCTTGAGACAGGTAGGGGTTGAGGGGGCATTAATGGCCCTGGCTCCGGCCCCTTTTATCTTTGCCGCTGCCCTGACCGGCAGTGGCCTGCCGCCCTTTTGGCGTCTGGCAACAGCGGCAATTGCTGCCATCTCGTGCCTGGCGTCTGCCTTTTTCTTCCGGCGGCGGCCCGGGCTGGCCCGGCTGTTGGGGGGGCTGGCCGTCCTAACCGGCGCTGCTGCGCTTTTTCCCTATCTTGCCGCAGATCCTCTTGCCGCCCTTCTGGGAGCCGTGGCCGTCATCAGTGCCGGGTACGCCCTGGTGGATTTCCGGAGGCCAAAAAAAGAGCAGGGGGGGCGCCCCCTGGACGTGCACCGCATGTTGTTGCAGGCACGCTGGTCGGCAATCATAGCGCCGCTGCTGGTTGTGGTTGCCTTCTTTGTCGATGCCGGCGGCCATCTCCTGAGTGATGTCGCCCTGACGGTATCGGCCCTGGTAACCCAGATCCTGGTGGCGCATTGGCAGTGGCGCCGTGCAATAGAGGGCCAGAGCCCGGCCTGGCTCATTGTGCCTGGGCTGGCTGCCGGGGCAGTGGGCCTGGCTTTTTTCCTCGGCCATGCCCGCCTGGTTATCTTCGGCCTGGGCCTTGTGACAAGTCTGCTTCTGCCCCACTCAGCGCCGGCGCCTGAGCGGCATGGCCCGTGGTGGGAAGTTCTTATCAATGACCCTGCCCGGATGTTATTCTCCACATTTCTGGCCCTTTCTCTCTTGGGCACCCTCCTGCTGCTCTTACCCGGCACCACGCCTCTCAAGGCCCTTTCTTTGGTGGATGCCGCTTTTACTGCGGTGAGTGCCGTCTGTGTCACCGGCCTTATTGTGGTGGACACCCCCCAGGCCTTCACCTGGTTCGGACAGCTTTTGATTCTGCTCTTAATCCAGCTGGGGGGCCTGGGGATCATGACCATTACCACGGTGGCCCTCCACGCCATGGGGCAGCGCCTGAGCCTGCGGCATGAACGTATGCTGATGACCATGACAGAAAGCGGTCATCACGATCTCCTGGTGTCGCTGGTTACCATCATCAAAGTCACCTTTGTGGCCGAAGCAGTGGGGGCGCTTGTTCTGGCCGGCTCTTTTTTCTCCCTGGGCGATCCGTTGTGGCAAGCTGTCTGGCGCGGCTTATTCACCGCAGTTTCGGCCTTCTGTAATGCCGGCTTTGCCTTGCAAAGCAACAGTCTGGTGGACTACCAGGGCCAGCCTCTGGTTCTCCATGTGGTGGCAATCCTCATTGTCTTTGGCGGCCTGGCCCCGGCCACCAGCCTCATGGTGCCGCGCTGGCTGGCCGGCCAATCTGTTCCCCTGGTTGCCCGCCTGGCCCTGATCACCACCGCCGTGCTCCTGGTCAGCGGCACTTTTTTCTTTCTGGCCCTGGAATGGAGCGGCGCTCTGGCGGGATTGTCCGTGGTGGACAAGATACACAACGCCTGGTTCCAATCCGTCACCTTGCGCACAGCCGGCTTCAATTCGGTGGATATCAGCGGGGTCATAGGGCCCACCTTCCTGGTCATGCTCTTTTTCATGTTCATTGGGGGCAGTCCCGGCGGAACGGCCGGCGGCGCCAAAACCACAACGGTGGGCGTCTTGGCCATGACCTTTTGGGCAAGCATTGTGGGTTGCGATGAGGTGGTGGCCTATAAGCGCCGCATTTCACCGGCCACCATTAATCGCGCCATCACCATCATGGGTTCCGGTATATTGATCTGGTTTGTCATGGTGATCATGCTGGAAACCACCCAGCAGATTTCCAGCCGGGATCTCATTTTTGAAGTAACATCGGCCCTGGGCACCGTGGGTCTGTCCACCGGCGCCACCGATGCCCTGGACGGCATCGGCAAGGTCATTGTCATGCTGGCCATGTTCATTGGCCGTATCGGCCCCATGACATTATTTATGCTCCTGAGCGAGCACCGCCCCGGAGCCGTTTCTCGTTACCTTGATGCACGCATTACCCTAACGTAAGGATTGAAATTATGTCGCAACAGATACTCATTATCGGCCTCGGTCAATTTGGCATGTCATTGGCTCGCACCCTCTCGGATAAGGGTGCAGAAGTTCTTGCTGTTGATCGGCAGAAAAATCTGGTGGAGGAGGCCGCGGCCTTTGCAACCGAGGCCCTGGTCATGGACGCCACCGATGAAACAGAGCTTGCCCTTCTCCAGCCCGGCAAGCGTGATTCGTCGGTGTGCGCCATTGGTGACGATTCAAAGGAGGCCTCCATTATCTGCACGGCGCTCCTGCGGCAAATGGGGGCGCCGTGGATTATTGCCCGCGCCAATAATCTCCTGCATCAGCGTATCCTCCAACTGGTGGGGGCGCATTTGGTGGTGAATCCGGAGCATGAATTCGGCAAGCGTTTTGCCAATCGTTTGATCTACAGAAACGTGGTGGCGGATATGCCCCTGGGTGAGGATTTGCAACTTACCGAAATACAGGTGCATCCTGCCATGATCGGCAAAAGCCTGATGGAGCTTGCCCTGCCAAAGCGCTTTGGGGTGATGGTGGTTGCGGTACGACGAGGATCGCCAAGCCGCGTTGTGCAGCCTTCGCCCAGTGAGCCGCTGCAGGAGAATGATAACCTGGTCATCGTTTCCAAGGAATCAGCCATCCCAAAATTGCTAAAAGGGGTCTGAGATGCGACTTGCACATGCTGTCCGATTGGGGGCCTGGATGATGGTGGGGCTGAATCTGCTCATGGCCCTGGCTGCGGTGGGCATCTTTATGCGGATGGCGCCGGCTATTGCCATCATTATCGAGCGTAATGAACGATCCCTGCAGGCCAGCGAGGATATGATTGCCGCCCTGGCTCTGGCAGAGGGGGTCGAAAATCGTCAAGATCTCCGTTTGCAATTTCAAGCGGCCCTGCTGCGGGCCAGCCAGAACATCACCGAAGTAAACGAAGGTGCCGCCCTTGATCGCATCAAGGCAGTCTCAGGTGACGCCTTTCTCGGCGACCCTGGCGCCCGTCAGCAGCTGGTGAGCGCCCTTGTCTGGCTGGGCCAGATAAACCGGGAAGCCATGGTCAGGGCAGACCGGAATGCCCAGCAACTGGGATATGCCGGGGCCTGGGGCATCGTCTTTATGGCGGCCAGTGCCTTCTTCATGGGCTTGATCTTCATCCACACCCTGGGCCGCCGCGTGGTCAGGCCTTTGGAGGAAATCCACGCGGTCATTTTGGCTCAGCGCCAGGGGGATACCAGGCGGCGCTGCAGTGGCGGCGAGGAGCTGTCCCGGGACATGCGGGAGGTGTTCAGTGGCATCAATGAAATGCTCGACCAGATCCATGTCCCCACCTTGTCGCACGGGGGCCAGGGTCACAAGGTGGTTGAGCAGCCAAAGCGGTGACCTGCGGCGCCGCCGCTCCTGCTCTTTGGGCAGAAAGCAGTTGTCCTGGTCCATAATGGCTGGTCAATCCCGGCGCCTGGCCCCGGGCAGGGCAGGATCAACAGGAGAGAGCCTCTTTTGTGCGCCCTTAATAATATTCGCTGTCGTGCGGATTGAATTCGGCATCTTCCACCCACCATTGCGGTTTGCGCACCATCTCCACGACGTTCTCAACGGTTTTGTAGTGGTAGCTCTCCTGTTTCATGAGGACTTCAAAGAGCTTGGCGGTTGCTTCATCCTCGGCCTTGGCAAACTGCTCTTTGTAAAATTGAATGCCCTTTTCTTCAATCTTCAGGGCCTTCTGGTAGTCGTCAAGGGCATCCTCTGAGATGGTAATGATGCTTTTATCATGCCTCAGTTCATCAAAGACCGTCTTGATTTCCAGGGCCACCCCCCTTGTTGGGCTGGTATCCAGTTTCTTCTGGAGCTGCTCGATGGCCAAGCGGTGTCTGGTCTCCTCTTCGGCAAGCATCAGCAGCACCTTTTTGATGCCCTCCACCGGTGCCTCGGCAGCCATCTTGAGGTACAAGGTCTCCGCATCTTTTTCCATCTGGATTGCAAATTCAAACATGTTCATGGTTGGCCTCCTGGGGGTATGGGGTAATAAAGCTGAGTTGAGCAGCTTGTCTACTCAAACGAAACTTATGCCCTTGTGGTATAAGTTGCTAGGGCTTCTGGTCGTGCCTTGAGGATGTATAAAAGCGCCACTCCTTGCTGATGATCAGGCGGGCCCCGCGCCGGAAGCTGAAAAAGGACCAGGCCCAGTTCATGGTGACAAAGACGCGATTCTTGAAACCGATCAGGTAGTAGATATGGACGATGAGCCAGGCCAGCCAGGCCAGAAAGCCTGAGAGCTGCAGACGGCCAAACTGGAAAATGGCGCGGCTGCGGCCGATGGTGGCCAGCTGGCCCTTGTCCTGGTAACGAAAGGGTTGTGCTGCTCTGCCCCTGATGCGCAGCAGGATGTTTGCTGCTATCCACCGCCCCTGCTGGAGGGCCACCGGCGCAATGCCGGGAAGGGGATGGGCCAGGCCGTGGTCAAAATGGGCCTGATCGCCAGCCACAAAGACCTCCGGGTGGCCGGTGACGCTGAGGTCTGGTTCCACCACCACCCGCCCCTGTCTGTCCAGGGTTGTGCCCAGCAGGCCATTGAGAGCGGAGGGCCGGACCCCGGCGGCCCAGAGCACGGTGGCGCATTCGATCCGTTCGTTGGCCATCTGGACACCGGTGGCGTCAATGTTGGTGACCATGGTGTTGGTCCAGACCTGGACCCCCAGTTTTTCCAGATCACGGCTGGCCTTGTTGGCGAGCCTGACCGGAAAGGAGGGGAGGATGCGGGGACCTGCCTCCAGCAGGATAACCCGGCTCAGGGTGGAATCAATATTGCGAAAATCCTTGGCCAGGGTGAAGCGGCTCATTTCGCCAATGGCGCCGGCCAGTTCCACCCCGGTGGGGCCGCCGCCGACAATGGCAAAGGTGAGATGGCGCCGCTGCCGGCCGGGGTCCGGCTCCTTTTCAGCGGCCTCATAACCGGTGAGCACCCGGCGCCTGATCTCGGTGGCCTGTTCAATGGTTTTGAGGCCCGGGGCAAATTCCTCCCACTCCTCGCGGCCGAAATAAGCATGCTGGGAGCCGCAGCTTAAGATGAGATAGTCGTAATCAAGGCTGCCCCCGGAGGTGATGATTTGCCGGTCAGCCAGGCGCACCCGGGTCACCTCGTCCTGGAGCACGGTGGTGTTGCTGGCGCTGGCCAGCATATGGCGGATGGGTCCGGCAATATCGGCCGGGCTCAGGGCCGCCATGGCCACCTGATAGAGGAGGGGTTGAAAGAGGTGGTGGTTGGTCCGGTCAATGACGGTGAGCCGCACCCCTTTTTTATTGCCCAGCTTTTTCGCGGCATTCAGCCCCGCAAAACCAGCACCCACAATGATGACATGTTTCATGCCTGTAGAGTAGGGCAAAGCAGCCGGCCTGGGCAATCAAAAAACAAAAGGGGGCGGCAGACGGTCCATAATTTTAAGCGATTATCTTGTGTCGGCTGCTGCCATGTGTAATAATTTTGGCAGCCGGATATCTGCCGGCTTTTTTTTGTCCGGAGGCGGCGATGAAAAGTGCCTGTGGGTAGCCAGGGCCCTTGTTGGGCCGTTTAAGGGCAGAGGCCTCTTCACAAAGAGAGCAGGCCCGGCGCCAGGGCGACGCTGACCTTGCGCCCCTGAAAAAGAGATTTTTTTTAAACGGCCTGTGGGAGTTCAGGAGAATTTCCCGGGGCCAAGAGAATAAGGAGTCGGACGTGGACATTATCAAGAACTCTTTCAGCACTATCGAGTGGGAGGCCATCATTCTCACCAGTTTCAGGGTCTTGTTCATTCTGCTTGCCGGCTGGATTCTCATGAAGATCGTCAAGCGGCTCCTGTCCAGGTTTGAGCGACGGCTTCTTAAAAAGGGCCAGGGTGCTGACGAGCCGCCCTCTGAGGCGGCCAAGAGGGCGGAAACCATTGTCCGTCTGATCCGGCAGGGCACCTTTCTCATCCTCTGGCTCACGGTGTTTCTGGTTGTTCTCAAGGAACTCCGCTTTGAAGTGGGCCCTATCCTGGCCAGTGCCGGTATTGCCGGTGTGGCAATCGGTTTCGGGGCTCAGAATCTGGTGCGGGACGTCATCTCCGGTTTTTTCATCATCCTGGAAAATCAGATCCGGGTGGGGGATGTCGCCATCATCAACAGCACCGGGGGGCTGGTGGAGGAAATCAATTTCCGCACCACCGTGCTGCGGGACTTGGGCGGCGTTGTCCATGTCTTTCCCAATGGCGGCATCTCCTCCTTGAGCAATATGACCAATGACTGGTCCGCCTATGTCTTTAATATCGGGGTGGCCTACAAAGAAAATACGGACGCGGTTATCGGGGTTATGACCCAGGTGGGCGAAGAAATGAAAAATGATGCCGTCTTTGGCCCTCTGATGCTCGAGCTTCCCGAGATATTCGGGGTGGATAAATTTGATGACTCGGCGGTGGTGATTAAGGGGCGGCTTCGCACTAAGCCCATCAGGCAGTGGCAGGTGGGAAGAGAGTACCTGCGGCGCATAAAACTCGCCTTTGATGACAAGGGCATTGAAATTCCCTTCCCTCATCAGACCCTCTATTTCGGTGAGGCGAGCAGGCCCATTGAAGTGGCGCTGCTGGAGAAATTGAAAGATCAGCAAGATTCTTAAAAAAAATCAGGCGCGTCAGGCCAGGAAGTTGTAATGGGCTTCTTTTTCAAGAAGAAAAAGAGCGCCCTTGGTCAGGTCCCCGGCGGGTTCATCTCGCGCAAAAACCAGGGCCCACGTTCTCTCAATCTGAAAACGGCTTTGACATCTTTACAGGGAGGTTCCATGAAGCATTTTAAGCTCATTATCAGTTTGATCCTCACCGGAATAACTGTTCTTTTTGTGATCCAGAATGTATCGGTGGTGGAAATTAAGTTCCTTTTCTGGTCTATTGCCATGTCACGGGCCCTGCTCATCTTTTTCGTTCTGGCGGCAGGCATCGTCATCGGCTGGATGATGCATGGTTTTTTTTCCATGCACCGGTCACCTGCCGCTGATGAGACACCATGAAATCATGGCGCGCCCCGGTCATCTCTTTTTCAGATAAGGATCATACATGAAAATCACCTTCCGCGGCGCAGCCAAAACAGTAACCGGCTCACAGCATCTGATTGAGGCCAACGGCTATAGATTTCTCCTTGACTGCGGTCTGTTTCAGGGCAAACGGAAGAAGGCCTTTGAGCTCAACCGGCAGGTGGCCTGCGACAGCAAAGACCTTGATGCCATCATCCTCTCCCATGCCCATATCGATCATTCCGGCAACATTCCCTGCCAGGTCAGAAATGGTTTTCAGGGCGATATTATCTGCACCTCCGCCACCCGTGATCTGTGTGCCGTCATGTTGATGGACAGCGCCTTTCTCCAGGAACGGGACGTGGAATATGTCAACCGTAAACGGGCTAAGGAGGGCAAGAATCTTTTTGAGCCGCTCTACACCAAGACCGATGTCGCCGAGGCCATGAACTACTTTGTGGGCATGAGCTACGGCCGCAAACGGCAAATCTTCCCGGGCATTGAACTCACCCTGGTTGATGCCGGCCATATGCTGGGCAGCGCCCATATCATCCTGGATATTCAGGACAAGGATACCGGCAAGGCCAGCCGGCTTGTCTTCAGCGGGGATATCGGCCGCCCGGACACCCCCATCATCCGCGATCCGCAACCGATCACGGCTGGGGCGGACGTGCTCATTATGGAAAGCACCTACGGCGACAGATTGCATCCCCCTTATCCAGAGGCGGAAATGGAGTTGAAAAGGATTGTCAATGAAACCGTGAAAAGGGGCGGGGCGCTGCTCATTCCCGCCTTTGCGGTGGGACGGACCCAGCAGATTGTCTATAGCCTCCACAAGCTCTTCCTCAGCGGCCAGATACCAGGGATACCCATTTATGTGGACAGCCCCCTGGCCACCCGGACAACGGATATCTTCCGCCTCCATCCTGAGTCCTACGACAAGGAGATCCTTGAATTTATGCTCAAGGATGGGGAAAACAACCCCTTCGGCTTTGAGACCCTCAAATACACGGCCTCGGTGGAGGAATCCAAGGTCCTGAGCAGTTCGGATCGACCGGCCATTATCATCAGCGCCAGCGGCATGATGGAGGGCGGGCGTATCCTCCATCACCTCAAGAGGCGGATCGGCAATCCCCGGAACACCCTCCTGATCACCGGCTGGCAGGCCCCCTATACCCTGGGCCGCAAGATTGTTGACGGCGCCGAGGAGATCTTGATCTTCGGCGAGGAACACAAGGTGCGGGCCCGGTTGGAGGTGCTCACCGGCTTCAGCGGCCATGCCGACCGCGCCGGCCTGCTGGCCTGGGCCGGGGCCATGCAGAAGAAGCCGCACCATACCTTTGTGGTCCACGGGGAGGAGGCCTCGGCCACCGCCTTTGCCGAGGCCCTCACCACGGAACTGGGTTTTGCAGCGGTCCATGTCCCTGATCCCCAGCAGAGCTTCACCCTGTAATATAAGAGCGGGCTTCTTTTTCCTCCTAAGGCCGCGCAAAAAAAAAGAAAATAACGAGCCCTGCTTCTTTTGGTGATGCCAGGGCCCGGTTTATGACACCGCTGCGGGCGGTTTCAGGTAGAGTGCCGAGCATGCAAACAGAGTCTTCTCCCCAGGATCAACCCCTTGCCTCTCCAGCCGGGACCGGCGCCCCTCATGTCGTGGTGGTGGAAGGGCTCAGTAAATATTTTGGCGACCGGCTGGCCATTAATGATATCTCCTTTGCCATCAGGCCGGGTGAGTGCGTCGGTTTTCTGGGCCCCAACGGCGCCGGCAAAAGCACCGCCATCCACATCCTGCTGGGGCTGGTCAGAAGAAGCAGCGGCACCATCCGTCTGCTGGGGGCTGAGGTGCCCAAGCACCACCAGGAGGTCAAGGCCAAGATCGGCGTGGTGCCGCAGATTGACAGCCTTGATCCGGACCTGAGCGTTGAGGAGAACCTGCTCACCTATGCCGGTTATTTTAATATCCCGCGCCGCCAGGCCCGGCACAAGGCCGACGAGCTCCTGGCTTTTTTCGCCCTGGAGAATCGGCGGCAGGAGATCATTACCCATCTCTCCGGCGGCCAGCGGCGCCGGCTGCTGCTGGCCCGGGCCCTGATCAACGAGCCGCAGCTTCTGATCCTTGATGAGCCCACGGTGGGCCTTGATCCCCAGTCCCGCCATCTTATGTGGGAACGCCTTGATATCCTGCGGCAGCAGGGCACCACCATGCTGCTCACCAGCCACTACATGGAGGAGGTGGCCCGCCTCAGCAACCGCGTCCTTATCCTGGACCGGGGTGAGATTGTCGCCCAGGGCGACCCCGAAGAGCTGATCACCGAAATGGTGGGCACCGAGGTCTTCGAGGTGGAAGGGACGGATGCGGAACTGGACAGGCTGGCCGCCGAGTTCAGCCAGTGTGATGCCACCCTGGAGCGGGCCAGCGGCAAGCTCTATATATATACCCAGGAAGATTGCACCCGCCTGGTCCACCTGCTGGGTGAGCAGCGCACCTGGTTGCGGCGGCCCAGCAATCTGGAGGATCTCTTTATCCATCTCACCGGCCGCTCCCTGCGCGAATCATGAAGACACTTGCCTTTACAAAAATCTGGGTCAGAAACGCCCGGGTGTGGCATTCCCATATCCTCGCCACCCTGATCGGCAATCTGGGCCAGCCCTTTCTCTTTCTCATTGCCATGGGGTACGGGCTGGGCCGCGATGTGGGGCCGATCAACGGCCTCAGTTACCTGCAGTTCATCGCCCCGGGCCTGGTGGCCTCCTCGGTGATGTACGCCGCTGCCTTTGAAACCACCTTTGGCTCCTACACCCGGCTGGCCATGCAGAAAAGCTACGAGGCCATCCTGATGACCCCGCTGACGGTGACGGATCTGGTCCTGGGGGAGGTTGCCTGGGGGGCCAGCAAGGGGCTGATTTCCGCCCTGATCATGGTGGCAGCCCTGCCTTTGTTCGGGGTGTGGCCTTCCTGGTGGGCCCTGGGCCTACTGCCCCTGCTCCTGGTGGCCGGTATTTTCTTTGCCGCCCTGGGGCTGATCATGACCGCCCTGGCCGGCAACTACGAATTCTTCAACTATTTCATCTCCCTGGTGCTGACGCCCCTCTTCCTTTTTTCCGGCATCTTTTTCCCCCTGGACACCCTAGCGCCGCCGGCCCGATTTCTCTTCTCCCTGCTGCCCTTGTCCCCGGTCGTTGACCTGGCCCGCATGCTGACCTATGGCCGCTTTGAGGGCCCGCTCTTCCTGAAGATCGTCATTCCCGTCATGGTCACCCTGGCCACGGTGTGGCTGGCCCGGCTCCTCCTGCAGCGGCGGCTGATACAATAAGGCCGCGGCTGCCTCAGCTGCTCCTTAGTTTGGGGGGCAGCGCCTGCGGGCCGCGCTTGTTTTTGCCCCTGTTCACCGGCAAAGAAGTTTTGTAAAATCACCTCACCAGAACAACCTCTGCAAAAGAGATCAGCTACGGAAGTATTATGTTGAAATTACTCGCCAATCCTTGCCAGACCCTTTTGGCCCTTTCTGTGCCGCTTCTCTGCTGCCTGTTGCTGCCCGGCCAGGCACGCAGCGACGAAATACTCCTGCACAACGGCGACCGGATCACCGGCCAGATACTTAAGAAAGAAAACGGTGTGGTTGCCGTGGAGACCAGCTACGGCGGCACCATTTCTATCCAGTGGGACCAGGTGGCGCATATCTCCACCGACCAGCCCCTTGAAGTCTACCTGAAAGACAAGTCCCTGGTGAAAACCACGGAGATTGACGCCGGCCAGGAGGAGAGAGGGGACGCCATCCAGGCCTCTGAAATCCTCTATATCAATCCGCCGCCCTATCTCACCGGTGCGGGCGTTTTGTGGAGCGGTCGTCTTAATGCCGGCTTCTGGGCCAAGGATGGCAACACCCAGCAAAAAAGGTTCAATTTTGACGGGCAGGTGAAGGCGCGCACCGAGAAAGAGCGCTATACCCTGGCTGCCAGTCACATCCTGGTGGAGGATGAAGGGGAGAAGACAGAGGAGAGCACCACCGGTCTGGCCAAGGTGGATCATTTTTTCAGCAAGAAATGGTACGGCACTGCCCAGGTAACAGGGGAAAAGGATCGCTTCAAGGACATTGACCTGCGCCTCATTGCCGGCCTCGGTGTTGGTTATCAGTTCTGGGAATCAAAGAACCTCAATCTGGCGGTGGAATCGGGCTTTGATTATATAACCACGGACTATATAGAGGCGCCGGACGAAGAGTATCCCGCCTGGCGCTGGGCCCTTGATTTTGATAAATTTCTGGTCAAAGAGCGGCTGCAGGCCTTCCACCATCACCAGCTCAATGTCGGCCTGGAGGATACCGAAGACCTCCTGTTCAGCAGCCAGACCGGCCTGCGCATGGTGGTCATGGCCAATGTAAACGCCACTGCCCAGATAAATTATGATTGGGACAACCAGCCGGCCGAGGACACCCAGAGGGGCGACACCACCTATATCTTCAGTGTGGGATATTCCTGGTAACAGGCGCCCTGGCTTGGGGCCCCATGCCCGTCCCCGGCCATTTTTGTTTTAGAGAGTCTGGCGAGAAAATCCTTTTGCTTGGCTCACTGCTGATAACCCGGGCCATGGGCCCCAGGAGAACCGGATGATGATACCCTTCTATTATGATGCCAAGAAAATAATTGTGCTGCTGCTGGCCGGCGCCTTTTTTACGGCAGGCACCGCCGTGAGCTGCCAGGCGGCAGAGGAAGAGGCCGCAGCCAGTGCCCTTTCCATCCAACAGCTGGCAGTGATGCCTTTTATCAAGACCACCAGCGAGGCCCAGAAAAAAGAAACCAGACTGGAGAAAAATCTGGACTGTCAGCTGCTCGGCATCTGCGCCGTGGAGCCCGAGATCTTTCCCGAGAGCCAGGAGGGGATCACCGCCCTGGCGCAGGCGGCATTGCGTCGCAAGGCAGGGGACAAGGTGGTCCCCATGGCCCGGGTCAGGGAGGCCTTTGACAGCCTGGCCAAAGAGGCCACCGACACCCCGCGCGAGCTGGCGGTGCGCCTGGGACAAAGCCTGGGTGTCGACCATGTGATGGTGGGGCTGGTCTGGCGCTATCGGGAACGGGTGGGCAGCGCCATGGCCGCCTCTGATCCTGCCTCGGTGGCCTTTTCCCTCTTCATGGTGGAGGTGGAAAGCGGCACACTTGTCTGGAAAGACTCCTTTGATAAAACCCAGACCTCCCTCACCGAGAACCTGCTCGATGCCCCCATGTACTTAAAAACAGGGATGAAGTGGCTTACCGCCGAAGAGCTGAGCAGGTACGGCATCGAAAAGATCGTGAAAAAGTTATCCATCAATGAATAAGGATTGCCCCAACCCATGATTTCCCTGCGCCGCCTCAACAAAAGATTTCTCACCGGCCTGGTGGCTCTCCTGCCGATCACGGCGACCCTCTACCTCTTTTTCTGGGTTATGGGGGCCGCGGAAGGCTTCTTCGGCTCCATCATGCAGGTTGTGCTGCCCGAGAAGTGGTACCGCCCCGGCATGGGCATAACGGCCAGCCTCATCATGATCTTTGTGGTGGGTCTGCTGCTGGAGTTTCTCTTGATCAAGGGCCTGGCCGCCCGGTTCGAGAACATCATTTACCGGGTGCCGCTGGTGAAGAGCATTTACGGCGCTACCCGCGAGTTTCTCTCCTTTCTGATGGATGGCCAGAGCAAGGGGCCGCGCCAGGTGGTGGCCTTCACCTTTGCCAACAACATAACCCTGGTCGGTTTTGTCACCAAACGGGATCTCTCCTTCATCAACAATGATATCGCCCTGGGCAAGGTTGCGGTCTATTTTCCCTTGAGCTACCAGATCGGCGGCTATACGATCATGGTGCCGGCGGAGCAGCTCACTCCCCTGGATATGCCCATGGAGCAGGCCATGCGTTTTGTGATGACCGCCGGGATTATTGAAAAGGATAAAGGCTGAGAGGCCGGCCTGAGAGGGACGCTCGGTAACGCTTTGCGTCTTCCTTGCGTCAGGTGGCGCCGGGCGGGCGTGCCGGCAGATTCCGCCTGACCCACGGCGAAAAGGGCAGAAGAGATCTTGCCGGCCAGGACCTGATCGCAGGCCTTGCCGGGACAAAAAGGGCAGCAGGGGGCTTTTGCCATGGAAACAGGAAATGTCAGCGAGTACCTCAAGTTCTTTGTCGCCATGCTGGCCATTATCAACCCGGTGGGGGCCATCCCCATCTTCATCAATCTCACCGTGGATCAGGAGGAAGAGGTCCGCCACAAAAACGGCCTTATGGCCGCCATCTCCATGGGCCTGATCCTGACGGTGGTCCTCTTCAGCGGCGAGGCCATCTTGCGCTTCTTCGGCATCTCCGTGGGCTCCTTCCGGGTGGGGGGCGGTATTCTTATTCTGCTCATGGCCATCTCCATGCTGCACGCCAGAATGAGCTCGGTCAGACAGTCAAAAGAGGAGGCGCTGGACTCGGCTGCGCGCGACAGCGTGGCCGTGGTGCCGCTGGGGACGCCGCTTCTGGCCGGGCCCGGGGCCATCAGCACCGTGATCCTCTACGCCCAGCGCTATGACACGGTGTCCCACTATCTCTCCCTGCTGGCGGTGATCGTGGCTCTGGCCCTGCTCACCGCCCTGGCCTTCCACCTGGCCCCCACCATTGCCCGGCTGCTCGGCAAAACCGGCATCAACGTGGTCACCCGCCTCATGGGACTGATCATGGCCGCCGTGGGCGTCGAGTTCATCGCCAACGGCCTCAAACAGCTCTTCCCGCTCCTGGCCGGCTGATCCTCCCCCTGCCAATAATTCCTGAAAAATCGTTGACATAAGAACGCTTCTGGGTCATCCTGCCTAACCAAATAAAATATCTGCTGATAGTTGGGAAAGGTGTCGTGTTCAAGGTATCCTCTCACCTATAGGGGTGATGTGACGGATTAGATTCCACTTATTACACTGTTCGGTTGCGTAAATATATTTATCACCATCAAACTCAATCTATTTAAAGGTGTTAAAATGACATTAGAAACTATTACAAAATTCTTTATAGATCACTTTACAATGCTTTTTTCTGGGCTAGGTGTCGCAGTAATCGGCTGGATATTTTTTAATAAATACTCATCTATTAACAAAGTTATCCAAAAAAACATTTCATCAAATGGTGATGTCATAGGTCGTGATAAGCGAGGATGAAAATGTCTATTTTTGATCCAAATAAAGTTGAACAACATGGCATAATTTCTGCTGGCGGTGTTGCTGGTCGAGACATTGTGAACCATTACCACAATTATCCTGTTATTTACAAAGAAGACCTTATTCTCAAAAAACTTCTAGAAGAACATGAGGCAGAGAAAGAAATTGACTGTGACTACAGAAAATTTTCAGATGAACTTAATAAATTATTTGCAAAAAAAATAAGTGGCAAACTTAGAAATTTAGAAGAAAAATTAATAGCTGGTGATAGATCTCACTTAATAGAAACAGCTATTGAATCAAAGGAATTAGTTCAAAAAAAAATTCAACGGTTTTCACATTATAAATCAGCCCAAGATATTTACACATACCTACTGACTAATATTAAAATAGCATTTAAACATCAAATTGAATCTAAAATTAAATCTAACAAATTTGAATTACACGAAATAGACCAAATTGTTGAAGAAAAAATAATTGAACCATTTTTTCAAAATATACAAGGTTCAAGTTTGCTTATTGATAAAGTGCAAATATACGGTTTACTTTATTTGTTAACTGGCAATTGCCATATACAGTGGGATTGAAATGCTAATATATCACCCAAGAAATGACACCTATAACTGTTGTTTTAGAATTATCTCATTATTATATATAATTAATAAACAAAATATTGAGTTTGAAAGACTTCGTATTCTAGATTTTTATATTTTATTCCCTCATTTAGCTGGTGATATTAAATATCCAAGAATAGAAGGCGCAATAAAATTAAAAAATACTGCGAAAAAATTACCTCACCCATATGAAAAATTGCCAAATTCAAAAATGTTATTTTCAGAACTTGGCGATTACCAATCACAATCTGCAAATATATTGAAATCTTTGGATATAATTTCTGAAAATAAAGACGGAAATATTGTAAAATCAAAAGGTTTTGAGTGCGCAGCTGTCACAGAATTATTGACAAATAACAAAATTATATCAAACCAATTCATTAACGACATTGTTGAAATATTGATAAATATTGATATGTTTGGTCCTGGTGGCTTAAAATTTAGAACTGGATTAATGGAATATAGATATGATGCAATTTAAACCGTATTTAATTATTAAAAGACTAATTGTTTTATGTAAAGCAAAGATTGTATATGATGAAAAATTCCACACCGGAGTTAATATAATTTGTGGAGATAACAGTACTGGCAAATCAACAATAGCAGATTTTATATTTTATTCACTTGGCGGTGAACTTAGCAAATGGAAAAAAGAAGCTAAAGAATGTGATTTAACTTTAGTAGAAGTTGAATTAAACGGAAAACCGTTTTCCCTTAAACGTGAGGTTAGTATCCATGGAAAAAGAGGAATGGATATATTTCCTGGAAATATCGGTCAGTCAAACAAGGCTGATATCACAGATTGGCTAAGATACCCTTATTCTGCAACAGTAAATAAAGAGAGTTTTTATCAAACTATTTTCAAAGAACTTGAAATACCATATTCAAAATCTGATGATAAAAATAGTATTACGTTACATCAGTTATTGAGATTAATGTATGTAGATCAAATGACTTCTATCGATCGTTTATTCAAGTTTGACAGATTTGACTCTCCAAACAGAAGAAAAGCTATTGGAGAGTTATTATTAGGAATATCAGATTTTGATTTATATCATTACAGAGTAAAGAAGCAAAAGTTAGAATCTAAACTTGACAACATGATAAAAGAGATAAAAACGATTCATCGTTTTTTTGGTGAAGAAGTAAAAACTATAGATCAAATTGAAGGTGAAATAAATCATATTTTAAACACCATCAAAAAACTAGAAAATAAATTATCTTATAATGATCCACTTGATGACAAACATAATAATGAATTGAATAAACTAAGAAATAAACATGAATATTTAAGAAAAATAAAAGATGAACTAACTGAAGATAGAATTTCTACATCATTTGAGCTTGAAGATTCTAGGCGTTTTGTTGATTCACTAAATATACGAATTGATTCTCTATCTGAATCTACTAGAATGATGGGAGCTTTATCAAACATTGGGTTCCATTATTGCCCATCATGTTTTGAAGTATTAGATCAAAAATTATCTAGCAAATGTAACCTTTGTGGATCTCAAAAAAAACATAATGTCGAAGAATATGACCCAACATTTAAGATTAGAAAAGAGATAGAATTTCAAATATCAGAGTCATTGTTCCTGATACAGAGTCGCCAAGACAAATTGATAAATATTGAAACAGAATTGACGAAGATTGATATAGATATTAAGAATTTAGAGTCAAAAATTTCTGTATTAGAAAAGCCTCTGAATGAGCAGAATAGCAATACAAGGAATATATATTTAAAGATTGGATCATTGAGTCAGCAGATTGACATCTTAAACTTATCTCAAAAACGATTTTCAAAGTTATATGGCCTATATAGCGAAAGAGATGCCTTGCAAACTGAACTAAACACAACACTAGACGAGATAGAAAAAAGAGAATCAAAGATTGAAAAAGAATTAAAATCCAAAAGAAAGATACTTTCATCATATACCAAAGAAATAATCTTAGCTGATTCAGCCCACGAGGAAGCATTCAAAGAAGCAAAAAATATCCAATTTGACTTTGGAGAAGATAGGGTAACTGTTGACGATAGAGCCTTATTCTCAGCAAGCTCAATGGTATATCTAAAAAATGCTTTCAGATTAGCTTTGCTAAAAGCATCCTGCTTAGACAGGACATATTTATATCCTAGATTTTTATTAATGGATAATGTTGAGGATAAAGGTATGCAACCGTCCAGAAGCCATCTTTTCCAAAGTGAAATAGTAACAGTTTCTTCTAAAATAAAAGTCCCTCACCAAATAATTTTTTCTACTTCAATGATAACGGATGAACTAAAAAAATCTAACCTTTGTGTCGGGCGATATTACACCAAAGACAAAAAATCTCTGGACATATAAAGCTATTTTCATTCCAAGGACAGAAGCTTGTTTGTGTATTAATCCGGGGACATAATACCAATTAATATTAATACTGTATTTATTAATACGGGGACATAATATTAATTAATGGTGGGTGGTTAGAGTGGGGTCGGGCCACGCTAATTTCCTGAAATAAATAATAATATTATCGAAAAAATGGTCATTTTAACGTCTATATCGCTCATTTTGAGCACGAAAACGTCAATATAGGAAATAACCATGCCAAAGCCAGCGAATTCCTATATTCACCATTTGGGAGCCGAAAAGGACGATATAGGGCCTGAAAATGACTGCTACTGGAACATTAATATTTGAAAATCAATGACATAGCGTGGCCCGACCCCATGGCCAGGCCCAATTAGTGATTGGCAGGACTTTTTGACAACAGATTCGGATTTAGTACCAGAGATACAACAAAAGAGTCGGACAGGGCGGCCCTTCGGCTCAGAAGCTTTCTATGACACCGTGTCAAAACTTACTTGTGAGTTCCGGGGACACCATCCTCGATTATTGACACCAACTGATTGGCAAAGTAATTTTCAGCTATGGCACGCATAGCAAGAGTGGTTGTTCCCAATATCCCCCACCATATAACCCAGCGCGGAAATCGGCGCATGGATACCTTGGCAGCGCCCAGGCCCATATTCAAAGTGAAGACGACATATTGGTAAAGGTTGAGCCGCTGCTTTCGATCAGCCCTGATTGGCGGGAACTGCTGGCCAGCGATTTGTCTGAAGAGGAATATGAAACCCTGCGCAAACGCAACCGTCTTACCATAAAACATGCATATATTTCAAATAACCGCAATACTGATGGTTTTGACGGCGCTATTCAGCTACGTCAATTACCGTTTCCTGCACATGCCGACGACTATTGGCGTGATGTTCGTTTCGCTGGTGCTGTCGCTCTGTTTTGTGACGTTGAACTGGCTGGGTCTGAATTTCGGCCAGGAGCAGATTGGCGAAATCCTGCACTCCATCGATTTCAATGAAACATTACTGCATGGCATGTTGGCGTTTTTGCTTTTCGCCGGTGCGATGCACATCAAACTCGAAGATTTGATCAATCAAAAATGGGCCATCGCCGTTCTGGCCACAGTCGGCGTCGTTGTCTCCACCTTCATCGTCGGGACTTTTTCCTGGATCGTCCTGCAATGGTTTGGCGTACCGGTTTCCTTCCTCTATTGTCTTCTTTTTGGCGCACTGATTTCTCCCACCGATCCAGTGGCCGTCCTGGGAATTCTGAAAACAACCGGTGTGCCGAAAAGTCTGGAAACCAAAATCGCCGGAGAGTCGCTGTTTAATGACGGGATCGCGGTGGTGGTTTTCCTCATTATCCTTGAACTGGCTCGAGGTGGCGGCCAGGTTTCAGCAAGCGGAGTATTGCAGCTTTTCCTCAAAGAAGCCGGTGGCGGTGTCGTCCTTGGGCTGGTAATTGGCTTTGTCGCTTACCGGATGCTTAAACGGGTCGACAATTATCAAGTGGAAGCGCTCATCACCCTGGCTCTGGTCATGGGCGGCTACGCTCTGGCCGACAGTCTGCACATATCCGGTCCAATTGTCATGGTTGTGGCCGGCCTGTTGATTGGCAACCATGGCCGTGCATTTGCCATGTCGAACCATACCCGCGAACGTCTTGACGATTTCTGGGAACTCATTGATGAGATTCTCAATGCTCTGCTGTTCATGATGATCGGTTTGGAAGTACTGGTGATTCCTTTCACGCCGGAACTCCTTATTGTCGGTATGATTTCAATAAGTACCACCCTATTAGCCCGCTGGATCTGTGTAGCCGGTGCGGTGCATTCCATGCGCATGTTCAGATCATTCAGCCCGGGGGTAATCTCGATTATGACCTGGGGAGGATTACGCGGCGGGATCTCTGTGGCTCTGGCACTTTCAATACCAAACGTGCCTGAACGGGCGACGATTATCTCAATAACCTATATTATCGTGATTTTTTCCATCGCCATCCAGGGAATGACTCTCGGCAAACTGGCTAAAAGACATTTCCAAAGGTAAGGGTGGGTTACGACTTCGTTGGCTGGAGTATGGTGTTACCGGAACTCGGAATTAAGCCTTGAAAATATAGACAGAATAAACGGCGGCAATTTTCAAGTTGATCCGAACCTCTCGAAGACATCATAATGAAATATAATAGAGAGCTGTTCGCGATTCTTCAGAGACACGACAGGTAAAAATGACTCGACTTGGAAAAGCGCTGTTGCTGATAAATAGGAAAAGCCGCTCCGGCGCCGGTGCCGATCTGAGGGCAGGCCTGGATGTCATCCGTCGAAACGGGGTCGAGATCGACGAGATATCAATCGGGGATGGCGCGAACCAGGAGGTAATCAATTCTTCATTATCCAGAAAATATGACTTTGTGATTGTCGGGGGAGGCGACGGCACCCTGAACCGCATGGCGGAATGGCTGGTCGCCGCCGGCAGGCCGGTGGGGATTATCCCCCTGGGTACCGGTAACGATCTTGCCCGTACCCTCAATATTCCCTTCCAGATCGAAGAGGCCTGCAGGGTCATCGCCGCCGGCAATCGCCGGAAGATAAGCCTGGGCAAGGTCAATGACAAATATTTTTTCAACGCGGCGAGTATCGGGGTAAGCAGCAAAGTGGTTAGAAACCTCGCTCCCGAGAACAAAAAAAGATGGGGAGCGCTGGCCTACAGTTGGGTCTTGCTCAAAGAAATTTATGGCCGGCGAGTTTTTCGGGCGGAAATTACGAGCGGTGATGATGGCGAACCCCTTCGGTTGCGGACCATTCAGATCACGGTGGGGAACGGCAGATATTACGGCGGCGGTCTGGTCTTTTCCAAAGAAGCGAGCATCTATAAGCCCGAACTGGGGTTGTTCGCGATAGTCCCCCAGGATTTCCTGAAGCTTATGAAAATGGCGCCTTTATTTATGCTGGGCAGGCATACGGAACTCGAACAGGTTGTTTTCTTACAGGGGAAAAAATTCGTCATCCACACCCATCGCCCAAAGGAGATCGATGTCGACGGTGAATTGCTCGGAAAGACCCCGGCCTTTTTCGATCTCGATCCGGATGCCTTGGAATTTTTCGTTCCGGCCCCGCAAAATCAGACAAACCCGGGAGAGTAGAAGATGTCGTTGTTGAGGGAAAAAAATCTTGTCGCACTCGATAATGTAGTCGTATCGGCTCTGAAGAACGCCGATCATTACGAAGAGGAGTCGGCAAGGCTTAGTGGTGAATTGGCCCGTTATTTCAAGGAGTTGGCGAATAGGCGCAGGGAGGCGGCGGAAGACCTGGGCGCTATTCTGCGCCGGTCCGGCGATATGCCGAACAAGCCCGATCAGGACCGGGAAAGCTTCGAAGAAGCGCTGTCGAGGCTTAAAGCGTTCGTGGCCTCCAATGAAGAGTTGGCGTTGCTCAGGGAACGGGTGAAGAGTGAAAGGGAATTGGCCGAAACGGTGAAGGAGGCCCTGAATTTTCCTGTGCCGGAAGAATCCCGTCCCATACTTCAGGAGCTTGAAGCCGAAATCGGCAAGACCCTTATGAAGCTGCGTCAGCTTATAGATTCCGAATCGACAGGTAGCTGATCTTCGCAACGGATCGACCGCTTTGCCGAATTAAAAAGGAGTTCTCGGACACCATACTCGATTATTGACCCCAGCTGATTGTCAGAGCTCACCGCATCAACCTGAAGGGGGAATCCATGCGGAAAACAAAATCGTCATTGACGGCAAAATTCACCACTGAGTAAGATTGATAAACACCCAGTGTTGCGTTACTCCGACAGCTGGCAGGCTTCGCGTGGAATCAGTGGCAACCTTCCGTGGAATACGCAACCAAACAGTGAGCGGATGTCAATCGAACATCAACTTGGGTAGCTTGGTCCGCCCCCCGCCTAACACACGGCATCATAAAGGCGGGCAGCGTAAGAGGTAACTGCAACCGGGCTGCTCTACAAGAGCTGCTTTAGGAGATGCTTGAGCCGTTTGATGGGAAACTATCACGTACTGTTTTTAGGGGGGAATGGGGCTGAGAGGCCCCTGGCCTACCCGATTCATATTTCACACGAGACGGAGGAGCAAGAATGGATCAACAAAAGCAAATGATGGGCATGAGCTGGGGCCGATTTGCGGCGATGATCGCGACCTCGACTTTTATCATGTTTTTCTTGATGTATCAGCTCGTCTATTCAACCGACCACGCAATGTTCAGTTTAAACCGTTTGATCGCCTCATTGGTTATGGGGTGTGTTATGACCATCTTGATGCTGTCCTTCATGTGGTCTATGTACAAAGGGGTGGGAACCAAAATGGCGGTTCTTGTTTCGGCCACACTGTTAGGTGCGCTTTTTCTGTTTGTGAATAGAAGCCAGTCACTAATCGGTGATGTCGGCTTTATGAAGTCTATGATCCCCCACCACTCAATTGCCATAAACAACGCGCGGAAGGCGCGTATCAGCGATCCACGCGTTCGTGAACTGGCAGACAAGATCATTGCGGCTCAGGTCCGCGAAATAGCCGAGATGAAACAGCTCCTGGATGATATTGCACGAAATGGAGAACGGGGGGAGGCGAGTCTTCCCCCTCGTTCCACCGAGATAACCCCTGAAATGGAGCGCAAGATGGACCAAAAAATGAAAAAAGGAGAGGAAAAGATAGTATACGATCCACCTAAACCTAAAGACGCTCCCGATCAAATCCGCAACTCAGTTATGCTTGGATACAATATCCTAACTAATACGCAAAAGTATGCGGCCGATTATGTGGGTAACGATCTCAACTGCCATAACTGTCATTTTGAAGGTGGAATTACAAAAGGAGGAAAAGACGGCGGTATTTCTTATGTCGGCGTCGCCGCTAAATATCCTAAATATAGAGAACGACAGGATTATGCTGTAGATTTAATGACGCGTGTTAACAATTGTTTTATGCGCAGTTTGAAAGGAAAGCCTCTCCCTGGAGATAGTAAGGAAATGACCGCTTTGCTGACATACTACCAGTGGATTTCAAAAGGAATTCCGATTTACGCCGATATTCCCTGGCTTGGACTTCAGAAATTAGAGAGCGACCACAAACCGGCTAAGGAAGCTGGTAAGAAAGCTTACAGAGAAATCTGTGCCAAATGTCATGGTGAGAACGGGCAAGGCGGCGAGAAATATCAACAGAATGAAAATTCTGAGAAATCTAAGTCTGAACACCACAGAATGAGCGGACCTCCCTTATGGGGTAACGATTCTTTTACCGATGGAGCCGGCATGTCCAAATTGGAGGTTATGGCTGCATTTGCTTATAATAATATGCCAAAGGGAAATCCTCACCTTGCAAAAGAACAAGCTCTTGATGCGGCGGCATATGTTACAAATCAACCTAGGCCAAAATTTACGAAAGACAGTAAAGCCTTGTAACAAAAGCATTTATAACTGAATATTTATTATTGAAATAAGACACAAGACCAAGACACAAGGGTCACCCATCAGGATCAAGCCTGATGGTATGAAGGGGGGGGCACGGAGAATCTCAATAGCTCTCGATGGTGTCCTCACTTCATACACGAGTTCTGCACCGAGTTCTGGGGGCACCATACTCGATTATTGACCTCTTTTTTTGACGGATCCTCGAAGGGCGATTCTCTAAAATCAGCCAATCGAAACAAAGGAGTCCTGCCGCAATGTCAGCAACGGGTTATTATCTTATCTCGGCCTTACTGATGGCCGGTCTGATCTGGGATTGCTTTATTACGGTCTTCAGCGCCAGGGGCTCCGGTTTTTTTACCCGCTTCTGGACCCGAAATTTCTGGAAGTTTTCATTGATTATCCATCGCCTGCGGCCCATTCATCGCCTGCTTACTTTAATCGGTCCCTTCATGTTACTGACCACGATAATTTTCTGGTGGGTTATCATGGGGGGCAGTCTCTTTGCGGCGTTGGTCGCGGTTTCGGATTCGGTGATCAACAGCAAGACCGGAACCGGGGCGAATTTTGCCGAAATAGTTTATTTCGTGGGCAGTACCATTACCAGTCTCGGTTACGGCGATTTCGTCGCTTCCGGCGCCCCCTGGACCTATATCAGCTGTATCGCCGCTTTCGCCGCCACGGTGGTCATCACCATCTCGCTTTCCTATGTCCTTGCGGTCCTTGCCGCCTCCATCGGTCGTAAAACCCTGGCCCAGAACATTTATGCCTTGGGAAAGAATCCAGCCGAAATAATCGAAAAATTAAGGAAAGATGAGGAAAAGGGGATTTTCAGGGAATATCTGCTCAATCTTTCCACTGAAATCAATCGTATCGCCCATAACCATCTGGCATATCCGGTTCTGCATTTCTTTCACAGCCCGGAGCACGAAAGATCGGTCGCCCGGGCGATACTGCTTCTGTCCGACTCGTTGTTCCTGTTGAGCAGGATTCCCGGGGAACGGGAGCGCTCCAGCGGTCTGCTGGGAGTATTAATGAGCAGTATCGTAAACTACGGCACTTTGGCCGACTTCAAGTTGGTTCATCCTACCGACAGGGAGTGTAAGATCGACCGTATCCTTGATGACGCTCACAACCTGAAATTAGATGCGGCACACTCGGATTTTAGAAAAGCACTGGATAATTATCTGCCGCTGCGTCGGCAACTGGTGGCCATCTGTCTTTCCGACGGCTGGTGCGATGAGTAGTTCAGGCGAAAAGCCGGATCGAGGCAAGGAGGATTTTAACTTTGTTATGCCCAAGGCTGCTTTTGTTTAACTTGTGCTCAAACGAGCCGGTATTGCGGAATATTCCGGAGGAGATTCGTAATGTGTGAAAAAAAAGGTCCCGAGCCGAACAAAGCGTTTGCCAACCTCGCCAAGCCGATGCCCTGGCGGCGCAAACTCCATCTGATCCTGGTGAATAATTTTCGAAAACTCCGCAAGAGGCAAGTCTGTTGCGGCAATCCCGATCAGCCGGGCTGTTGACAGTAAACGGCGCCGCCGGTCGGCGGCAGGGATTCTTCCACGGCATTTTTCCGGATTAATCATCTCCTGGCAATGATCCAGACGGCATGGATAATGCCCGGATATCTCCCAGCAGGGTGAGCAGGATGTTTATCCACAGAGTTCGATAGCTTGTTGAGTACATTGGCTGTCTTATGAACCTAGCAACGTTAATGTGCTGTTTTCGGAAATACTTTCCTCAATGCTTTCCAGAAACCCATGGGAGTTCCGGGGACATAATAGAATGGCACTAGTTTAAGCCTTTTGAAGCCGAAAAATCCGCTGAAAATATCAGCTGGAATTAGTATATTTCCGCATGAAAAACATGCGGAAATCATTGCCAATACTCCCAGGATTTCACCTGCGGACCAGGTGTCGAAAACCTCTCTCGGCTCAGCAAAAGTTTGCCGAGAAGATGGCTCTGCTGAAGCGGAAATCCTTCTAGCAAATCGGCGTGCTCTTTGAAAACTTCATCCCCCGCGCACTGCTTAAGCCGGAGCAGGCCGGGGCGATGAGCCGCCGCCGGCTTTTCTCGAAAGAGAACACCTTCTGGGCCTTTTTCAGTCAGGTTCTGGATGCAGACGGAGGCTGCAAAGAGGTAATCCGCAAGCTGCAATCATATGCCTCCATTAAAGGTGTAAAGGTCCCGTCGTCATCGACTGCTTCATATTGTACGGCCCGTAAGAAGCTGGATGAGCGGATGCTCTCCGAAATTCTTGAACACACGGCTGCCCAGCTTAACAAAATTCCAAAGGATGGCCTGCTGAACAACCGCCGAGTCATTGTCGTCGACGGGACTGGAGTCAGCATGCCGGATACCCCGGAAAACCAAGGGGCTTGGCCGCAGTGGTCCTCGCAGAAACCAGGTTGTGGATTTCCGACGGCCCGGGTCTGTGCCTGTTTTTCACTTGAAAGCGGAGCCTTGCTCAGCCACGCCATCGGCAACAAGAAGAGTCATGAACTGCTGATGTTCCGCCAACAGTTGAAGAGATTTAAAC
>JAGXFQ010000027.1 GCA_024637145.1 Desulfobulbaceae bacterium
AGTTATGCGCAGTGAGGTTAAGGCATGGGAGTCAGCAAGAAACGGGATGAAAGCCGGGGTCAACTGGCAATTTACTACCGAGGATGCCCGGACCAAACTGAAACGCCTTTATCCAACATTAGAGATGTGACAGGACACTAGGCTTTTTCTCGCCATTTCAGAAGATGATAGAGCAGGCGTATGTCTTTATAGGCATGGGGCCAAGCTCCTTTTAAAAGTTCGCGCTCGTAGCGTGTTCCCCCTCGTGTTGTGCTGATATGGCGACCCAGTTTGAGATAGGCCCGGCGTAATTCTCGGCGCAGGATGGGGGTGTATTTCGCGAAATCTGGATTGTTTAGCAGTTTCTGATAGCAGAGAATCTTGTCTGTCTTGATGGTGGCAGTGCTGGTTGAGGTGTTGGTGCCATGTTCCCGGCGGCAGAAGAGGGGGGCTGTGAGCTGGCCTATTTTGCCGGCCTGGCAGAGGAGTAAAGGCATCTCCAGATCTTCATAGCAGCGAAAGAGGGGGTCAAAGCCACCAAGATCCTTCATGGTCTTGCTGCGGAAGAGGCCGGTGGCAAAGACCGGCAATGTCCCTTGCAGCAGCGAAGGGATCGGGTCATCCTGGCAGAAGAGAAGGCGCCTCTTGTCATCCAGGATGGTTTGGTCGGTGAGGGCGTCGCCCTGGACGGAAAGACCATCGGTGAAGACAGCAACATGGTTGGGATGGCTTTCTAAAAAGAGGGCCCTCTTTTCAATGCTGTCCTGGGGCAAAAAGTCATCCGAGGCCAGTTCGCAGAAATAATCACCTCTCGCCAACTCAAGACCCATGTTGAGGGAATGCATCAGCCCCTGATTGGGGTGGCCGTGCAGAAAGCGGAAGCCGCCCCGGCTGGCCAGGATGTCATTAATGACGCGGACACTGGCGTCCGTGGAACCGTCGTCAATGACAATCAGCTCAATAGCCGGCCATGACTGGTTTAGAACGCTTTCGATGGCCTCTCCTACATAATCCTGATGGTTGTAGGAGGGGATAATAATGGTGACAATGGGTGGTGTGCTCATTTTGGCCAATCTAAAAAAGGGACGTCAGCAGGCGTTTTGGGCTTGGTTCCCTGCCGCCTTTCTGCGCCACCGTAAAGGTGAGGTTTGTCTGGACGGCATCGATGTCTGGTTAGTGGTCATGGCAGCACAAGGTGAGAAAGAAACGGTGGCGCTCCATCCCCTGGCCCGCCAGTATGCACAAATCTGCAAAGGTAATCAGTCCGCACTCTTGTTGTAGGAATGGTAGAGCTCTTGATAGACAGCGGAATCAGCCAGTAATTCCTGGTGGCTGCCCTGGGAGATGATGCGCCCATGCTCCATGACAATGATCCGGTCGGCATGGCGGATGGTGGAGAGGCGATGGGCCACGACAATGGTTGTCCTGTCCTGCATCAGCTGCTCCAAGGCCTTCTGGACGAGCTGTTCGGAAACGGCATCCAGGGCGGAGGTAGCTTCGTCAAGGATGAGAATAGGGGGGTTTTTGAGAATGGCCCGGGCAATGGCCAGGCGTTGACGTTGACCGCCGGAGAGATTGAGGCCCCGTTCACCCAGCAGGGTTTCGTAACCGGCAGGGAGTCCCGCAATGAAATCATGGGCAAAGGCCAGGCGGGCCGCCGTTTCAATTTCCTCGTCTGAAGTCGCCGGATTGCCGAAACTGATATTGGCCCGAACTGTATCGTTAAAAAGCATGACATCCTGGCTTACCAGACCTATTTGCCGACGGAGATCAACCAGGCGAATATCCTTTATGTTGTGGCCATCAATCAGGATGGCACCCTCCTCCGGATCATAAAAACGGGGAAGCAGATCAATCAGAGAGGTCTTGCCGGCCCCGCTGGAGCCCACAATGGCAAGCACATCGCCTTTTCTAATGGTGAGATTGATATCCCTTAAGATCAATTCTCCCTCAGGCTGATAGCGATGACAGACGTTCTGGAAACGGATTTCTTCATGGAAACTGGGCAGAGGTTGGTCGCCACTTTTTTCCACTTCCATCTCATCCAGCCAAGAGAGGCGGTCAACAGCGGCTCGAATCTCCTGAAATACCGAGTAGGAGTTGCCTAGATTTTTTATCGGGGAAAAAACCATGGCCACCGCACCCAAGGCGGAAAAAAGATCACCGCTGGTGATCACCCCCTTGCTGACGAGGTTGCCGCCATAATAGATGACAAGACCAATGCCGATGCCGGTGGAAATATCCACAGCCAGTTTGGTGATCTCCTTGAAGCGGATGAGCTTCGTCTCTTGTCGGTAATTGTTCTGGCTTTCCTGTATAAATTGTGTGGCCATAAGTTCTTCAGAGACAAAGACTTTGATGACCTTGGCGCCAGTGGCCGCCTCGCTGATGCGATGGGTTAAAGTGGCAATGGTCTGCTGGGCCTGGATGCGTTTGCTCTTAATAAGTTTACCCAGACGGCTGGCGCAGGCGACAATGCCCGGCACGGCCACAAGGGCAAGCAGGGTCACATCCCAGCGCCGGTAAAGTGCGACGCCCAGAAGGACAATGATGGTGGGCACTTCTTTGAAAAGGGTAAGAAGGGTGTCGGAGACCAGGGAACGCAGCATTGCGGCATCGTTCAGAATTCTGGAAATCATTTTGCCGGAAGACTCAGAACTGAGGGCCGAGGAGGGAAGGTGGAGGAGATGGGTGTAGAGGCGAATGCGGGTGTCACGCACCAGCTTGGTGCCGGCGGAGCGCATGAGATAGGAGCAGATCATCTGAAAACTCCCTCTGAGAAAATAGGTGGCGATAATCACCAGCGGCAGCCAGGTGAGCATGGCGTAGTTTTTCTCAACAAAAATGGAGTCTATGACCGGTTTAACCAGCCAGGCAATGGCGCCGCTTGCTCCTGAGGCTCCCAGGCTAAACAGAATGGCTACCAGCACGCGTCCCATATAGGGACGCATCATCCCCCAAATCTTTTTATCAGTAAACTGGGAGAGTGGTGATTGAGACATGAGAAGTGTGATTCCTGGCTAGAATTTTCAAGGAAGTTTAGATCGTATCTAGGAATGTAGAAAAATGGGACGTATCTTTTAAGTTGAGTAAACTCGCCCTGTTTTTTACAAGGTCGCTATAGTTCATCGCAGCAATATCTTTTTTGCTTAAAGCAAGAGCAGAGCAAGGTTTCCCCTTGGTTATTATGGCCAAGCCGTAATCGCAATCCAAAACAAAGACCTTGATATCATCTCTGAAGCTCCGTAAATCACAAATGGTTTTCCATACATCCCCGCACCATTCACCGGTCCATTCTGGCGGGGATAAGGAGGTGGCGTGGTCTAAGGAATCAGCCGCTAAGGCAGCGGATTCATGGGGTGGGTTGCAATCATGCATTATGACAACGCCGTTGTCGGCAAGGATGTTAAGGGAATTTGTGATATCCCTTAATGATTGACTGTACGTGTGAAGGCCATCGATAAAGATCACATCAATTGGTTTTGAGGATTTAAAATTTGCAAAGAAGTTGTCGCTTGTTATCTCGTGGTATTTGGCAAAGATATTAAAGACATTTTTGAATGCACGTTTTATTCGTTTTATCTTTGTGAATTTAAAGGCCGGATCAACAGCTATTTTTTTCCAGGCTTTTATTTCGGAAAAATTTTTCGCATTATATACGCCTATCTCGAGGTAAGATCGAGCCGCTTTTTTATTAATAATTTGTTGAATTACCTGTGTTCTGTTCATCGCGCGCCTTATTAGTTAAATAGTTGGGGGTGTTATAAGTGGATTTATTAACCAATCATTTATTCATTATGAGAATATATAAAAATTTAAGAATAATAGAGCATTATGTCTTTGCGTTCATGATTTTTTCAACAACAGCAATATCTGCGGGGCGGTCGACGCCGTAGCCCTTATGGGTGGTTTGTACCACCTGGATGGCAATGCCGTTTTCCAGGAGGCGGAGTTGTTCGAGTTTTTCCCGCTGCTCCAGGGTGCCTTTTTTCAGGCCGACGAATTTTTCTAGGGTCTTCATTCGGAAGCCGTAGAGGCCTATGTGGCCGAGATATGACTCTTCTTTGTTGTCGCCGGCGTAGGGGATAGGGGCCCTGGAGAAGTAGAGGGCCCTGTTGTCAGCGGCCAGTACCACCTTGACCTGATCAGGGTCTTGGGCCTGATTTGCCGTAATGGTGTGCGCCAGGGTGGTGACCTGGACTGCTGGGTCAGTAAAGGGGCCGAGGAGTTCAGTGAGCATCTCCGGCTCCAGGGCCGGCTCATCACCCTGGATGTTGAGGATGACGCCATCCGCCGGAATCTGGAGAAGCTGCGCTGCCTCCAGGACTCTCTCTGTGCCGCAGGAGTGATCTCTTCTGGTCATGAGCACGGGAATGGCAAGCTCCTGGGCAGCGGAAAAGATCCGTTCATCGTCGGTGGCCAGGACCACCTGGTCCAGTTCAGGACATTGTCTGGCCCGGGTGTAGACATGCCAGATCATGGGCCTGCCCAGGATCAAGGCCAGGGGTTTGCCCTTGAAGCGCGTTGAGGCATAACGGCAGGGGATGATGCCGTAACATTTGGGCAGAGGAGTCATGCTTTGATCTTTCCAGGGTTGCAAAGGTTGAAACAGTGTGGCCGGTAAAGGTGGTGAGCATATCATTTTTTTCTAAAAAGGACCCTCTGCTTTTAGCGCTTCAGCATCAAGATGGCAAGAGGTGAAACGCCTGGTCCGTCAAGGCTGTGCCAGCATGCCCTTGATCTTCTGACAAGCCAGTTGCGTGCCGCCCTGGCGGTGGCGGACAAATTCGTGCAGGGCCTCTTTGGTCTGCCGGCGATCCGGCCGGCCCTGCACCTCTTCCAGGAGATACCGGGCCACCCCCTGCCAGTTTTGGGCCTCATGGACCAGGCCCTGGGCGATGAGCCCCCTGCCGATCCACGAAAAATTTTCCCAATGGGGACCGATCACCGGCCGGATTCCGCAGCCTAGGGGTTCCAGAAAATTATGGCCGCCCACCGGCGCCAGGCTGCCGCCGACAAAGGTGGCCCGGGCCAGGGCATAGGCCCTTTCCAGTTCACCCATGGTGTCCCAGAGGATGACGGTGCCCGGTCTGACTTTGACCCGGCATTGGGAGCGCAGCTGCCAGGCCAGGTTGCGGCCAGTCAAGTGCTTTTGCCAATGGTCAAGACGGTGCAGGTGGCGCGGGAAAAGAGCAATGATCAGGCAAGGGTTTTCCCGGCAGAGATGGGCAAGCAGGTTGGCCACCGCTTCCTCCTCTTCCTGGCGTATTGAGCCCAGGACCACAAACTGCTCGTCTGGAGGGATGATATGCAGAAGGGGATTGTTGTCCTGGCCCCCCTTTGTCTCTTGACCATGGATGCGGTCAAATTTGATATTGGCCATGGTCTCCACAATATCCGCGCCAAAGAGGGCGGCAAAGCGGGCGCTGTCCGCCTCGGACATGGCCATGATCGCCGAGGGGCGCAGGTCGCGCCAGATGGCGGGCCAGCGTTGGTAGCGCCTCAGGCTGCTCTCCGTCATGCGGCCATTTATCACCAGCACTTTGACTCCCTGTTTTTTACAT
Organism: Desulfobulbaceae bacterium; assembly: GCA_024637145.1. Taxonomy (GTDB): domain Bacteria; phylum Desulfobacterota; class Desulfobulbia; order Desulfobulbales; family SURF-16; genus BM506. Next base: position 5,544 of record JAGXFQ010000027.1, read on the forward strand.
CCAGCCATGAGGCCTGGCCACAGCTCGCTTTCCAGAAGCACAACAAGGTGCGGCTGGATCAAGGCGAGGGCCCTGGCCATGAGGGAGGGCTGGTCAAAGGGGCAATAGGCCAGGTGAAGTTGTAAGGGCCCTTTAGAAAACTCTTCTTCTATTTCCTTGAGAATAGCAAGACCCTGGCTGGTATTGGTGGTGAGCAGGACCGTGGTCGGCGATACCGGTTCAAGCCTTTTGATCAGCTCCCGGGCCAGATAGGCCTCACCCACGGAGGCGGCCTGGATCCACAGATCCGCCTGGGGCGGTGGCGTTCGCAGGGTGCGCTGGTCATAACCGCTGCGCAGCCGGGCGCTCAGGCGCAGCCACGGCAGGACAAAATGCCAGAGCCCTTGGTAGAGACGGAGGGCCAGGCGGGTGGAGGGCCTGTGGTTGATGTTGGCAGGTGGGCGTTTTATGGCAGGTGCTCCCGGCAGAGGTTGTCGTCCCTATATATAATAGAGGGCCGGTCGCTGCAAGGTGCAAGGCGTTTGCCCGGCCAGTTAATTTGCTTTTTTCCCCGGGTTTGACTGGCTATCAGGTGACTATTACAGTAAATAGATATGGAAAAAGAGGGGCCGGCGGGCCGCACTACACTGTTTTTAAAAGGCTATTTTATGACCTTACTGGAAAAGAAAATTCGCAAGATCATTTACCGTAATTACGGGGGCCGGAGCTGCCTGAAGGTTTATAAGCGCCTTGGCCTGGTCTTGCTGCTTAACTATGCCAACTATATTGATCGGCGCCTCATTATAAAAGAGCCCTACGAACAAGAGCAGCTGGCCTTTTTTAACGCCTCGCTCCAACAGGGCGGCTTTGACCTTTTTATCGATGTGGGCGCCAATATCGGTCTCTATTCGCTGCTGGCCGCCAAAACAGGCAAGGTGGCCGATATCCTGGCCTTTGAGCCAGACCTGCGCAACAACCATCAGTTTCGGGCCAATATTCTGCTTAATGATTTTGTCAACCTCATCCAGGTCCGTGATGTCGGCTTGAGCAATGAGACAGGGGGGGTGGAGTTTCTCCAGCAGCAGGGGGGCAGCACTGGCAAGTCGCGTATTGGAAAAACAGCCCCTTCCACCACCAAGGACAAGGATTATCGGAAGATCACCATCCCCATCAGCCGTTTTGACGATGATTTCCATTATCAGGGTCGGCAGATTTTTGTAAAGATGGATGTCGAGGGCCACGAACTTCTTGCCCTGCAAGGCATGGAGAGGCTGCTGGCCGACAATAGTTGTTTGCTCCAGGTGGAGGTTTTTGCCGAGAACCTGGCGGCTATCGAAGATTTCATGGCGGGCCACGGCTACACCAGATTCCAGGAGATGGGTGACGATCGGTTTTTCAAGAATTTCTAAACCGGCGCCCTTGGTGAGACAGAGATGCAGATGAAAAATATATTGATAACCGGCGGCGCCGGTTTTATCGGCGCCAATTTCATAAGGGTCGTGCTGGCTGAGTGCCCCCAGTGGCGGTTGGTCAACCTCGATGCCCTCACCTATGCCGGCAACCTGGCCAACCTGGCGGATCTGCCGCCGGAGCAGCAGGCCCGCCATCACTTTGTCCATGGCGATATCCGCGATGGGGCGCTGCTGGCCCGTCTGTTCAAGGAACACGCCTTTGCAGGCGTCATCCATTTTGCCGCCGAATCCCATGTGGACCGCTCCATCACCGCTCCCCAGGCCTTTGTCGATACCAATGTCGGCGGCACCTGCACCCTGTTGCAGGCCGCTCTGGCCGCCTGGCAGGAGCAGGGGCGGCCGGCGGCTTTCCGTTTCCACCACGTCTCCACCGACGAGGTCTACGGCAGTCTGGGGCCCACAGGCGCCTTCAGCGAAGACACACCCTATGATCCCTCCAGTCCCTATTCGGCCTCCAAGGCCGCCTCGGATCATTTTGTCCGGGCCTACGGCCGCACCTATGGCCTGCCCATCCTCATCACCAACTGCTCCAACAATTACGGGCCCTACCAGTTTCCGGAAAAGCTCATTCCCCTGATCATTGATAATATCCTGGCCGGCCAGGCTCTGCCGGTCTACGGTGACGGCAGCAATGTCCGCGACTGGCTCTATGTGCTGGACCATTGCCAGGCCCTGCGCCAGGTCTTTGAACAGGGTCGGCCCGGGGAGACCTACAATATTGGCGGTGGCGCCGAGCGCACCACCTTGGAGATCGTCAGGGAGTTATGCCGCATTGTCGATGGCCGGCAGGGCAGGGCAACGGGTAGCTCCGAGAAGCGGATCACCTTTGTGTCTGACCGGCCCGGCCACGATTTCCGCTACGCCATTGATGCCAGCAAGATCAAGCGCGAGCTGGGCTGGCAGCCGCAGCACAGCTTCAGCACGGCCCTGGAGGCCACGGTGGAGTGGTATCTCGGCCACCAGCCGTGGGTGGAGGGCGTCAAGTCGGGCGACTACCGCCAGTGGCTGGAGCTCAACTACGCAGGGAGGAACTGTTGATGAAAGGCATTATCCTGGCGGGCGGCTCCGGCACCCGTCTCTATCCCATCACCAAGGTGGTGAGCAAGCAGCTGCTGCCGGTCTATGACAAGCCGATGATCTACTACCCCCTCTCCGTGCTCATGCTGGCCGGCATCCGCGAGATTCTGATCATCTCCACCCCCCATGATCTTCCCCAGTTTCAGGAACTGCTGGGGGACGGTAGCCAGTGGGGCCTGCACTTTTCCTATATTATCCAGCCCAGGCCCGAGGGGCTGGCCCAGGCCTTCATCCTGGGCCGCGACTTTATCGGCACCGACAATGTCTGCATGATTCTCGGCGACAATCTCTTCTACGGCCACGGTCTGCCGGAAAAACTGGTGCGGGCCGCTGAGCGGGGCCTCGGCGCCACCGTCTTCGGCTACCAGGTCACGGACCCGCAGCGCTACGGGGTGATCAGCTTCAACAAGGCGGGTCAGGTCATTGATATCGAGGAAAAGCCGGCCCAGCCCAAATCAAATTATGCGGTCACCGGCCTCTATTTTTATGACAACCGGGTGGCGGACATTGCCGCCGGCATCCGGCCCTCGGCCCGGGGCGAGCTGGAGATCACCGATATCAACCGGGCCTATATGGAGCTGGGTGAGCTGCAGGTGGAAAGGCTGGGGCGCGGCATTGCCTGGCTGGATACCGGCACCCATGAGTCCCTGATGGAGTCGTCGCAGTTTATTGAAATCATTGAAAAACGGCAGGGGCTGAAGGTGGCCTGTGTGGAGGAGATCGCCTATAGCATGGGCTATATTGACCGGCTTCAGCTCGAAGAGCTGGCCCAACCCCTGCTCAAAAACGGTTATGGCCGCTATCTCATGGCCCTGCTGAGCCGGGAGGTATTGTCATGAAGGTGTTGACCACGGCGCTGCCCGGTGTTCTTCTTCTGGAGCCCCGGGTCTTTGCCGACAGCCGCGGCTTTTTCATGCAGACCTATCAGCAGGAGCAGTATCAGCAGGCCGGCATACCCTGCACCTTTGTCCAGGATAACCTCTCTGGTTCCAGCCGCCATACCCTGCGCGGCCTCCATTACCAACAGGAGCCCCACGGCCAGGCCAAGCTGGTGCAGGTGCTGGCTGGCGCGGTCTATGATGTGGCCGTTGATATCCGGGTGGGGTCGCCCTCCTTCGGCAAATGGCTGGGGGTGGAGCTCTCGGCCGAGAACAAAAAGCAGCTCTTTATCCCGGCAGGCTTTGCCCATGGCTTTGTGGTGACCAGCGAGCGCGCCACCTTTCTCTATAAGTGCAGCGCCTATTATGCCCCGGCTGCCGAGGCGGGGATTATCTTTTCTGACCCTGACCTGGCGATTTCCTGGCCTGGCCACGACTTCCAGCTCTCAGACAAGGACCGGCTCTATCCTCGTCTGCAGGAGATCCCAGTGGACCAACTCCCTCAGTATGAAGTGTAGAAGGATATGTCAGGATATTTTTTACCATAAAGGCACAAAGAAACCCTTTTGTGTTTTTCTTTGTGCCTTTGTGGTGAGGGGAAAGTTGTAATTGCCTATGAAGATTTTTGTAACCGGCATACATGGTCAGGTGGGTTGGGAACTGCACCGACAGGGGGAGAAACAGGGGCACCATATCCTGGGCTTTGATCACGCCACCCTGGATATCAGTAATCGCCAGGCCGTGCAGGCCACCGTGCAGGCCGCCAGGCCGGATCTGGTGATCAACTGCGCCGCCTATACGTCGGTGGACCGGGCCGAAGAGGAAGAGGCCCTGGCCTATGCGGTGAATGAGGACGGCCCGGCCTGGCTGGCTGAGGCCTGCAGCCGGGCCCGGATCCCCCTCATCCATCTTTCCACCGATTATGTCTTTGACGGCAGCGCCCGGCAGCCCTATTCTGAAAAAGACAGGGTCTCCCCCCTGGGGGTTTATGGCCGCAGCAAGGAGGCGGGAGAGCGCGCGGTGCGGGCCCGGTTGTCTGCGCATCTCATTATCCGCACCTCCTGGGTCTACGGCGTCCACGGTAACAATTTCGTCAAAACCATGTTGCGCCTGGGCAAAAATCAGCAGGAGCTGAAGGTGGTGGCGGACCAGTGGGGCTGTCCCACGGCGGCCGCTGATCTGGCTGCTGCCCTCCTTGATATGGCCCGGCAGCTTGAGGCCGGCTCCAGGCAGTGGGGCACCTATCATTGCTGCGGGGCCACGGCCACGAGCTGGCATGGTTTTGCCGAAACACTCTTTGCCCTGGCTCGCGACCGCCTGGCCCTGCAGGTGGAGAAGGTTCTTGCCATTCCCACCTCAGACTACCCCACCCCGGCCAAGCGGCCCCTCTATTCGGTGCTGGAGTGTGGCAAGCTGGCCCGCCATTTTCAGATCAAGCTGCCCCCCCTTACCACCAGTCTCACCGCACTTTTTGATGAACTTGTCGCCCTGGAGCAGAGTGGCCCATGAATTTTGCCTTCTGCCTCTTCAATTATTTCCCCTTTGGGGGACTGGAGCGCGATTTCATGGCGATCAGCGGCGAATGTCTGCGCCGGGGCCATGCCATCCAGGTCTATACCATGAGCTGGCAGGGGGAGAGACCGGCGGGATTGACTCTCCATCTGGTCAAGTCCAAGGGGCGCACCAACCATGGCCGGGCCGCTCTCTTTCAGCACCAGCTGGAGGGGGAACTTGCCGCGGGCAGCCATGACCTGGTGGTGGGCTTTAACAAGATGCCGGGCCTGGATGTCTACTATGCCGCCGACGTCTGTTACCGGGCCCGCATCCGCCGCCAGCGCACCTTTCTCGCCAGACTCACTCCCCGCTATCGGTTGCTGGCCGCCTTTGAGGAGGCGGTCTTTGCCCCTGACTCCAGCACGGATATCATCTATCTGGCCAGCCAGGAGAAGCGCCATTACCAGGCCGTCTATCACACCCCTGATGCCCGCTTTTATTACGGCCCGCCCGGGGTGGATGTGGCCGCCATCCGCGCCCAGCTGGGGCCGGAGACACGTCGCGAGATCCGCCAGGAACTGGGCCTGGCCCACCAGGATATGCTGCTGCTGATGATCGGTTCCCATTTCCACACCAAAGGGGTAGAGCGCGCCATCCGGGCCCTGGCCGCCCTGTCGTCAGAAATCCGCAGCCGCACTTTTCTCCATATCATCGGTCGGGGCAAGCAGGGACCCTATCAGAAGCTGGCCGCCCGCCTCGGGGTGACCGGTCATGTCCGCTTTCTGGGCGGCCGCGATGATGTGCCCCGTTTTCTGGGGGGAGCGGATATCCTGCTGCAGCCCTCCCTCACCGAAAATACCGGCAATGCCATTGTTGAGGCCCTGGTGGCTGGGGTGCCGGTGCTGGCCACCGAGGCCTGCGGCTATAGCGAGCATGTCTTGGCCGCAGACAGTGGTCGGGTGGTGGGCTGCGCCCCCTTTCGCCAGGAGGAGATGAATATGGCCCTGGCCGAGATGATTTCGTCTCCTTGGCGCCGCACATGGCAGGAAAATGGAAAGGCTTATAGTGAACAGCACGATCTGGGCAGCCGGCCCCAGGTGGTGGCGGATATCCTGGAGCAGATTGCCCGGAAGAGGGAGAGAGGATGAGGGCACCTGAGATGAACGACTACCTGGCTCCCATTGCGGTGCAGGAGCTTGCCTCCTCTGGGGAGCTTGTACTCTTGGTTAATGCGTTGTGGCGCCCCTTTCTGGAGGAGAGCGGCCTCAGCGATTTTGACGCCATCTGGCAATGCCAGCTGGGTGAGGTGGTCAAGGAGCGACCCGGCCTGGAGATCCGCCGCCTTGAGGTGGCTGCCCTTGCAAGGGAGACAGAGCCGGTGATTCTCTATATAAAAAAACATGAGCAGCCCGCTGGCCGCCGCCAAGAGAGCGAAGGGCTGAAGGAATTCAGCAATTATTGTGCCTTCCGCAGGCGCGGCTTGGCCACGGCCGTGCCCGTTGCCGCTGGCATGGCTCGGCAGGGCGGCGGCGTGGTGCGCTCCTTTCTGGTCACCAGAGATTTTGCGCCCTTGGTGGATCTTGAGGAACTGGTCTTGAACCGTCCGGAAAGTCTGAAGGGGGTGGAGAAAGGCCACCGCAAAAAAAATATCCTCCGGGCCGTGGCCCGGTATGCCCGGGCCATGCACGGGGCGGGCTGCAACCAGAAGGACTTTAATGCCACCCATGTGCTCCTGCAAGGTCTTGACGACCCGGAGCCCTTGGTGGCCCTCTTTGACCTGCAGCGGGTGGACACCAATCGCCTTCGTGCTTTTCGCTGGCCCATCAAGGCCCTGGCCGAATTTTTCTTCACCCTGCCCGCCGCCCTCTTTGATGAAGAGGATCGCCTTTTTTTCTTCACCGTCTATAAGGGCACCCAAAAACTCTCGCCCTATGGCCGCCTCCAGTATGGCTGTATCCTCAGGAAGATGGCCCGCATTGCCAGACATAGCAAAAAGCGGAACCTGGCTCCGAAGATGCGGGAGTGAGCAGAGGAATGGCGGTGCGGCATGTTCTTTTGGCCAGGGCTGCCCTGCCACCACCCGGCTGCTCCGTTTCAATCCCGAGGCAGAAAGGCCCGGCCAAACTTTTTTGCAGCCTGGGGCAATATCCCGGCCACACCCCCTGCCTTGCCAAGGCCTTTTTACGGCAGGTCAGGCGATGGTGCTAACCATAATGGTGTTTTGGTGGAAGCTGAAGCGGATGTTCAGCTCCCAGAGCGACATGCCGTAGTGCCGGTCATCTTCATGGTAAGCGGGTCGGGGATCTTGGGCCAGAATCTGGGTGACCAGTTCCTGGAGGTGGCGGCCTGTTCTTCTCTGGTAGGCGTGGCAAAATTCAAGGGCTGCCGGGGCAAAGATGATCTCAAAGGAGGGGGTTGGTTCCGGGGCGTAGCCGCAGGTGGCATCTGCCACCCTGTCGCTGTAGGGCACGTAGGGTTTGATGTCGAGAACCGGGCTCAGGTCAAGAAAATCGACCCCGGAGACGTGGAGGGCCACCCCCTGGGGGGAGTGAGTTATTTTGTCCAGACGGACCACGGAGCTGCCGATAAAGTTGGGGCGCTGGGGCGAGCGACTGGCAAAGACACCCACCCGTTTATTGCCGCCCAGCCGCGGCGGCCGCACCGTGGGTTTCCAGCCCCGCTCCACGGCCTGGTGAAAGAGAAAGAAGATCCAGATGTGGGAAAACTCAGCCAGGCCCGCCACCGCCTCGGGCCGGTTATAGGGCGGCAGCATCTCCAGCCGGGCCGTGGCCGCCGGCACCAGACCCGGCTGACGGGGAATGCCGAATTTGTCGGTGAAACAGGAGCGGATAAGGGCAATGGGCTCCATGGTAATATTTGCCTTTTGATTCATGGACGTCACAGTACTGTTTGGTTCCTGATTCGACAACGGCATTTTTGTCACGGAACCCACGGAAGATTTATTTCAACACAGCAGTCAGGTTATAACGACTCCTAAGGGAAGAGATTCCGTGTTGTTCCGTGGATTCCGTGGCTCAAAAGGAAACGATTTAAGGGTGGAGTGTTTATGAATTCGACCAAGAGAAATTTTACACCGATCCTGCTGGCCTGGTTTGAGGAGCATGAACGGGATCTGCCCTGGCGCCGGACCTATGAGCCTTACCATATCTGGATCTCGGAGATCATGCTCCAGCAGACCCAGATGGATCGGGTTGTCGGGTTTTTCAGCAGATTCGTAGAGCGTTTTCCTGATATTGGCTGTCTCGCTGAGGCTGGCGAGGATGAACTCCTCAAGATGTGGGAGGGCTTAGGCTATTACAGCCGGGCCCGCAACCTCCACAAGAGTGCCAAGATTCTGGCCACGCAGGGTGCGGCGTTGCCGGAGAGCTACCAACAACTCCTGCAATTGCCGGGCATCGGTCCCTATACGGCCTCGGCCATCATGGCCATTGCTTTTAACAGGCCCCATACGGTGCTGGATGCCAATGTTGAACGTCTCTTTGCCCGGCTCCTCGATCTCAGCAAACCGGTCAAAGAGAAGGAGACCATAGCTCTGATTCGTCATCAGGTTGAAGATCTTCTTCCTGCCGATCAGCCCCGTGCCTTTAATCAGGCCTTGATGGAGTTTGGTGCCCTGGTGTGTAAGCCGGGGATTCCCAACTGCGGCGTCTGCCCCTTTCACGTGGGGTGTCAGGCCCTGCAGGCCGGTACCGTTGGGGCGCGGCCGGTGCTGCCCAAACGTAAGGAAACAATCTTGATCACCATGGCCTGTGGAGTGGTGCGCCGGAACGGCAAATTTCTGATCCAGAAACGGCAGGCCGATGATGTCTGGGCCAATCTCTGGGAATTTCCCGGCGGCCGCCTCAAGGAGGGCGAAATTCCGGAGCAGGCTGTGGTCCGCGAATATTTGGAAGAAACAGAGCTATGCGTGGAGCCGATGGAGAAGATTGCCACGGTCCAGCATGCCTATATGAATTACCGAGTCACCCTCCACGGCTTTTTCTGTGACCTGCTGCCGGATCAAGGCGAGCCGATTCTGCATGCGGCCCAGGAGGCGCGGTGGGTGGAAGAGGGTGAGTTGGCTGACTATGCCTTTCCCTCAGGGCACCGTAAGCTTATTTCTTGTTTGCAGGGGGTTGAACAGAGTCAAGAATAGCCGCGGAATCACCGGAAGATTTATTTCACCACAAGGGCACAAAGACACAAAGGAAATAAACCTCTGTGTCTTTGTGCCTTTGTGTTTATGCCGGAGCTTATAATGAACTTAACACAGTGTTGGGGGGTAATTATTCCGTGTGGTTCCGTGGATTCCGTGGCAAAAAAAATCAGCCCTTTCCCACGTGGTCATGCCTCGCAAAAAAATCCTCAGCCGCGGCCAGGGCCTCGGCCACGGACTCGCTGCGCTGAACCGCCATGGCCAGATGGTGGCCGAAGGGGTAGTTGCTGCTGAAATAATGGCTGAACTCCTTGAGGCGGCCCAGGCAGCGGCCGGGGGGGAAGCGCTCCGTCAGGATGGCCACGAAACGGCGGTAGAGGGCGGGTCGGTCAAGAAGGGCCGGGGCCGGGCCGCCATAGAGGGCATGATTAATGTCGGCAAAGAGCCAGGGGCTGCGGGCCGCGGCCCGGCCGATCATCAGCCCGTCGGCGCCGCTTGTGGCCAGACATTGCCGGGCATCCGCAACGCTGAAGATGCCGCCATTGGCCAGGACCGGAATGGTGAGCCACTCCTTGACCTTGCCGATCCACTCCCAGCGCGGCCGCCTGCTAAAGGGCTCTTTGTGCAGGCGGCCATGGACGGTGAGATAGTCGAGCCCCTCCCCCTCAAGCATTTGACAGAAATTGCGCAGTTTTTCCTCATTCAGTTCACGGCCCAGCCTGATCTTGGCGGAGAGGGGTAAGGTGGTGGCCCGGCGGGCAGCTGCCACCACCTGTCGCACCCGGTCATGTTCTTCAGCCAGTTTGGAGCCCCCCCCTGTGCGGCGGATGGTGGGGGCCGGGCAGCCCAGGTTGAGATCCACGGCATCGGCCCCCAGGCGGTGGAGGGCGGCCATGGCCGGGGCCACATCCGCGGCACTGGCCACCAGCATCTGGTAGGAGAGGGGCTGTTCTGCCTGGCTGCGGATCAGAAAGGGGTCCATGGCAGGATTGCTGCTGGGCAGCCTGCGGGCCGACAGCATCTCCGTGGAAAGCAGCCCCACCCCGCCCAGCTCCTGGATGATGGTGCGCAGGGCCGAATGGCTCACCCCCACCATGGGGGCCAGCACCAGGGGAGGGGAGATGGTGAGGTTGCCTAAGGGCAGGGCCTTCACGGCCTGCGCCTCTGACGGCAGTGCGCCCTGTGGGGGGCCAGGATACGGGCCAGCCTCTTCTTGAGCCGGAAGCGGTGCCAGTAGGTCAGGGGGGAGCGCGCCACTTTGACCCGTGCCGCCAGGGTCTTGTCCGGTTCAAAGAGGAGGTCAAGGAGGTGGCTGGCGGCCATGCTCCGGCCAAGATAGTGGCTGCAGCCGGCGCAATAGGTGATGACCTGCTGCCCCCCGGCCTCCTGACGGCGCAGCTCTGTCCAGCTCTGGGCCAGCTCTTTGTCAAGATAGCCCACGGCCCCGCCTTCGCCGCAGCACAGGGTCTTTTCCCCATGGTGTTTCATCTCGCGCACGGTGCAGCCGGCGGCGGTGATCAGGCGGCGGACAGCCGTGTGAATGGCGCCTTCAAAGCGCACCCCGCAGGGGTCATGGATGGTCACCTCTCCCCGGCTCTGTAAGCTGCCGGGGGCAGTGAGCCGCTCATAGATGGTCTCCACCTCCAGCTGGCTGTACTCCTTGAACATGCGAAAGCAGTTGGGACAGGCCACCAGCACTTTTTTGATGCCCCTTTTTTTCAGGATGGCCAGCAGAGCGGTAAACATGGTCTGGAAATAATCAAGGCGGCCCAGGTCGTGGGAGGGCTTGGTGCAGCAGTCAAGGACCACGCCGAGATTGGGGATCTCCTGCTGCAGTTGCCTGACTACGTCCACCACCCGCTGCGGCCGGCTGCCGGGCAGGGCGCAACCGGGAAAGAAGATGGTGTCGCAGCCGTCAGGCAGGGCGTACCAGGATAAGGCCCGGGAGCTCCCTCTTTTTTCATAGGAGAGCAGGGGCCGATGCTGGCCATGGCGGCCCTGGGGGTGGCGCGCCACCTGGATGCGTTGGGCCAGGAAGAGGTGGGCCGGATCGATCTCCTTGGGGCAGACCGCGGTGCAGAGGCGGCAGAGGCTGCAGCGAAAGGCCAGGTCGCTGTCCGGCTCTTTGAGAAAAAGCGTGGCCAGAGTGCGGGGCGAGCCGTGCATGCTCAGAAAGCGGCATTGTTTGACGCAGATGGCGCAATCCACACATTTTGTGGCCACCAGGCGGGCCTTTTCCGTGACATTCTCTTTCATTATCTGCAAGTAAGGTGCCGGGTAATTTTTTTTAAGGGCAGGATTGGTTCCAGATGGGCTGAGCTGCCAATGCTTCCCTTTGGCAAGAAAGCGTTGGCCATGATACAAGAAGAGAAAGAGGCCTGCAGCGAATTTTCTCAAGACCAGCAGGTACAATTCGATAAGTGCAGGTTGTAATCAATCAGCAGGGGGAATGATAGTATGAAGAAACAAGCAGGGTTCTTTTTTTTACTCATTCTGGTGGCCGTATTTCTGGGCACTCCAGGCCAGGGGGTGGCGGCAGACCTCCCCGAGCAAAGGGTGGATCTGGCCGCAGAATTGCGCGATAAAACCTTTTTTGTCAAGGAGCGTACCCGGGACAAGAAGGCGGTAAATGAGTTTTACGCCTATTTCAAAAAAGAGGGCGAGCTGGCCATAAAATTTACCCCAACCCATTCCAAGTCTGGGCAATGGCGGGTGGATGGCCAGGATATCCTCTGCCTTACCCGTATCTGGCATAAGTCAAATCAGACCTCCCTCAATATCACCAAATGCGGGCGGTTGGTGAAGGAGAGCTCTGCTGCCTACACCTGGTATGATGAGCAGGGTGAGGTGGAGGCCCATTTCCTTCTGGCAGGGGAAGGGGAGAGATTGCCCTGATCAGGGCTGGAAGCGGCCCCTGCCGGAGCGATCTCTATAATCCTTGATTTTAAGCACACCGGCCTGCCCTGGTCAAGGGGCCGGCCCCCACCAGCAGGAGATCTTCACTCCTGCTCTTTTTTCCATATCATTCTGGCGGCCATGGTGAGCAGATAGCTGAGACCGGCGATCATGACAATGGTGGGGCCGCTGGGCAGGTTGGGGCCGTAACTGACGGCCAGACCGGCTGTCACAAAGAACATGGAAAGCAGGGTGGAAATGGCCATCATCTGCCAGAGGCGGCAGGAAAAATGGCCGGCAATGGCCGCGGGCAGCGAAAAGAGGGCAATGACCAGGACAATGCCGACAATGCGGATCATTAGGACAATGGTGAGGGCGGTGAGGCAGAGGAGAATGAGAAAATAGAAGCGGGTATGCACCCCGCGCAGCCGGGCAAATTCCTCGTCAAAGCAGACGGCCAGCATCTTGTGATAGAAGAGGAGGCCCAGGGTGATCACCCCCACGTCCAGGCCCAGAATGACCCAGAGGTCCTGGCGCGAGATCATCAGGATGTTGCCGAAGAGATAGCTCATGGGATCAATATAGCCGGGGGTCTTGGCCATGAACATGATGCCGGCGGCCATGCCGGTCACCCACAGGGCCGAGATGATGCTGTCCTCCCGCTCCTGGGCGTGGATGGTGACCAGGCCGATGACCAGGGCCGCGGCCAGGGCGGCGATGATGGCGCCCATCATGGGGGTCAGCCAGTGCAGGCCATAGCGCTGGCTGAAAAAGAGGGCAGCGCCGATACCGCCGAGGACGCAGTGGGCAATGGCCCCGGCAATATAGGTGATCCTTTTCACCACCACGTAGGAGCCGATCACCCCGAAGGCCACTGAGGCGAGCAGGCCGGCGATCAGGGCATAGCGCAGAAAGGGGATGGCCGGATCGGTGAGGGTGATGAAGAAATCAGTCATGGATGTGGCCCTGCTCTGAGCAGCAATGATCATGGCGCACCATTTTCAGGTCGCCGCCGTAGATATCCTGAATGATCTCACCGGTGATTTCACTGGTGGGGTGGATCTTGACAAAGCGGTTGACGCAGATGACCCGGTCAACCAGTTGCGACACAAAGCCGAGATCATGGGTGACGGTGAGCACTGTTATTTTGGCGGCCAGGGTGTGCAGGATCTCCACAAGCTGGTTTTCCACGGCCGGATCCACATTGGCGGTGGGTTCGTCAAGGAGCAGGAGTTCAGGCTCGCAGGCCAGGGCCCGGGCAATGAGAACCCGCTGGCGCTGACCGCCGGAAAGGGCGCCAAAGGGCCGTGTGGCCAGGTCGGCCACCCCCATTTCCGCCAAGGCCTTGAGGGCGATTTGCCTGTTGCCTTTGGAGAAGAAACCAAAACCATGGCTGCTCAGTCTGCCCATCAGGGCCACGTCAAGGACGGTCACCGGAAAACGCTGATCATACTGGAGGTATTGCGGCATATAGCCTATCTTACGCCTGGCCTTCTCCGGCGCACGGCCTAAGACCGTAATGGTGCCGCTGCAGGGTTGCAGCAGGCCCAGGGCCAGTTTAACCAGGGTGGATTTGCCGCCGCCGTTGGGGCCCACCATGCAGATGGATTCGTGCTTCTGGACGCTGAAGGAGACATTGCTAAGCACTTCCTTGTCGTCAAAGGCAAAGGAGACATTGTCAAAGATAAGAATAGGTTCGGTCACCATGGTAGCGGCTGGTTGAGGTTGATTCCCTGGCTGCGGCCAGGCAACTGCTCTGCTTTTTGTATCACTTGCCAAGGCCTGCGGCAATTTTTTCCGCCATGGCCTGCAGATTGGCAAAGACATCGGCCTCCAGCGGATCCATGGTGAGCACCTCACCGTCAATGGCCTGGGCGATGCGCTGGGCCGCCCGTTTGTCAAACTGGGGCTGGATAAAAATCGCCCTGATATCTTTGGCCCTGGCCACTCTGGTGATGGCTGTCAATTGGCGGGGTGATGGGCTCTTGCCCTCAATCTCCACTGCTTCCTGGACCAGGCCGAAGCTGTCGGCAAAATAGCCGAAGGAAGGGTGGAAAACCAGGAACTGCCGGCCCTTGAAGGGGGCGAGCTGGCTGGATAGTTCCTTCTCCAGCCGGGCCAGGCGGCTAAGGAACTGGTCCAGGTTTTCCGCAAATTGGCCCTGGTTCGCCGGGGCCTCCTGACTCAGGGCTGCGCTGATATTGCGGGCCATCCGGGCCAGGGGGCTGATGCCCAGCCAGATATGGGGATCGCCTTGGCCGGTGTCGTGCTGATGAAGGGGATGCTCCTTGAGATGTCGTCTGGCAATGCCGGCGCTGCAATCAACAACACGGAGATCGGTCTCCTCCACGGCCAGGCGGTGCAGCAGTTCTTCTTCAAAGGTCATGGCGATGGTGAAATAGATATCGGCCTGGCTCAGGGCCACCACTTGGCGCGGGTTGGGGGAAAAGGTGTGCGGATCGCGGCCCGGCGGAATCAGGGTGTGGACGGAGACCTGGTGGCCGCCGATTTGCGCCACCACAAAAGAAACCGGCCCCAGGGAGGTGAAGACCAGCAGCTTTTCTTGGCCTGCGGCCCGGGCCGTTTCCTGCCAGGGGCAGGCCACCAGGAGAAAGAGGGCGACCAGAAGGATTTTTGTTTTGAGGAGAGTCATGATCTGCGGGGGGGGGAGGAATAATGGGAATAAGCACCCTTAGCGCCAGCTCAGTTGGGCTGGTGCCGCTTTGTATTAGGGACGATCAGGAGAACAAAAGAGGGAAGGCGGGCGGGGATAGCCCCGATCTTCTGTTATTGCGGCCTGGCCTCCCCGGGCTGCTCCCTGCTATATTGTAGCTGCAGGGCTTTAAAAAAAACAAGAAGGGTCTCATCCTTGCAGACCCGGTAGTGCTTATGGCCGGGCTTGCGGAAAAAGACCCCCAGTTCCTTTTTGCTCAGCGGCCCCCCGGCCAGGCTCATCATGTCCACAATGTCCTGGGCCTGCAGGTTTAAGGCGATCTTCAATTTTGTGAAAACAATATTGTTGGTTAAGCGCTGCTCCGGCACGGGTTGGGCCCCTTCTTTTTTGCCTCGTCTGTCATTAATAAAACCATTGAGGAAAATGGCCAGTTCCGGGTCGCTGCATTTCTGAAAGGCCGGGTCATTGTTTTTCTGCAGCCAGGCCCTGATCTGCTCCTGGCTGGTCTGCAGCCCACCCTGGGCGAATATCTCCGCCATCTTGGCCTCGCTCAGGTTGAAGGTGCTGCACAGGCGGCTCAATATATCGTTGTTATTCACAAGTTATGTCCTGTCTCGTTGGCGGTCTGCTCTGGCACCGCGATTTTTTCTCTCTGCAACTTGCGGCCGGGCAAGGGGTCAGGGAACAATATGGCCCACCAGATCATAGGTGTGGGCCTCGGTGATTTCCACCTTTACCAGGTCGCCGCTGTTGCACTGCCCTTCGGCAATATAGACGCAGCCGTCTATCTCCGGGGCCTGAAAGCGGCTGCGCCCCTCCAGGAGCAGCTCGGTCTCCTGGCTCACCCCTTCCACCAGCACCTCAAGGGTGCGTCCCACATAGCCCTGATTGATCCGGGCGGAGATGTGCGACTGGATCTCCATGAGATAGTCAAAACGCTCCTGTTTGACCTTCTCTTCCACCTGGGCCGGCAGATGCTCAGCTGCGCACCCTTCTTCGTTGCTGTAGCTGAAGACGCCGACATTATGCAGCTCATATTCCCGGAGAAAGGCGGCAATTTCTTCGACATCCTGCTCGGTTTCGCCGGGAAAGCCCACCATGAAGGTGGTGCGGATGGCAGCTGTCGGCACCTGGCTGCGGATGCGCTCGATGAGGTTATGGAGATGTTTCTTGCCAAAGGGACGGCGCATGGCCTTCAGCACCTTTTCCGAGATGTGCTGCAGGGGGATGTCCAGATAGTTGAGCAGCCGCTCTTCCCGGGCCATCAGGTCAAGGAGCTGGTCGCTGAGCCGGCCCGGATAGAGATAGAGCAGCCGCAGCCAGGGAATGGAGGAGTGGGTGAGGATCTGGTCCAGGAGATGGTGGAGGCCGGCCTGGCCGGCCCCCAGATCCAGGCCGTAGGCGGTGAGATCCTGGCCCACCAGGGTGAGCTCTTTCAGCCCCAGGCCATCAAGCTCGCCCACCTCTTGGACAATATCTTCCATGGTGCGGCTGCGCAGGGGGCCGCGGATGGCTGGAATCATGCAGTAGGCGCATCTGTTGGAGCAGCCCTCCGTGATTTTCAGATAGGCGCGATGGGGCGGGGTGGAGAGGCGGCGGGGGGTACGGCTGTCCATGACGTAGAGTGGTGGCGGGGCATGGACCAGCACCTCGCCGGTGGGCAGGCAGCTTAAGTGGGCGACAATATCCTGAAAGCCGTCTGTGCCGATGAAAAGATCCACCTCAGGAAGCTCTCCCCGCAGGCCCACGCCATAGCGCTGGACCAGACAGCCGGTGACCACCAGCTTCATGCCGGGGTGCTGCTTCTTGACGGCAACCAGATCCAGGATGGTGTCGATGGCCTCTTCCACGGCGGGCTGGATAAAACCGCAGGTGTTGACCAGCAGGATGTCGGCCTGGTCCGGCTCCTCGGTGATCAGGTAGCCTGACTCAATGAGCAGGCCCAGCATGACCTCGGAATCCACCCGGTTTTTGGGGCAACCAAGGGTAATGGGAAATATGGTGGTGGCTGTGGTGGTCATAGGCGGGGCAGGAGGGAGCTGAGGTGATCAAAAAGGGCGTGGCTTTTCTTTTTAAAGGTTTTGCTGGTGTAGCCGGGCTGCCACGATTCATGGTAGAGCTCGTCTGAGACCAGTAGCACCGCGGCCAGGTCGATCTGGCGAAAGGCTGCCACGGTACAGAGGGCGGAGAATTCCATATCCACCCCCATGATACCCTGGTCGGCAAATTTCTTTATTTTACTGGGTAGTTCCCGATAGGGGGCGTCCGTGGTCCAAAGGGGACCCTGACAGCAGGTGTGGCCGGCCCCACGCAAGGAGGCCATGATGGCGGCGCCCATGGTGGGGTCCGCCTCGGCCTTTGCCGGCAGGGGATAGTGGGCCGAGACCCCTTCTTCGCTCTGTCCCCAGGTGGGCAGCAATATATCACCCACCTTGAGCTGGGGTACCAGCGAGCCGCACCAGCCCATCACCACTATTTTTCGACAACCCAGGGCAATGAGTTTTTCCAGGGTCAGGACGGCCATGGGGGCACCCACCGCCGGCCCGGCCCAATAGGAAAAGGGCTCCTCTTCAGCAAAGGCCATGAGCTGAGCATGGAAGAGATGGTGGATGCGGCCCCCCTTCTTTTTGGTCATGGTTGACGCATAGTGGGCCTCAAAGGGGTTGATCAGGAGCAGGCAGGGGCCGGTGATCTCCGGATCCCCGGGCAGGCGGCTGGGGCTGATGATCCCCTGTTCGTGGTCCATGGGTAACATATAGGCGGTGGTTTTTGGCCGTTTGCGGCCTGGCGCATTAATAAGGTAAAGGGCCACATGGCCTATTGCTGGCTGCTTGGTCAGCGGTCACTATAACCAAGGTGGTGCGGAAAAGCACTGACAATAGCGGTCAAGGCCGGCTTGTGGGGAGCGGTAATGGGTCTTGCCAGCGCGCCTGCAAAACTCCGGTGCTCTAAGGTCTCTCTTTGTTCGCTATCTGCAGATGCGGCTTCAGGGTTCGACTCTGGTAAGCACAGCCTGCAAGACTCCGGGATGTTCCTGAATCCATGTGAAATTCCGGTCTTTGGGAAAGGGCCTGGGTGCTTTTTCGCCTCATTTTTCCTTGCAAAAGCAGGGGCCGCTCCCTTTTTTCCCGAACTGTTACAGGATGTCGGCCAGAACCTTCTCAAGGTCGCTCAGCCGGTAAGGTTTGCCCAGCATGCCGACAAAACCATAGCGTTTGTAATCAGCCATCACCGGATCATTTGAGTAGCCGCTGGCCACAATAACCTTTGCCGCGCTATCCACCTCCAGAATTTTGGTCACGGCCTCCTTGCCCCCCATGCCCCCGGGGATGGTGAGATCCATGATCACCACGTCAAAAGGTTCACCTTGTGCCCTGGCCTCCTGGTAGCTGGCTAGAGCCTGCTCCCCGTCGACAACGGTCTGTACCCGGTGTCCCAGGATGCTGAAGATCTGGACCGCCAGTTTGCAGAGCATCTCCTCATCGTCCATAACCAGAACCTTGAGGGGAGTCTGCGCCTTTTTGTGCTCCTGACGCGGCAGAGACGGGGCCTTGGTGCCTTGCGATACAGGCAGTTTCAAGGTGAAAACCGTGCCCTGGCCTTCGGTGGAGGAGACCAGGAGGACACCGTCATGCTTTTTGATGATGGAATGGGAGATAGCCAGGCCCAGGCCACTGCCCAGCTCCTTGGTGGAGAAGTAGGGGTCAAAAATACTGTCAATCACCTCGGTGGGTATGCCGGGGCCGGTATCGCGGATGCTGACCTGGACGCAGGATTCGGCCGGCACAGTTATTTCATGACAGAACTGACAGTTTTTTGCTGTGATTTCAATATGGCCGACCCCAGGTTCCATGGCCTGGCGGGCATTAAGGATGATATTTTGGATAACCTGGCCGATCTGGCCCGGATCAATATCCACCGGCCAGAGGTCGTGGGGAGGCTCAAATTGATAACTAATGGCGCTGCCTCGGAGAGTAAAAGCGGCATTGTCCTGGATGATTTCAGCAAGATCGGTGTGTTGGCGTACTGGTTCCCCACCCCTGGCAAAGGTGAGAAGCTGCCGGGTCAGGTTCTGGGCGCGCAGGGAGGCCTTTTCCGCCTGTTCAAGCAAATTGTCGAGTTGGCTCCCCCCCTCTGCTGACAGGCGGGCCAGGTTGATATTGCCAAGGATGGCGGTGAGCAGGTTGTTGAAATCATGGGCAATGCCGCCAGCCAGAACGCTGATGGACTCCAGCTTCTTTATCTTGTGAAGCTCCTGTTCGGTTCGGAGTTTTTCAGTAACATCCCGGAAAACAAGGACAACTCCCACCAATTCGCCGTCAGGATTGTGGATGGGGGCGGTGCTGTCCGATATAGCACGTCTGGTGCCGTTGCGGGCCACCAGAGTCGTATGCTTGGCCAGTTCCAGTTGGCGGCCTCCCTTGAGAACTTCCTGGGCCGGATCCGGGCAGGGTTCATTATTCCTGGAGTTAATGAGCTGAAAAATTTCAGGCAGGGGGCGGCCGGCGGCTTCGGACTGGCTCCATCCCGTCAGGTCCTCCGCCACCTTGTTGAGCAGAATCACCTTGCCCTGCTGGTCGGTGGTGATGACCCCGTCGCCGATGCTGCGCAGGGTGATGGCCAGCTGTTCCTTTTCGGCCGCCAGATCAAGGGCGGCCTTTTTCCGGGCCTCAATGTCTCGAACCACGGCCAGGACACAAAGGTCATCGCCGTAGCCAAATGATTGCAGGTCAACATCCACCCAGAACAGCTCACCCGTTTTACGCCTGGCATGCCACTCAAAACGTTGCGGCCCTGCCTGGGGGACCATGGCAATACGTTTCTCAGCCTCGGCACGGGTGTAAGGGGAGACGCCGGAGCTGAGATCTTCGACGTTGAGCTTCAGGGCCTCGGTCTGGTCATAGCCATACAAGGTCTGCACAGCTTTATTTACCTCGATGATTCTAGCCGTGGCTGCCTCATGAATAAAAATTGCGTCGCCCGGCGCATTAAAGACGGCTCGATATCTTTCCTCGCGGCTCACCAGGGTGGCCACCATGTGCATGATGTCCTTTTTCAGGGTGGCCAGTTCCAGGATAAAATGGCCAGGGATCTCATTCCCATGCTGGGCGTTTGTTACCTGATCGGCAAAATGGGTGAGACGGAGAATGGGGAGGATGAGCAGATAATGGATGGCCAGGCCAAAAAGAGAGGCAATGATTACGACAATGGCAAGGACAAGTAGAGTGATACGGATAAAGCGGTTCTTGGGCGCCAAAAGTTCATTTTTGTCCAGGCTCAGTCCGATGTATGAGTCCCAGGGTGGATAATAGGTGGCAACGCCAATGCGCGCCTTGCCCGCCACTTTGTATTTGAAGGTGGAGAAATCCCCTTGAAGGTTGGCGAAGAAAGGGGGGAAATCAGGGGAGTCTGCCCCCTGAAAATCCGCCGACAGAATAAGCGTGGCATCGGTGCTCACCACAAAGACAGAGCCGCTCTCTTTGTAGCGATAGCCGGCCAGGTCAAGGAGGGCATTGTCCAGGATCTCCTGGCGGTGGCTCGCTGAATCCTCCAGGCCGACCCGGGCCAGGGTATCATAGCGTCGGTTAATGGGGTCAATAAGGGAGTGCAGTTTTTCGGTGATTATTTCGCCGCCATACTGATGGGTGAGGGTGGTGATGATTGTTACCCCGGACCAGAGCAAGGGCACGGATAAAATAATAATGAGCAGGGCCATGGCGGCCAGGAAGAGGGCCTGGATCGATTTAAGCCGGCTGAGAGGCTTGGTAATGCGCATCTATTGTATCACTCGGTCCACGGATTCAAGGGCAATGAAGGGTACCTGGATTTTGAGCCGGTTAGCGGCCTCCAGGTTGATGAAGGCAATCTGCATGGACGGCCGGGGTATGGTTTTTTCAATGGTGTTTTTGCCGGTGAAGATGTCGGCCGTCATCTCTGCGGCCTGTTCACCGCAATACCGGAAGGGGTTGTAGAGACCAGCAACGATGTTGCCATGCTGGAGGTGGCGGGCCAACTCCTCCTCTTCAATATCCAGGGTAAAGGAGGTGATGACAGGCAGGCCGCTGGCTGTCAGTGCCTGACGGTGGTTAAAGATGCCGACAATGCCGCCATAGGCCTCGATTTTTAATCTTTTGAGGTCGTCAAGAACCCGGTCCACTCCCTCGGCCAGATCGAGACAGTGCAGAGTGAGGCCATGACTGTTGTGAGGCGGTACCTGTTCATAGGCGGCCTTGAACACCAGGTCGGCGGGGATGGCTGAATCATAGACATAGGCGTAGTTGGTGATCCGTGGCAGGAGCAGCCTGGTCAGACGCAGAATTTTCTCCGGGGGATACATGAGGTAGAGACCGGAAAGATTGGTCTCGGGCGGCTGGCTCAGGGAAGGCAGCATCCTCCTGGCCACCGACTCCAGCACAGGTACAAAGAGTTGCGGGGTGTTGCTCTCTTTGAGTTGTGCTCGGGCGTACATTGATACCCAGCCACAGGTGATGATCATCGCCGCCTTGCCCTGCCACTCTTTCACTGCCGCCAGCACATCGGGCACCGAGGCCGTATCTGTACTGCGGGTGAGAATGTCGATATATTCAATGTTGTCGCCGGTCAAGAAACCCCGGCTTGCCATGGTTTTCTTGAAGCCATCCACCACGGTTGCGAAGTCGGCGGTGGGGATGGGGTAGCGGATAAAGACCACTTTGGGAGGGGCGGCGGCCTTGCTCCCTGCGGCTGTAAGGAGCGTCATGATGAGGATGCCGGCAATAATCAGGCGACGTGACATGGCTTCTCCTTACAACACTCGCTGGCGGAAGTAGCCCGCCTGTGAAACCCTGGCGTTCGAAGGTCTCTCTTCTTTCGCTATCTGCGGGTGGGGCGTCAGAATGCGGTTGCGGTAAACGAAGCCTGCGACACTCCGGAATGCTTCTGAGCACATGGACGCTTCGTGCCGCGGCAAATATCCCCTGGGTTGTTTTCTGCCTCGCTTTCCCTTGGGCAAGCTGCGCTGGCGACCATTTTTTAATGGACTGTTGTTGCTTGAATATAAGGCAGTGTGATTGTAATTATATGATTTTCTAAGAACTTTTGTCAACCGGCAAGTGGCTTGCTCTGAGATGGGGGGCGATCTGCAAAAAAAAAAGGCTGCGGAAAAAATCCGCAGCCTTTTTTGTGTCCTAACCCACCGGGATGGTGAAAACCCGGAAAAAGAAATCTTACATGAATTCTTTGAGGGGGTTTGCGTAGAGCAGAATCAGGGAGATAACCAGACCATAAATGGTCAGAGACTCGATGAGAGCCATACCAAGAATCATGGTTACGGTGATTTTACCGGAAGCCTCGGGGTTACGAGCAGTACCCTGGCAGGCACCCTCACAGGCGGCACCCATACCAAGACCACAACCAAGGGCGGCAAGGCCAACGGAAAGGGCCGCAGCGATACAAACCAGAGCCATGTTGGAGATACCACCGGAAGCGGCAACAGTGCCAGCCTCGGCAGCCATGGAAACACCGGTCATGCCAAGAACCATCATTGCAGTCATAATGCTAACTTTTTTCATTTTTTTCCTCCTTAAGGAAAGTAAGTAGTTTTTTTGGCCTTCTTCCTAATAATAAACAACCATACGGCTGTCAGAATTCTTAATGGGCATGCTCAAGGGAGCCTCTGAAGTAGACCAGGGTGAGGAGCACAAAAACCATGGTCTGGACAAAGGAAACCAAAACACCGAGTAAGAGGATGGGCAGGGGGCCGAAATAGGCGCCCGCCAACAGAAATAAAATGGCCAGCAGGGTCTCTTTCGCCATGATGTTACCGAAAAGACGAATGGAGAGAGAGAGGATACGGGCCATGTTACTGATGAGCTCAATGGGCAGCATCAGCGGGGTGAGCAACAGCATGGGGCCGGTGAAGTGTTTGATATATTTAAGGCCATGGGTACGCAGCCCCAGATAGTGATGGTAGAACCAGACGATCAGGGTGCAGCCCAGGGTGATATTGAGGTTGGAGGTGGGGGACATGAAACCTGGCATCAGGCCCATGAGATTGGCCAGCAGAATATAGAGGGCAAAGGTGGTGATCAGGGGAAAGAGCTTTTTGGCATGCTCCACACCGAGATTTTCCGCATAAAACTCTTCAATAAAGCCAATAATGGCTTCCCAGAAATTCTGGCCGCCACCGGGGATCATCTCCATTTTACCGACAGTAAGCTTGGTGACGATAATCAGGAAGAGCATGACGAAAAAGGTGTAGCTCATGTGTGGGGTGGTGAATGTCTCGATGCTGAGGGTGGTGTTGAGCATTCCTTCCGGCATGGTGTGGGGTACCGGTAAGCCGAGCATCTGCAGAATCACAGAAATAAATAGTATTGGATGTTCCATTTCTTCTCCTCTTTCCTAGAAAATCGAAGTGGATAGCGGGCTAAATACAGCTCCCATGCCCTTTATCCACAATTTCCGGCTCAAGATTTTTTTTTTTTGACCCGGAATACCTTATAAATTCGCACAGCGCCGTGTAGCCGACGCTTAATACCACTGAGGACAAACCGATCAGCAGGCCGGCAATGGCCAGCTGACCATGTTTAATAACAAAGTAGAGAAGCAGGGCCAAAGCCGGAAGCTTGACGTAATACTTCAATAAAAATATCAACTTAACAGAGCTCAAAGGCCCTTTCATCGCCTTGAGGGTGTCCCGTTTCATCAGGGTGAAGCTGATGTTGGCGATCATGCCGCCCACCAAAATCGATTTGGCGGCCAGGAGGCTGAAAAAAAGGCCGCCGGCCAGGGCCATCAGGGCGGTGAACAACCAGTTAAGCCGCTCAATCTTGGCAATGGAGATGTCGGCATTGCCAGGATCAATCTTTCTGGTCATCTTTCCATTCCTGGCGAGTGGCAAGGTCATAGAGATTTTTAAAGGCTGCTGCCACACCGAGTGCCAAGCCGATCAAGGTCGGCCACGGTTCATAGCGGCTGCCCAGAATATTTTTGTCCAGGTAGTGACCGGCGCCCACCCCAATAAAAATACAGAGGGAAATGGTCATGCCGATGCTGCCGAAATCACCCACCAGCTTAATAATATACTTACGGGTCTCACCCATGGAAATTCCTGTGAGCGCCTAATAATGACGCGCCATTCATTTATTACAGTTGCCATAGGTATCAATTATGGGCAAGAATTAGCACGCCCCAAGGGCTAAGTCAATTCATTTTTGACAGGGAATTAAATAAAAGAGCAGGTATAAGTACTGATTTTTGCAACCACCATTTATTTTATTATCCTGTTTCTGTGAGCTTTTTGGTGATAGTTATTTGCCCGGCAGTTTACTGAATACCGATTCAGCGGCCTCCAGGGTTTTGGCAAGATCATCCTCCGTATGGGCCGCAGAAATAAAGGCGCCTTCAAACTGCGACGGGGCCAGGTAGATGCCTCGTTCCAGCATCTCGCGGTAATAAAGGCCAAAGGTTTTGGTATCTGCGGTCATGGCAGACTCAAAATCAGTCACCGGGCCCTCGGTAAAGAAGTTCGTCATCACCGAGCCCTCCCGGTTCAAGGTGGCCGGGATCTGGTATTTTTTGGTAAGGGCACTCAGCTCAGTTGCGAAGGTGGCCGCCTTGGCGTCCAGGGTCTCGTAAAAACCTGGTTTTTTGAGTTCCCTCAAGGTGGCCGCCCCGGCTGCCATGGCCAGGGGGTTGCCGGAGAGGGTGCCGGCCTGGTAGACCGGTCCTTCCGGGGAGATCTGCCGCATGATTTCCTCTTTGCCGCCATAGGCGCCCACGGGCAGGCCGCCGCCGATGATCTTGCCCAGGCAGGTGAGGTCCGGCCTGATGTTGAATTTGGCCTGGGCACCGCCATAGCTCAGGCGAAAGCCGGTGATCACCTCGTCAAAGATAAGAACAATACCGAGCTCCTTGGTGAGGGCGCGTACCTTCTGCAGGAATCCCGGCTGGGGCAGGACCACGCCCATGTTGGCTGCCACCGGCTCCATAATGAGGCAGGCGATATCCAGGGAGTCGTCCCTGAGGGTTTTTTCAAGAATCTCTATATCATTATAAGGGATGGAGAGGGTGTTTCTGACGATGTCATCGGGAACGCCGGGGCTGCCGGGGATGCCCAGGGTGATGAGGCCGGAGCCGGCTTTGACCAGGAAGGAGTCGGCATGACCGTGGTAGCAGCCGTCAAATTTCACCACCATCTTCTTGCCCGTATAGCCGCGGGCCAGGCGCAGGGCGCTCATGGTGGCCTCGGTGCCGGAGCTGACAAAGCGCACCATGTCCACAGAGGGCAGGGCCTCGGTGACCAGTTCGGCAAGTTCCACCTCCAGGGGGGAGGGGGCGCCGAAACTGGTGCCGCTGGCCAGGGCCTTGGTGATGGCCGCCACCACAGCCGGATGGTTGTGGCCAAGGATCATGGGGCCCCAGGAGCAGATAAAGTCGACATAGGCATTGTCGTCCACATCATAGATCTGAGAGCCTGCGGCCCGGGCAATGAACCGGGGATCACAGCCCACGGATTTACAGGCCCGCACCGGGCTGTTAACCCCGCCTGGGATCAGTTTCTGGGCCTGGGCAAAGAGGGCTTTTGATATCTCAGTTTTCATGGTTTTCTCCTGGGCAAAAGGGAAGAAGCGGCAAGGGGCGCAGAGCGTAACAAGAACAGGCAAAAAAATGGCAAACTATAGCATGTTGGTCTTGGGGCTGTCAAAGCGATTGTCAATTGCCTTTGGGCTTCAAAAAAGAAATTTAATCTCCGGCCCTGTCGTGTTAGTATGGCTCAGTTGTTAAGAATAAATCCCACTCATTATGAGTATTATTATGCCGCCATCATTAGTTGACCGCCTGGATTCCATAGAAGATCTGCCTACGATCCCCCATACCATGCAGGCGGTTTTGTCCAGCCTGGACAAGGCATCCGCTTCAGCGGCCAAGCTGGAGGAGATTATCAAGGAAGATCCCATGCTCACCGCCAAGGTCCTCAAGATTGCCAACTCGGCGGCCTACGGGGCAGGCACCGAGATTTCCAGCCTGGCGCGGGCCATTGTCACGGTTGGTTTTGATGAGGTGCGCAATATCGTCATCGGTCTCTCCCTCTCGGGAGTCTTTTGTGATGATCTGGGTTTTGCTGAGTTTGATGCCGTGGATATATGGCTCCACTCCATCGGCGTTGCCACCTGTGCCAAAATGATTGCCCAGGAGGTGCCTGGCCTGGATCCGGAAGAGATGTTCACCGTGGGCATGCTGCACGATATTGGCCGCATTCTTTTTTGCCTCTATTTCCCGGATGAGCTGCATGATATTCTGGACAGCGCGGAGAAGGACGGGATCTCGCTCGCTGAGGCGGAAGAAAAGTATGGCCTGGGCCATGGCGAAATCGGGGCCTATCTCGCCTATCGCTGGAAGCTGGGTGCCCTGGTGGTCAATGGTATTCGTTTCCATCACCATCCCCAGAAGGCCGGAGATCAGGTCAAGGCGGCGGCAGCCATTAATCTTGCTGACGCCATCACCATCCAACTGCAGATAGGCTGGAAGGGCGTGGGCCCCCTGCCCAAAATCATGGTACCCAAGGTTCTTGGCCTGGACAGCGCCCAGATCAAGCAGATTGCCAAAAAGCTTCATGGTGAAAAAGAGCAGATCATGAGCGGCTGGTCCAGTGTCATTAATGCCTGATTTCTCTTTCCTCTTCTCCCTATTCTGAAGCTGAATTTCCCTATGCGGCGTAAACGAGGCTATCCCTTTTTACTCAACAGCTATCTCATCAGAGAGATGCTGGGCCCTTTTTTTGCCAGTCTTCTGATTATTAACGGTATTTTTTTCCTGGGCCGTCTCATCCCCTTTTTAAATGTCATTGTTGACCTGGGGATCGGCTTCGGCGATTTTGTTCGTCTTTTTGCTTATTTCTTTCCCAACATGCTCCTCTACAGTATTCCCATGTCCAGTATGTTCGGCGTGGTGGTGGCCTTTACCCGGTTGGCAAATGATGGCGAGATTATGGCCCTGAAGGCGGCCGGCATCGGTATAGGCCGGATGCTGCCGGCGGTGCTGGTGGTTTCCCTGGCCACCGGTTTGTTGACCGGCTACAGTGCCCTTGTCCTTAACCCGGCCTCGGAGCAGGCCATGCAGGAGATGATGTTCAATCTGGTTAAGGAGAAGGTGAGCAAGGGGGTCAAGGCCCGGGAGTTCAGTGAGGGCCTGGGCGACTATGTGATCTACGCCGACCAGGTAAACCCGGCGACCGGCCAGTGGGCCGGGGTCTACATGGCGGATATGAACATCAAGGGCACCCCCATGATTACCCTGGCCCGGCGCGGTCATATTACCTCTGACTTGGCGAATATGTCTCTCTCCCTGGTCCTGGAAGAGGGCAGCATCCACCGGGCCGTTGGTGCCACCACCCAGACCATCCTCTTTAAAGATTATGAGCTGGATATCCCCATTCGTTTACCCTTGGGGCTAAAGGAGAAAAGAGGACGGCTCAGCAAAAAAGGCATGTCCATGGCGGCTCTGCAAGAGAACGCCCGGCAGGCCGGGCTGACCAGTGAGGAGGGGATCAAGTTTCTGATCGAGTATTATGAACGGCTGGTGCTGCCGGTGGGCTGTTTTGTCCTCAGTCTGTTGGGCTTTGTTTTCGGGCTCAAGGCCGGCGTGGGGAAAAAGGCCATTGGGATCCCCCTGGCCCTTCTGGCCTATGTCTTCTACTGGATTCTTGTCTCTCTGGCCAATGTCCTGGCGGAAAACCAGGTCCTGCCGGTGGCCATGGCCCTCTGGCTCCCCAATCTCCTGGTGCTGTTGCTGGCCCTCTACCTCATCTCGCGGGCGGCGCGGGAAAAATCATTCCTGCTGGGGAGCCGTCTCTCCACTCTGCTTGCGTTGTGGCCGAAGAAAAAAAAGAAGAGCCGTGAGTCGTAACGGGATGGGGCGGCAGACCAGCCGCTGCGGGCGGGTGTCATGGTGGGCCCGGGAAAAAGGCTGCAGGGCCAACAACGAAAGTTTGAAAAGGGATTTTCAGGGGTGCAAGGGGCTTCAAGGCGCCCCAGGGGCCTGGGCTAACAGCAGAAAAGAGGAGGGAGGTGATGTGCACCCGGCAGGATGCGAGGCAGCGGCCATCACCTCACAAAAGAAAAAGGCAAGATAAGAGTATCTTGCCTTTTTCTTGTCAATTTTATGGTGCGCCCGGCAGGACTCGAACCTGCGACCCTCGGCTTAGAAGGCCGATGCTCTATCCAGCTGAGCTACGGGCGCACTCGGTGCCCCTTATATACCGTATCAATTGCCAGGAAACAAGATTTTTCCCCACACCCCTCAATGTGCGGGGCCGGCCAGCCTCTTGTTGACAAAGCAGTCGGCAATGTGGTTTGGCTCTACACTGACCCTTTCTTCCCCCTTACGAAAAAGAAGAGGAGCCCATGTCCTTATATCTCATTATCTCCTTGGTTTTTTTCAGCGCCGGTCTTCTCCAGGGGGTCTCCGGCTTTGGCGCCGCCCTGCTGGCCATGCCCCTTCTCGCCCTGGTGCTGGATGTCAGGGAGGCGGTTACCCTCACCCTGTTAAACGGCCTGATCATCAACCTTTTTCTCTCCCTGGAGCTCAAAAGGCATCTGGAATGGCGCAAGCTCCTGCCCCTGGTTATCGGCTGTCTGCCCGGGATCTATGTCGGCGTCACCCTCTTGAAAACGATGAATCCGGCCATCATGAAGTTGTGCCTGGGGGTGGTGATCATTGCCTATGCCCTTTACTGCCTGGCCGGCCGTCGGATCCGCAAGCGCGTTGGCCAGGGCTGGGCCTTGGCGGCCGGCTTTGCCGCCGGCACCCTGGGCAGCGCTTTTAGTACCGGGGGACCGCCTGTGATTATTTATATCACCCTCACCGGCTGGACCAAGGAGCAGATCAAGGCCACCCTGTCCTCCTTTTTTCTGTTCATTACGGTGCTGGCGCTGGCGGCCCATGCGGTGAACGGTCTCACCACTCCCCATGTCCTGCGCCTGTTTGGAGTGAGCGCCCTGCCGGTGCTGGCCGGTGTCGTTTTGGGCGCCCAGTTTTATAAGAGGTTGGCCACCAAAACCTATCTGACCATTATCTACTATCTGCTCATCGCCCTGGGGGTGATGCTGATTATCTCCGGAGGGGGCTGGGATGGCGTTGCCCGTTAAGGGTCGTATGGCTGCAGAGGCCAGAACCATCCAGGCCATGATCCGTCTTTATTGCCGCCAGCACCATGGCGGGGGCCGGGAAATCTGCCCTGCCTGCCGGGAGCTTGAAGAATACGCCCGCAAGCGGCTTGCTGCCTGTCCCTTTCAAGAGGGCAAGACCACTTGCGGCAAATGCCCGATCCATTGTTATAAACCGGTGATGCGGGAGCGGGTGCGGCAGGTGATGCGGGAGATCGGTCCCACTATGATTTTCCATCACCCCTTGCTGGCCCTGCGCCACCTTGTTGACGGGCTGCGCCAGAAACCAAAGAAAAGCTGAAAGAGGGCGGGCCAGGGCGGCTGGTGGCTCGCCAAAAAAAAACGGCACAGGCGATTGCGCTTGATCTCTCCTAGTGCCGTATGTCACTTAAAGTTTCGTATATTTATGTAACTATGCCTTTAACCACAAAGGCATTCTTTTTAATACCCCCTTGAGGGGTACAAAAACACGAAGAGCTTCTTGTTTTTATGTTTTTCTTTGTGCCTTCGTGTCTTTGTGGTTCGTATGCAATAACGAAATTCTACACGTACATTTAAGTTTTACG
>JAGXFQ010000028.1 GCA_024637145.1 Desulfobulbaceae bacterium
CGTAAAACTTAAATGTACGTGTAGAATTTCGTTATTGCATACGAACCACAAAGACACGAAGGCACAAAGAAAAACATAAAAACAAGAAGCTCTTCGTGTTTTTGTACCCCTCAAGGGGGTATTAAAAAGAATGCCTTTGTGTTTAAAGACATAGTTGCATAACTATACGAAACTTTAAATGATATACTGCACTAGGCCACCTGAGAGACGCAAGCGCCCTCTCCCCTCCCTGAGGCGGCAAGGGGCGGGCAGAGAAAGGTCAGGGGCAAAAAGGGGCACAGCTGGGGAGAACTGAGGGGTATGGAATCAGCCTTGGCACTGATTTCCAGGGTTGGGCTCAGATATCGGGAATTTAATTTATGAGCCAGATGGCTATATCGCTGGTACGGCCCAGCAGCCTGTCACTGACCCCCCCCAAAAGCCCTTTGCGGACGTCGGGATCCCGGCGCCCCATGACAATGGTGCCGAAATGCTTATGCCAGGCCTGCAGGGCGATATCCTGGGCCGGTTCCAGACCGCGGCTGACCTCAAGACGATGGACACTGTTCATGTCAAAACCATTTTCCCGCAGGAGTTGTTCAGGGCCATGAAAAACAGACTTATTTTCCAGCAGATGCTCTTGGCACCACTCGGCCCCGAAGCTGCGCGCACATTTTTCCAGGTCCAGCTCCGATCTTCTGGCAAAAAGAGCAGTGGAGTGAAAAAGGGTAATCTCCACTCCGGCAATATCCTTGAAAATATAGCCCAGATGATCCACGGCCTTGAGGATATGGATGGAGCCATCCACCGGCACCAGAATTGTGCGGGAGTCCACATGGCCGTCCACCACCCAGATCGGGATATCCCAGCATTTCTCCAGAATCGACTTGGTGACACTGCCCAGAAGAAGGGAATGGAGGCGGCCGATGCCCCGCCTGCCCACCAGCAGGGCGTCATAAGAGCCGGCACGACTGAGTTGGACCAGATCAGCGGCCACCCCCAGCCGGGAGAGTTCCACCGAGGTGGTCACCTGCTCCTTGCTGAAGCCGTGGCGGACCAGATGATGGGCGGCGAGTTTCAGATGTTTTTGGGCGGCCAGGAGCTGCGTCTGGGTGCCGCCCGAGAGGGTGTTCTTTTTCTCCTCCTCAGCCAGCCAGTCAGAACCCACCGGGGGCTGCTGGCCGCTGGGGACAATGCAGACCAGATGCAGAAACACATCCGCAGCCCCCTCAAACATCTGACCCAGGTAATGAACCTCATTAAGGGAACGAAAGGAGCCGTCCACTGCCACCAGGATCTTCTTTGCCATTGCCATCTCCTTACCTTACCAAACCAAAGCCGGGAACTGCGCCCTGTCCTTGCAGGCCGCCGCCTATTTTTTTAGTCTAGTGAAGGCGCAGAGTCCCGGTCAATCTGAAAAAAAACAGGGGAGACCCTTGCCCCACCTTTTATTTCCCCAAGAGATGCCCCCTTCAGCCGGTAACAGAAAAGCCCGGCAGGGAGTTGGGCTTTTCCGCCAGACTGTGGCGCCTGATTTCAGCGGAACGGGCGAGAACCCCGACATTCTCGTCCACATAATCGAAAACCGTGGCCTTCTTGCCCGGCAAGGGGCGCAGGATACGACCCACCACCTGCAGCAGTCTGCCGGCGAATTTTATAGGGGTGGTGAGAAAGAGGGTGGCGAGTCCCGGGCAGTCAAACCCTTCACCGATGAGCTGCAGGGTGGAGATGAGAATCTGCAGTTCGCCGCTGCGGACCTCCTCCACGGTAGCACTGCGCTCCTCGGCAAGGGTGCGGCCGGTGAGGACCTTGGCGGCCACGCCGCGCTCAGCCAGCAGCTCGGCCAGCAGCTCACAATGGGCCACCCGGTCACTCACCACCAGAATCCCCCCTTCGCTCTTGCGACTCTGGGCCACCACGTCATCAACAATCTGCCCGTTGCGAGATTCATCCGTGGTGAGGGCCTTCAGCATCTCCTGATAATTATCGCGATACCGGAAGGTAAAAGAGGTGGGGTGCTGGATCAGTTCCGGCCTGAGTACGGCGCCCGCGGCAGCCAGCTCCTCCCTGTCCACCCGGTACACCAGGTCGCCCAGGAAGAGAGTAATCAGCCGGGACATGCCGTCCCGACGAAAGGCGGTGGCCGACAGGCCAAACATGTACAGACAGTCAAAGGCAGTGACCACATCGGTGAAAAGGGTGGCAGGCACCCGATGACACTCATCCACGCAGATCTGGCCAAAATGGCCGGTAAGCTCAGCCAGTCTGTTGCGGGCCGTATTGACGATGGCCACGGAGATGGGGGCAATGGTGAAACAACCATCACCCATGAGGCCGGGTTCAAGACCAAGAAACTGCCTGATCCGCTCCTGCCATTGATAAAGTAGCTCTTTGTTATGGACAAGAATCAGGGTGGGTTGGCGACGCTTGGCGATCACGGCCAGGGCCATGACGGTCTTACCGGAACCGGTGCCCGACTCCAGCACCCCAAACTGGCGCTCCAGCACCGCAGTCACCGCCTCCTGCTGATAGGGGCGCAGAGAGGCGGAAAAGGCAAAATCCACCTCCGGACAACGCCGCCTCTTGTCAATAATCTCCGGGGTGACCCCGTCAAAGTGGCGGACCAGACGGATGGCCTCATTGGCAAAACCACGCGGAAAGGTGAGGCCCTGCTTGCTCTTGCGATAAAAGGTAAGCTTGGGCTTGAGCCTTTTCCCCACCCAGCGCCCATACTTGACGGCATCCACATATTGAGGATTGTCAATGGTGAGCTCCGTGATGATGGCCCGGCTCGCTTCCTGGCCGGCCATGGTAAGGAAACATTCATGGCTGACAGTTAACTGGGCAGGATGTTTTGTAGGGGGGGGAGAGGACACAGTAACCACGCACATTAAATTTTCAGGCCCACCACTGCTACGCAGGGGGGGAGGGGGGGGGGCAAGAATAAGAAAAAACTGCCTGATCCGCAACTCCCCACAAAAAAGAAGAAGCGGGCCTAACCAGGTTTCTCCTAAATAAAATCCTGTAGTTCACCGACCTGAGCTGTTACTCTAGCTGACCTTGTGACTACCACTAATATTGAGCCACGAGCAAGATTCTTTTTGATAACATCTTTAAAAGATAAGTAGATAAGCATAAGTGATTCAGCCAACATAGAGACAAAGAGGACCTGTGCTCATAAGCCAGGATCTCCGATTCTTTCCCATCAAGAGGGCTTTCCAAAAGCATGAACGATTTCAAAAAACAGTGGGACACGGCCATGGCCATGGCCGTGCTTGCCAACAAGAACGTGGACAGTGCAACCTGGGCCGAGGCCGTGGAATGGCTCATGCTTTACGGCCCCCCTTCCATTCAGGAAACACTGAGCCAGGCCTCTTCTGCCGCCACCAGCACCCATTTTCCGGGGCTCAAACCTTCCGGCTATAGCCCGGACGGCAAACCCCTCTATGATGTGCAGGCCCTGGCCCAGGCCCTGGACATCTCGGTCGAAGAGGTGCTGACGAAACTAAAGGCAAAAGAGGAGCAGCAGGAAACCAGCCACCTCTTTGGCCAGGAGGATGTCCTGAAAATCCAGTGAGCCCCATATCCTGAAGGTTGCGGCTGCAAGCCCTTTCTTTTTTTGGGAGGCGGCAAATTCTTGACCTCCTCCTGAAATGCTTTATGATTGTCTCTGCTTTTTCACCCCGCATATCCCTTGTCTAACCGTATGAGGATGACCCATGTCTCTCCAAGAACAGATCCGCCACGACCTGAAGGCTTCAATGAAGGCCAAAACCACCACCAAAACCTCTGCCATCCGCATCATTATCGGCGAATTCCAACGTCAGCCAAAAAAAGAACTCGCCGACTCCGAGGTTATCGCCATTATCAGGAAACTGATCAAATCAGAGACGGAGCTGCTGGCCGCCACGGGCAGCCAACCAGAAGATTCGGAATATATCGCTGTCCTTGAGGCCTACCTGCCGCAGCAGGCCACGGCAGAGGAGATCAAGGCCTGGATAGCCGCCAATATTGACCTCAGCAGCGTCAAAAACCCCATGCAGGCCATGAAACCGATCATGAACCATTTTGCCGGCCGGACAGACGGCAATCTGGTAAAAAGCATCCTCGAAAAACTGTAATGATAAGAACAAGAGCTGCCATGCTCATGACCCGCCTCTTGCCAGGTTTACTTGCCCTGCAACTGAGTACCATTCTGCTGACAATCCTGTTGGGGTCCTGCCCAGCCGTGCTGGCGGCCGGTTACGAAGAATGTCTGCTCCGCGCCCTGCAGGAAAGTGACGACACCCTCACCCTGGGGGAAATCAAGAGGGGCTGCCAGGGGGCAGAAAAGAGCGCCGAGAGTCAGGAGAGGGTCGAAGCGCGCCGGGCTGCCGCCGAGAGCGCGCCGGCCACGGTCGCCCCCGAGCCCCATGCCAGCAACTTTTCAGTAAGTCCCCACCGGCAAAATTACATTCTCTTCTTCAGCCATAATACCGCGCCCAACAACACCCCCTACACCGATAATCCTAACGCCTCTCTTGACGCAAATGAGGTGACCTTCCAGGTCAGTCTCAAATTTCCGGTGGGCACCCTGCGCCTCGGCGACAGAAAGACCTATCTCATGGCAGCCTATACGGCCCAGTCATTCTGGCAGGCCTACAACAAGGACCTGTCCAGCCCTTTCCGTGAAACCAATCATGAGCCGGAACTTTTTGCCCTTGTCCCCCTGAATCTGAAAATTCCGGGGGTGGACCACACCTACCTGATGGCCGGTCTTGTCCATCAATCAAACGGCCGCAGTGACCCCCTGTCGCGGAGCTGGAACCGCCTTTATGTTGATTTTGTTCTTGAGGGAGCAAACTTTAAAATCAGTCTGAAACCCTGGTATATCATTCCGGAGAAGACCTCCGGCTATCTTATCGGCTCAGGGGAGGATAACAACCCGGATATCCGCGATTATATGGGCTATGGCGAGATCAGCGGCGCCCTCAAGGTGCATGACCACACCTTGAGCTTCATGCTCCGCAACAATCTTGTTTATCATGACAATAAGGGCGCCCTGAAGCTGGGCTGGTCCTTCAAGATGCCCTTTATCGAGGTGGAAAACCTCAAGGGCTACATCCACTATTTTAACGGCTACGGTGAGTCCCTGATCGACTATAATGCCGCTGTGCAGCGCTTTGGCGCAGGTCTCATGCTCGCCGACTGGTTCTAGCTGCTCCCCCTGGCCAGAACCAAAAAAATGGGAGGCGAACCGGTCCCCGGTCAGAACAATCTGCTTCCCACCTGGTAGACCATTGTGGAGAGGAGAAAGGCAAAGAGGGTGTTAAAGGTCATGGAAAAGAGACCCCATTTCCAACTTCCTGCCTCCTTGACAATACAGGCCACCGTGACAAAACAGGGGGCGTAAAACATCACAAAGATGATCACTGACAGGGCCTTCACCGCGTCCCAGCTTCGATCCTTGGCCAGGGTCTCGCCCAGGGAGTCGCTGGCCTCAGGGTCCACCTCGCCCAGAGAGTAGGAGGTAGCCAGGGTGGAGATGATGACCTCCTTGGCGGCAAAGCCCCCCACCAGCGCGATATTGGTGCGCCAGTCAAAACCGGGCAGCCAGCTTATTTTTTCCAGGGCCGTGCCGATCCTGCCGGCCACCGAATAACGCAGGGCCTTCTCTGCCTCGGCATTGGCCACTTCCAGGAGATCCTTCTGCATAGCCCGGGCCTCCGGGCCTGCCTGACCGGCATCCTCAGGCGAAGCTGGCAGTTGAGGCGAGGCCTGGCGGATAATTTCCTGGCGCTGATTTTCAAAAACCTGCCGCTCTGAGTCGGGCAGACCCGGAAAGGTCATCATGGCCCACAGCAGAATGGAGATGCCGAGAATAACGGTCCCCGCCTTCTTGATATAGTGCCAGGTCTTCTCCCAGGTATGAATAAGCAGGCCCTTGAAGGTGGGAAAACGGTAAGGGGGCAGTTCCAGGACAAAGGGCGTGGACTCCCCCCGCAAAACCGTGAGACGGAGGAGCTTAGCCGCCAGCAGGGCCATGAGCCAGGCCAGCAGGGTGAAGAGAAACATGTACATGGCCTGATTTTCGCTGAAAAAGGCGCCCACCAGCAAAGCCAGGACCGGCAATTTGGCACCACAGTTCATGAAAGGCACGGTGAGCAGGGTGGCCATCCTCTCTTTTGGCGACCGCAGGGTCCGGGTGGCCATGACCCCGGGCACGGCACAGCCTCCGGCAATACCACCGGAAATGATATAGGCCATCACCGAGCTGCCGTGCAGGCCGAAGATGCGAAAGACGCGGTCCATCATAAAGGCGACCCGGGCCAGATAGCCAGTATCTTCCAGCAGAGCAATGCCGAAAAACATAAACATGATGAGCGGCACGAACCCCAACACCCCGCCGATACCGTCAATAACGCCGGCAATGAGCATGGACTTGAAATAGCCCTCCGCCAAAAAGGTGTCGGCCACCCCGCCAAGCCAGGAGAAAAAGGTGGCGGACCAGGCAACCGGCAGGGCGGAATAGGTAAAGGTGAAATTGTAGAGACCAAGAAGGACCAGGAGCATAATCAGCGGTCCGGCAAAACGATTGGTCAGAACATTATCAAGGCGATCCGACATGTACAGGCGATCCGGATCCATGGTCCGGTGCACCACATTCTGCTTGAGGATGGATTTGATAAAGCCGTAGCGGTGATCGGCAATCATGGCATCTGGTTCGGAGCCCACGGTCTGTTCAAGATGCCGGGCAACCTGCTCCACCTTTTCCAGAAGCCGGCTGGACAGCGCATGATCCTCCTTGGCGCCGATTTCCAGGTGGCGGTCATCCTTTTCCAGATATTTCAGGGCGGTCCAGCGGGCCGGATAGTCTCTGGTAAGAAAGCCGCCCTCCTCAATCATGGTACTGAGATCAAGCATGGCGGCATCAAGATCGTCGCCGTAGGAGATATGGGCCGGCTGCCATTTATCATGCTCTTGGGCATGGGCGATGGCCGTGGCCATGAGCTCGGTGATTCCCTGGCCGGAGCGGGCCACCACCGGACAAACCGGCAGGCCGATCAAGGCACTGAGCCGTTCATGGTCTATTTCAATGCCCCTCTTCTTGGCGGCATCAACCATATTGAGGGCAATGACCATG
The DNA here is from genome assembly GCA_024637145.1 of Desulfobulbaceae bacterium. Lineage (GTDB taxonomy): Bacteria > Desulfobacterota > Desulfobulbia > Desulfobulbales > SURF-16 > BM506. The sequence continues at coordinate 7,103 of JAGXFQ010000028.1, forward strand.
GGCACCCCCATCTCCATAAACTGGCAGGAAAGATAGAGGTTGCGCTCCAGGTTGGAGGCATCAACGATATTGATGATCACCCCGGGCCGCTGATTGACCAGATAATCCCGGGCCACAACCTCCTCCTCTGAATAGGGGGAGAGGGAGTAGATGCCGGGCAGATCAACGAGACGGCAGCTCAGGCCCCCTTTGGTATAAGAGCCCTCTTTGGTATCAACCGTGACCCCGGGATAGTTGCCGACATGCTGGCGGGCGCCGGTAAGGGCATTAAAAAGAGTGGTCTTGCCGGAATTAGGATTGCCGGCTAAGGCAATGGTCAGCTCGTTACGCATCGTCTACTTCCACCTCGATATAATCAGCCTCATTATTGCGGAGGCTCAGGGTGCCCCCCATGACCCGCAGGGCAACAGGATCATAGAGCGGGGCCCTGCCCCGGATCGATATCTCCGTCCCCGGCACCAACCCCATATCCCTGATCCGCTGGCCAAGTTCACCGCCGGCCTTCACCGCCGTAATAACGCCGGACTGATATTTTGTCATTTCCCGTAAAGATATTTTTGTCATACCCTACCCCTGTGAATCCTTATTTTCCTTGGCGCCTACATCATCCAGGGGCGGACATTGCCCAGGCCTCTTCTGGCCACCGCACTCTTTGCTGGCACAGCCGTTGCAGCCAGGTTTTAATAATCTCCGCACAATATAGATAAAGGCCACCAGGACAACCGCCCCGGTGAGTAAGATATCAAGATTCATTTTGTCCTCCGCTTCCCCGTGATTTAGGCCTACGCCGCGCCTGAAAAAATAACGATGCCCTTCACAAAATGCAACATGTTTTTTGGAGATGCCGACGTTAATTAGACAGGCCTAACTTGTTTTTTTTTTTGCTGTGCCCCTTTCTCTGTTGCAGCCCTTTCCCTCATTATAGCGAAAGGGGGATGATCGCCCACCTCAATTCCCATAGCAACAGACGAAAAAAATCCTTGGCATCCGGTAAACCGGGCGACGGCTCTGCCGCTTCATATTGGTAATCTTGTGGTTTTAGCAAAAATAATCTCGTCGCCCTTTTTAAGAGCCGTGATAATCCTATTTCTGATTTGACAGGAAAGAGGCCCATGCCTGATACTGGCAGAGAGCTTCAGTAACGGCTGATGCCCAGAAACCGAAGATTATTAAAAAAGAATAGGGAGGTAAATCATGTGGAACGTCGAGGTAGATGCAGACAAATGTACCGGGGCTGGACTCTGTGTTGATAACTGCCCCACCGGGGTTTACGAAATGGTGGACAACAAGGCCGTGCCGGCACATGCTGAAGAGTGCATAGGCTGTGAGACATGCATGGAGGTCTGTCCCACCGGGGCCTGCCTGGTCACGGAAGTTTAAAAAGCGGCCTGCCCCTCTTCTCTCCTACTTCTCCGAGCTGACCTCAAGCCGCAGATAGAGGTCACCTCTTTTGCCCCTGCCATTGCTCCTGCCCTTGCCCTTAAGCCGGAGCTTGCGGCCACTGCTGCTGCCCCCGGGAATCTTCACTTTCAGCAGCTGCTGTTTCTGCTCATCATTCAGCACGACAACCTGTATCCATTTGCCCTGGCGCAATTCCTCACCACTGAGGGTGATGTGGTAGATGAGATCCAGATCAGGGGGCGGAGCAGGGGCATTTCCTGAGAGGGTGCCCACCATTTTGCTGATATTTTTGAGCAGGCCGCTTTTGATTTTCTTACCGTTCACTGAGCCACGCAGGATCGGGCCGACCAGGGAACCGAAGAAAAAGAGACCCCCCACCAGGAAACCGCCCCGGCCGCCCAGCAAGGTGTGCTTTAAAAAAGTGGGGTTGGCCCGAAATCCCGAGCGTTGAAACTGCTGCAGCAGCCCCTGGAGCATCTGCTGAAAACGAGGGTCCTGAAAAAGGTCGCGGAGAATCTCCTCCTGGCTGTAGTTAAATCCGGACTCACCGGGGCTGTCCCGGTGGGCGCTGCCTCCAAGGCGGGCCCGGTCATAGCGCCGCCGTTTAAGAGGATCCGTGAGCACGCCGTAGGCCTCGGCAATCTCCTTAAATTTTTCCTCGGCCTGGGGATTATCAGGATTACGGTCCGGATGATACTGCATGGCAAGGGTGCGATAGCGTTTGCGTATCTCCTCCTCTTGTGCCGCGGAGGTCACCCCCAGGATCTGGTAATAATCCTTCACCAAGCCCCCTTGCTCAGCAAGGCTGCTGCCAGCCAACCGGCGGCCTCGCTCCACTCAATGGCCGCCCCCAGCACATCACCGGTAACGCCGCCCAGGCCCTTATTGGCCTGAAAACGGAGCCACAACGGGGGCAGGAGACAAACCAGCAGCAGACCAAGACCTGACCAGCCACAGAGGGCCAGAGGAGCCAGAAAAAGAGCCGCGGCCAGCAGACGGGGCAGCGACACCTTGCCCACCACAAAATGGCCGGTGCCGCTCCTGCGGGGATAGCGAGCCCTGAAGGCGGTCACCAGCATGGCAAAACGAGCCGTAGCCGGCACCATGGCCAGAAGCAGCAGATTCTCCGGAGCCGCCAGCAGGGCCTGGAGGCCCGCTGTCTTAAGAAGCAAGACCATGACCAGTCCCACCACGCCAAAGGCGCCCACATGGGAATCCTTCATAATGGCAAGCCGGCGCTGGGCCTCAAAGCTGCCGCCAAAACCGTCACAGAGATCAGCGACCCCGTCCAGGTGGAGGCCACGGCTCAGCCAGGCCGAGCCGCCCACCAGCACCACGGCCAGGGCCAGGCTGCTCATCCCCAGGTAAAGGCCGAGCCAGGCGCCCAGGGCCAGCAGACCGCCGATAACCAGACCAGCAGCCGGGAAAAAGAGAACGCTCCTCTCCATATCATCCTGGCTCGCCTGAGGGGGGCCCACCGGCAGGATGGTGAGAAAGGAGAGGGCTATCCAAATGGGCTTACACATAAATAATCACCGCTCTATCCATCTCAGGTATCCGTAGTGCCAGCCAGGATCTCGCCTGGAGTGACCCCGGCCTCGCCAAAGGTGGCCATCTGGGTGAGGATCTTCACCCCCGCCTCAATAAGACCCATGGCCAGGGCCGCGCCGGTCCCCTCTCCCAGGCGCAGACCCAGGTGCAGAATGGGACGAATAGCCCTCTTTTCAAAGAAGAGACGGTGGCCCTGTTCGGCCGACATATGACTGAAAAAACAATATTCAAGCACAGTGGGGTTCATCTCCATGGCGGTGAGGGCGGCGGCACTGGCAATAAACCCGTCCACCACCACCGCCACCTTGCGGCGGGCAGACTCCAGAATCATGCCGCAGAGAGCGGCGATCTCCAGCCCACCCAGAGCGGCTAGGGTACTCAAGGGGTCCTGGCACAGGCCGGCGTTGACCACCAGGGCGTCCGCCACCACCTGGATCTTATGGGCCAGAACCGTGTCGGAAATGCCTGTGCCGCGTCCAGTGATCTGGTCAGCCGGAATATCCATGAAGCTGGCAAAAAGGGCGGCAGCGGGGGTGGTGTTGCCGATACCCATCTCGCCGGTCCCCAGGATCTCCGCCCCGTCAGCAATGGCCTGAGAAGCCACCTCAACACCGACGCCCATGGCAGCCAGGGCCTCCTCTTCGGTCATGGCCGGGCCTTTCCTGATATTGGCGGTGCCGGCCTTGACCTTGGCCTGGATGAGGCCCTGGCCGGTCAACGGCACAGCGACCCCGACATCGATAACCCGCACCTGGGCCCCCACATGGTTGGCCAGGACATTGACCCCGGCCCCGCCGGCCAGAAAATTCGCCACCATCTGCGGGGTCACCTCAGCCGGTACGGCGCTGACGCCCTCCTCCACCACGCCGTGATCACCGGCAAAGGTAAGAATGATCTTGCAGGCCACGGAAGGGTTGAGGGTGGCCTGGATCCCGCATAGCCGTTTTGCCATCTCCTCCAGCAGGCCCAAGGCCCCCAGGGGTTTAGTCAAATTATCCAGCCGCACCTGGGCCTGGGCCATAATCTTCTGGTCAACCGGCTCTATGGCGGCCAGGAGCCCTTGTAAACTTTCTCTGTTAAATGACATAAGCTTCCTCTTTATCTGCCCAAGGTTAAGACCTCGACACTTGCAAAGGTGGCTTACACCACCCGGATGACCTTCTCCTCCAGCCGCCAGAACCTGGGGCCAGGAGGCGGCGGCAACTGCCGGTGCAACTCCCGGGGCAGCTGCTGACAGTGGCGGCGCAGATCGCGATCCAACACCTCACCACGGCCGATCTTTTTCTGCCGGCCCGGCGGCAATTCCTGACCACGGGCCTCTTTTTTCCTCACACCAAGGTGAAGATCTTTTTTCGTGATTCATCCCTTTTCTCCATCTTGAAAGGGCTGCCAGGCCTCATGCAGCACAGCAAGGGATTGACAGACCTGAGTCAAATCATAGAGCTCCAGGGTAACAACCCCCCGGTACTCCCGGTTGACAAGTTTCCGGCCAAGGCTCCTTAAAAAAGGGCCATCTTCGGCCAGTAAGGGACGATGGTCCCGCCCAGGGGAGGCGCCATGGAGGTGGACATGGCGCCAATGGGGCAGCGCCCAGAAATCAGCTTGATGATTATAACGGAGAGTATGGCCAAAATCGATACAAAAACCAAAGCCGGCGGCAGCTATAATCTCTGCCACCAGAGCGAAATCATAGCCGATATTTTCAATACCAATTTTTTCCTGCCACCGGCCGCAGCGGCAGGCCAGGGTCTGCAGGGAATCTCGGAGATTGTCCTGCCAGGCCCCCACCGCCATATCGTGATCCAGATCAAGATGGAGATCAAAGGCCAAGGGGTTGAGGGGCCCGGTCTCCTCCAGCAGGCGGCACACCTCAGCAATCCCCTCCTGTCGCTTCCTCTTATCATTGCTGCCCAGCTGCAGATCAAGGGGGAGGTGGACGGTATAGGAGAGTCCATGATCGCCGGCCAGGCGGCTCAGAAGATCGATATCTGGCTGATGGCTGAGCAGGCTGCGGGCCTTTGACTCAAAAAAAAGAAGCTGCACCGCATCCACCTGCCCGGCCAGGGCGCGGACATTCTCCTCCAGACCGGCGGGCAGCACAAAGGAAGTGGTGCCCAGGAGCCAGGGGTATGCCGGGGCCGCCGGCAGATTCCTTAAGGACACAGCTGCACCATTACCCCGCTTCTTTCTTGCCAGGCGAGAGAGATTTCCGGAAGGGAGAAGCCGTTTTGCCGGGTGGCCAGGAAGCCGGTAACCGCCTCCAGGGCCAGATCCGGCAGATTATTGGTCTCACTCAGATGAGCAAGCACCACATGCTGCAGCCGGTCATGGAGAAGATCGCCAAGGAAACGGGCCGCATCAAGATTGCCGAGATGGCCCTGCCTGGACCGGACCCGCTGCTGAAGATGAAGGGGATAGGGACCCTGGGCCAGCATCTCCAGATCATGATTGCACTCCAAGACCAGGCCGTGACAACCGGCCAGGCGCTGCAGCAGAAGACGGCTCACCATGCCGGTATCCGTACAGAAACCCAGACCTATCCCCTCATGCTCCACCACAAAGCCCACCGGATCCACGGTATCATGGGAAATAGCAAAAGGATGGATGGAGAAGCCGGCAAAGGAGAATCTCTCCCCGGTCTTAAAAGGCTGATAATCCTTGATCTGACCAAGGCGAGGGGCGGCCACCTGAAAGGTGGCCTCATTGGCCAGGAGGGCGGTGTTATATTTACGGGCCAGGATCCCGGCCCCTTTGATGTGGTCATTATGTTCATGGGTGAGTAAAACTCCCTCCACCCTGGCCATGGAACCGCCGGCTTCAGTAAGGCGCCGGCATATTTCCTTACCGGAGAAACCGGCATCAATGAGCAGGGCCCGGCCCCCTGCCTCCACATAGGTGGCGTTGCCCTTACTGCCGCTGCCCAGTACGCAAAATTTCATTTCCCCATCGCCTGCATACCTTTTGGAGCAATTGTGATTATCATCGTTATTTCAGCCGCTAAAGGCAGGATGGCTGGGGCCAAACCAGCACGGACCCGAAAAAATCCGGTTGCGGGCCGGGCATAAGGAAGAATAAAAGCATGAATTGCCTCCACTCACAAGGAGAAAATCAAGCCATAACCGTTGGCTTGGCCCGGTCTGCCGGCGGCTACGGTTCTTTCAGCGCCACTTCTTTGCTTGCGGTCGTGGCCCAGACAAAAAGACCAGGCGCTGAGGGGGCACCATCAGAGACCGGTGTGTCCGAATCCCCCTGTGCCCCGAGCCGTCTCCTGCAGATCATCGACTTGCTCCAGAGTGGCCCGGCAGACCGGGGCCAGCACCAGCTGGGCAATCCGATCGCCGCGGCGAATAGTGCAGATCTGGCTGCCCAGGTTAATGAGTCCCACCATTATTTCGCCCCGGTAATCGGCATCAATGGTCCCTGGGGTGTTGATCACGGTGACGCCCTGCTTCATGGCCAGACCGCTGCGGGGCCGCACCTGAATCTCATAGCCGGGGGGAATGGCCACGGCCAGATTGGTGGGCAACAGGGCAATGGCCCCCGGCTCCAGGGTGCACTCCTTAACCACAGCCGCCTGGATATCCATGCCAGCGGCCAGGGCAGAATGATAGGCGGGCAGGTGCAACCCCTCTTTTTTCTCTTTATCGAGCCATTTTATTTGTAGCCTTACTCTCTCCATCACCTCTCCTGTCTAGCCTGGCAAATCACCAAGACGCGCCTTGAGCTGGCTTATATCTACCAAATACCCTGAGCAGGCCAAGACATTTCTGACCCACTGCTCTGGCCCTTTTTTTTGAGGGAGGGAGTTCACCGGCCCACCACTAAATTGTCGCAGAAAGTGTGGCACCAACACGTATGTGGCGCAGACCCTGCCACATATTCCGTGGCACATCCCGCCCTTCCCGGCCCTTATCCGCACCACACTTTTGTGGCACCGATAAAAATATCTTCTGAAAAAACGCTCTATTATAGGGAAAATACACAGACACTTTTCTTTGTGGCACGGCCCATGCTCATTACCTGACAACAGCAGCAGTACAAGCCAATCCCTGAAACCCCAGAGAGCAAGGAGGACGGCCATGAAAGAGAGAGCAGGAATTATCCAGCCCATCCCAAAAACCCGCGACACCCAGAAAGACCTCAATCAGGCCGGCAAGATTGGCCTGGCCATGGTCATCACCTTTGCCGGCCTGGTGGGCAGCTGGGGCCTGGCATGTCTGATCGGCGCCCTGAGCAGCCAGGGAATCGGCCAGGTCATCCAGGGTGTTTTCAGCGCCATCAACGGCATGTAGAGATCAAATCATTATAGAAAATTTAATAACCTCCACTTCAGAGGAGAACGACCATGACGCAGCGCACCCAAAACAAGGAGAAGAGCATATTTTTGATCATCATGGCAGGGACAGCAGGGACCTTTGGCATCTGGGCCCTGATGGCCTTTGTCACCGGTTTATCCTCTGTGGATTACCAGGTGGGGGAAATGCTCCGTCACTTCCTGGTGGCAACCGGCAATCTGGGGGAGTATGAGACCCTGGTGGATTTTTACACCCACATCAAGGGCGTGGAGTATCTGCTGGCCGGCGCCTTCTTTGTTGCCTTCCCGATATTTTTCAAATATATCAACCAGGCAGACAAGGCCCCTGGCATCAAAACCTGAAAAAAAGAGAGGACCTTTCTTTGCCATAGAAAAGCCGGGACATCTGTCCCGGCTTTGTTCTTTGCTTCACCCCTCAAAAAAAAGGTGCCAGCGTTTCTGCAACTCCTGCGGCGCCTGGCCGCCAGTCGCCGCTGCAGGCCTTGCAAAAACAACGGCTCACCGCACCTCATGATCTGCCACCGGGCCCATGATAACGACACAAGGGTTGGCGCTAAAGAGTCTGCGAGCCAAGGCCGCAACTGCAGAAGCAGACACCTGCTCAAAATGGCTGACCACCTCGGCAAGAGGTATATGCCGGCCGAAATAAAGCTCGTTCCGCGCATTTCTCACCATGCGCGACTCAAGATTCTCCGCTGCCAGATAGAGGCTGCCCCGCGTAAAATCCAGGGCGTGACGCATCTCATCAGGGAGCAGCTGCTCCTCCTTACCGAGAAGGAGCAGCTGCTCCCTGATAAGGTCCTGGGTTTCGTTGAGGGAGCCGGGGGCCACACCGCAGGAGACCCCCACATAGCCGCAATCGCTGTAGGACTCAATAAAGGAGGCAATGGAATAGGCCAGCCCCCTCTTCTCCCGGACCTCCTGGAAAAGCCGGGAACTCATATTGCCGCCGAGGATGTTATTCAACAGGACCAGAGCGAACCTCTCCTCAGAGGTGATGGCCAGCCCCTTGACCCCCATGACCAGCTGCACCTGCTCCAACTCCTTGCTGACAATCCTGGTGGGCAAGGAGCGTTCAGGGAGGGGGGCCACCCGCTCATGGTTGCCGCTGCCCCCTGAAAAATCTCCCCAAAGGGGTTCCAAAAGCTGGCACAGTTGCTGATGATTCACATTACCGGCGCAACTGATCACCACCTTGGTTGGCGCATAATGGGACCCTATATAGCGCAACATCTGGGCGCCCTTCATCTGGCCCACCACCTGCGGATCACCCAGCACCGGCCGAGCCAGAGCATTGTCCCCCCAGAAACACTCCTCAAAAATATCATGAACCTGCTCTTCAGGTACATCTTCCACCATGGAAATTTCCTGCAAAATCACCTGGCGCTCGCGACTGACCTCGTCCTCGGCAAATTGGGAATGGTGGAACATATCGGCAAAGATTTCGACCAGGGCCGACAACGTACTGTCCATAACCGTGGAGTAGAGACAGGTGGTATCCTTGGCGGTAAATGCATTGGCCATGCCGCCGAAACTGTCCAACTCCCGGGCCACCTGCTGCACCGACCGGCGGGCGGTGCCCTTGAAGAACATGTGTTCGATAAAATGGGAGATGCCGCTGGTGGCCGCCACTTCGTCACGACTGCCCACATCCACCCAGATACCCAGGGCAACGGTACGGGCGGCAGGGATCTTTTCACTCACCACCCTGACGCCATTGCTAAAAACGGTTTTATTGTACATGCGAAGCCTTACATAGACATATTGATTCACCACAGAGTCCGGCTTTCACAAAAGCGCTCTTCTGCCGGTGGTTTTAAACAAAAAAAACTGCACACATCCAGGCCATAAAAAAGGGCAGGGGATATAGTCCCCTGCCCTTTGGCCAATGAGCATCTTACCGATGTTTACTCCTCAAGACAGGCCTTGCGACTGAGGCGGATCTTACCACGCTGATCCACGGCCAGCACCTTGACCTTGACCACATCCCCTTCCTTCAGGACATCCGTCACCTTTTCAACCCGCTCAGAAGCGAGCTCAGAGATGTGCACAAGACCATCCGTGCCGGGAAGGATCTCCACAAAGGCACCGAAATCAACAATGGTCTTGACAACGCCGTCATAGATCCGGCCAATCTCAGCCTCGGCAGTCACCGCATTAACACCGTCCATGGCCTTCTGGGCCATATCTCCGTCTGCTGCAAAGATCTTCACCTCGCCGCTATCATCGACATCGATCTTAACACCCAGATCGGCCTGCAGGCCGCGAATAATCTTGCCGCCAGGCCCGATGAGATCGCGGATCTTATCGGGGTTAATCCGCATAGTAATAATCTTGGGGGCATGGGCCGGCATTTCCTGCCGAGATTCCGCAAGGGACTTGGCCATCTCCGTCAGGATATGAATACGTCCATCCTTGGCTTGGGCCAGGGCAGTGGTCATGATCTCACGGGTTACGCCCTCGATCTTGATATCCATCTGCAGGGCAGTGATGCCTTCTGCAGTACCGGTCACCTTGAAATCCATGTCGCCCAGATGATCCTCGTCACCGAGGATATCGGTGAGGACAACCACGGTATCGCCGTCCTTGATAAGACCCATGGCCACGCCGGAGACCGGCGCCTTGATGGGCACACCGGCATCCATCAGGGCCAGGGAGCCGCCGCAGACCGAGGCCATGGACGAGGAGCCGTTGGACTCAAGGATGTCGGAGACAATGCGGATGGTATAGGGAAAATCTTCTTCAGAGGGCAACACCATTTCCAGGGCCCGGGTGGCCAGGGCGCCATGACCGATGTCACGCCGACTGGGTCCGCGCATGAAACGGGCCTCACCCACACAGAAAGGCGGGAAATTATAGTGGAGCATGAACTTGCGAAACTCCATGCCTTCCAGGGTCTCCACGCGCTGCTCATCAGATCCGGAGCCCAAAGTGGCGGTGACCAGGGCCTGGGTCTCGCCACGGGTGAAAAGAGACGAACCATGGACCCTGGGCAGCAGTCCTACCTCAGTGGCAATATCGCGGACCTCGTTAAACTTGCGACCGCCGATGCGCTCACCCTTTTCCACGATGCGGGCGCGCATCATCTCCTTCTGCAGATCTTTCAAGAGGCCCTTGACCTCGTCTTGGCGATTGAAGTCAGCATCTTCTTCAAACTTGGCAACCACAGCGGCCTTCAAGGCATCAAAGGCGGCAGAGCGCTCCATTTTATCGGCAGTGGTGATCACCTGCTCCATGTCCTTGGTAGCCATATCAGCCACTTTCTTCTGCAGCTCCGTATCAACCTGAGGAGCCACCACCACCATCTTGGCGACACCCACCTCGGCCTGCATTTCTTCCTGGGCCGCAATAATTACCTGCAGGGCCTCATGGCCGGCGTAGATACCCTCAAGGACAACATCCTCGCTGAGCATATGGGCGCCGCCCTCAACCATGACCACGGCGTTCTTGGTGCCGGCGACAATGAGATCAAGGGTGGATTCCAGTTGCTGGGTGGTGGTGGGATTAATGACATAGGCGCCATCGATCATACCCACCCGGACCCCGGCAATGGGACCGTTGAAGGGGATGTGCGAGATGGAGAGGGCGGCGGAGGCGCCGATCATGGCCAACAGATCCGCATCGTTTTCCTTATCGGCCGAAAGGACCGTGGCGATGACCTGGGTCTCGCAGCCATAGCCGGCCGCAAAGAGAGGCCGCAAGGGCCTGTCGATAAAACGGCAGGTCAGGGTCTCTTTCTCGGTGGGACGGCCGATCTCGCGGCGGAAGAAACTACCGGGAATTTTGCCCACTGCGTAAAAACGTTCCTGATATTCAACGGTAAGGGGGAGAAAATCGATATCAGGCTTGGCCTTTTTGGCGCCCACGGCAGTTACCAGCACAACGGTTTCGCCATAGGTTACCACCACAGCGCCGCTGGCCTGTTTGGCCATCTTGCCGGTTTCAATGGTCAAGGGACGACCGCCAACTTCAATTTCAACTTTTTTATACATGGAATCTCCTGTATTTTTTGCTACAGATCTTAAATACACGCCACAGACCCCAGGGCGCGTCATGCGCACGCCATGAAGCGCCCTGGATTCTGTGGCACACTGTTTTGTTTTGGCCTTACAGCACCTTGTACTCTCTTTCTGTTGCTTGATAAAAAAAAAGGGGCCGGTCTTTAAGGGACCGGCCCAGGAACGACTTATTTCCTTATGCCGAGTTGGGCAATAAGGTCACGATACTGGGTAACATCCTTCTGCATAATATACTTCAGCAGACGGCGACGCTGACCGACCAGTTTCAACAGACCGCGGCGGGAATGATGATCCTTCTTATGGGTCTTGAAATGGTCCGTCAGATAGGTAATACGGGCAGTGAGCAGGGCAACCTGCACAGCTGGTGAACCGCTATCAGTGGGGGTTTTACCGAATTTAGCAATGATTTCCTGTTTCTGATCTGCTTCCAGGGTCATAATGACCTCCCTTATGCCGCATGAAGAGATGGAAATCACCGGGGCATGGCAGAAGGCGGGAATAAAAATAATTCCAGACCAGAAACCAGGCCGCTGGTGATTATAGCATCATCCCGCAGCTTGTTTAGATTAAGTGGTGCATGTGACATTGAGATGCCGCCGAAGAAAAAGCCGCATCTATTTTTTTATCAGTATCAGTCCTGCTCCGGCCCGGTCAGGGTGGCCAGGGCCTCCTCAACGGAGAGTATATGCCCCTTAAGGAGTTGCCCTGCCGCATCCCTCTCTGCCAGTAAAGAGCCATCAACGGCATTGTTGACATGAAAGGGTCCTGATCTGGTGCGCCGCAGCTGCTGGAGGTAGGCCCCACAGCCAAGGCTCCTGCCGATATCCGCAGCAAGGGTTCTGATATAGGTTCCTTTACTGCAAACAACGCGGATATGCAAATATTCTTCGTTATAGTAGGTACATTCCAGCGCGGAAATGGTTATTTGCCGTGGTTCCTTTTCAACGACAATGCCCTTCCTGGCATAATAGTAGAGGGGCTTGCCCTTATGTTTCAGGGCAGAGAACCGGGGTGGCTGCTGCCATTGCAGGCCCCCAAAGGAGGCCAGACAGGCCTCTATCTCTGGCCGGTCAAGGGCCGGCACCGCCTGCTGGGCAACAATTGCACCCTGGCTATCCAGGGTATCGGTTTCCTGGCCCAGGCGGATGACGCCGACATATTCCTTATCACCGGCCATCAGCTGTGAAATAAGGCGGGTGGCAGGCCGGCTGATGCAAATCACCAGGAGGCCTGAGGCAAAGGGATCCAGGGTCCCGGCATGGCCGACCTTTTTGATGCCCACGGCCCGGCGCACCTGCTGGACCATCCGGAAAGAGGTGGGGCCTACCGGCTTATCCACCAGTACCACGCCTGCTGTCAGGCCCAGATCACTCATGACCGGTCATACAAGGGGAAGCAATTTGGCAAGCAGCTGCTCTTTGATTTGGGCAAGAGAGGCGTGGGTTATTTTAAAACCGGCAGCATTGCGATGGCCGCCGCCGCCAAAATCCCGGGCCACCTGGGCCACATCAACCTCACCCTTGGCCCGCATGGAGACACCCACCAGATCATCCGCTGTTTTCTTCAAGAACACCGCCACCTTCACCGTTTTCATGGATCTGGGGAAATTAATGAAAAGCTCGGTGTCGGCGGGCGTGGTACCCGTGCGCTGGAGCAGCTCAGGGGTCACACTGATAAAGGCGATTTTGTCACCAGCATGGAGAGAAAGCGAACCCAAAACCTCTTGCAGAAGCTGCAGGCGATTCTTGCTGTAATTATCAAATATATGGCCGCAGATCTCGGCCGGCTTGACGCCATAATCAAGCAGATCAGCCGCCACCCGCAGGGTATGGGCGGTGGTGGATTCATACTTAAAGGAACCGGTATCGGTGAGGATGGCGGTATAGAGACAATAGGCTGTTGCCGGGCTGATCTCAAAGTCAAGGAGGCGCAGAAGGTCATAGATCATCTCGCCTGTTGAAGAGCGGTACTGATCCACCCAGGTCACATCGGCAAAGGTCTGATGACCGGCATGGTGGTCTATGGCAATAAAGGGTTTATGGCTAAGGAGCTGTTCAGCACCGTCACCAAGACGCCTCTTGTCGCCGCAGTCCAAGGCCACGGCGCAGTCAAAGGTAGCGTGGTCCGGCAACCTGGTATTGAGCCGCTCTGTTCCAGGCAGAAAATCGAGGATATGGGGGACCCCCTCCTCACTGTATAAATATACTTCCTTGCCCGCCGCCTCCAGAGCAAAGCCCAGGGCAAGCTGCGAACCCAGGGCGTCCCCGTCAGGGAAAACATGGGTGACAATAAGCACCCGCCCGGCTTTTTTCAGGATCTCAACGATCTCCTCAGGAGGGTGACTCATTCTCTTTTCTGATCTCCTCAAAAATAGCAGTTAAATGGTCGCTCTCATCCTGATTGGTATCATATTCAAAGATGAGCTCCGGTACAGCGCGCAATTTTATTTCCTTGGCCAGATGAGAGCGGATATAACCGCGGGCTGAGGTCAAGCCGGCCTTGGCCTCCTCCGCCTTTTCCGGTGGACAGGAAAAGAAGATCCGGGCCGTGCGCAGGTCATCTGTGACCCGGGCCCTGACCACGGTAATATTCTGGACGCGGGGATCCTTAACACCAAAGAGGAGCAGGGAGGCGACCACATTGCGAATCATATCCGCAACCCGGGCCGGCCGTCTCTTCGGAGTGGCTGCCAGTTCCTTGGGCAGGGTATAACGGGATTTCTTGGTGGCCATATGTACAATCTGTTCTTTCTATTTATCTTTTACCAGCAAAAGAAGAAAGCACACCAAGAAAGATCCTGGGGCGCTTTGTTCTTTCGTGCCGCTCTCACCGGGATGCCAACTACAGGGTACGGGCCACCTCATTCATGATAAAGGCCTCGATGATATCGCCCAGCTTGTAGTCATTAAATTTCTCAAGGCGAACACCGCACTCGTAGCCGTTCTGCACCTCTTTCACGTCATCCTTCACCCGCCGCAAGGAGGCAACCTGGCCGGTGTAGACCACGATCCCGTCGCGGATCACGCGGACGCCGGCATGCCGTTCTATCCGACCGGCAATCACCATGCAGCCGGCAATATTGCCAATCTTGGGTGCACTGAAAACCTCCCGCACCTCAGCAGAACCGATAATCTCTTCCTCATAGGCCGGTTCGAGCATACCAACCATGGCAGACTCAATATCCTCCAGGGCATGGTAAATGACATCATAGGTCCGCAGATCCACGGCTTCCTTCTTGGCCAGTTCAGCAACCTGTGTGGAAGGCCGGACATTAAAGCCGATAATCAGGGCCTCGGAGGCTGCGGCCAGCAGCACATCACTCATGGTGATGGTGCCGGTTCCGGAGTGGAGGATCTTCACCTTAATCTCATCGGTGCCCAGTTTTTCAACCGCCTTGGCAAAGGCCTCAAGGGTACCTTGCACATCGGAGCGGAGAAGAAGACGGATTTCCTTCATCTCCCCCTCCTGCAGTTTCGCAAAGAGGTTATCAAGAGAAACCTTGGTGACGCTGGCCAGGTCAATCTCCCGCTTGCGCATCTGCCGTTGCTGAGCAACATTCTTGGCCATCTTCTCGTCCGTGACCACAACAAACTCATCGCCAGCCATGGGCACGCCGGCAAGGCCACCTACCTCAACAGGGGTGGCGGGTCCCGCCTCGGTAATGGGCTTGCCCTTGTCGTCGCGCATGGAACGAACCTTGCCATGGAAATCGCCGGCCACAAAGAATTCGCCAATGCGCAGGGTGCCCTGCTGGACAAGAACGGTGGCCAGGGGGCCGCGGCCCTTGTGAAGCTGAGCCTCAATAACATGACCCATGGCGTTACGATTGGGATCGGCCTTCAGCTCCAAGACTTCGGTCTGCAGAAGAATGCTCTCAACCAGCTCTTCAATACCTTCTCCGGACTTAGCAGAGGTCTGGCAGAAGATGGTTGAACCACCCCACTCTTCGGGAATCAGATCATATTCAGAGAGTTCACTCATGACCCGCATGACATCGGCATTTTCTCTATCAATCTTATTCACGGCCACCAGGATGGGAACCCCGGCCGCCTTGGCATGATTAATGGCCTCCCTGGTCTGTCCCATGACACCATCATCAGCGGCAACCACCAGGACAACGATATCCGTGACCTGGGCCCCACGGGATCGCATTTCCGTAAAGGCGGCATGGCCGGGGGTATCCAGGAAGACAAGGTCTCCTTGGGGAGAGCGGACATAATGGGCACCGATATGCTGGGTAATACCCCCTGCCTCTCCAGCCGCCACATCGGTCTTGCGGATGGCATCAAGGATGGAAGTCTTACCATGATCAACATGACCCATAACCGTGACCACAGGGGCCCGGGGAAGTTCCTCCCCACCGCCCTGTTCCACCTGGAGATCAAGGACAGACTGCTCATCCGTCATTTTTTTCTCTACTTCATAGCCGAACTCGTTGGCTATCAGGTTGGCAGTATCAAAATCAATGGCCTGATTAACGGTGGCCATGACGCCCAGGGCCATGAGCTGACCAATAAGCTCGCGGGATTTGACTCCCAGCTTATGGGCCAGATCACCAACAGAAATGGCTTCCAGCATGGAGATTTTTTTCTTGCTGGCCTTCATCTCAATGGTGGAGGACTCAACCTCGCGACGTTTACCCTTTCTGGAGCCACGAGGACCACGCCCCACCCTGACCTTGGTGGAGAGCCGCCCGGCATAGGCTCCCAGCTCCGAGGCATCAACAACACCCTGCCCCTTGCCACGAAGGCCGGCACCCTTGCGGACGCGGTCCGCATCGGTGGTGAATTTTACAAGACGTTTACCCTTCTTGCCCTTCTTGCCTTGATCGCCAGCCGCCTCTTGGGCGGGCTGGGGGGGCTGACCACCGACTCCAGGTTTGGGCCGTGCCCTTTCCACGGGTTTCTTAGGGCGCCGGGCAGGCACATCCTGCTGAACGGGGAGAACTGCCTGACCAACGATTTTTGCATAGCCATTGTTTTGAGGCCGGGCAACTTCCTTCTTTACCTCGGCATCCTGAACATCCTCAGCCGGGGTCACCACCTGGGCACCCTCTGCCTCTGTTTCAAGAGGCAAAGCAGGAGATCCCGCCTCGGACGCTTTTTCTTCAGCCTCTGCCGGCTCCTGGGCAGCCTCGGCAGCTTCAGCTTCCTCAGCCAAGGTCTCAGGCGTCTCGGTAATTGCCGGCTCTACCACCTCGGTGGACTCAAAGGAGATGGGCTCAAAGGCCTCTCCTTCCGCAGCAGGGATCTCCTCGGGAGCAGCAGCCAGGCCTTCTTCCTCCGGCAACTCCTCGGCAACAGGTGCCTCAGGAACCACCTTGGACCGTCTTCTGATAATAGTCGTGTGGCCCTTACTTTGGATACGGGTCTCTTCGACATCAACTTTAACAAAACCGAGTTTTCTGCGTATGTCATCGGCAGTGTCGTCATCAAGAGTCGAATTATAGGCCTTGACGCTGTAGCCCATTTCAATGAGTTTGGCAGTCAAATCCTTGCTGTCCATACCAGCTTCTTTTGCCAACTCGTAAACTCTGATTTTTCTCATTACTCAACTCCTGATCTTGCCCTTCAAATGAATATGCAAGGCCTTGGCATCACATCGTAATGCCCTGGCTAATTTTTTTATATTTTTGTCAATCTGTACAGAATCATGTCCTGTGCAGACATAGGCCCCGCGCCCCTTGCTTTCGGTGCCACCCACATGGTCTGGAGGGGTAAACCGATGCAGCTCTCTTTTTGGCATCTTGTGCCGGCAAATCACACACGTTCTGATCGGTCCGGACGGAAATTTCACCTTAGTGGCCGGTTTCCTGATCATCACCCTGCTCTTCGCTGCCAGCTGTTACTGCCTCGGCATCTGGATTGGCATCTGCCGGCGCCTCGGATTGGGCCGCAACGGGCTTTTCCTCTTCCGGCTCCACAACCCCTTCACCTGCTTGCTCCGTCACCACACCGGGCTCCTCAGCAAGCGCTGGGGCCTCCTCCGCTAACGAGTCCGCCTCATCGGCTTCATCCGCTTCATCCGCTTCATTGGCAATTTCAGCCAGTCCCGAGATATCAACTTCAGCCGCCGCTGCAATGAACGCCCCGGCCTGCTCAACATCACATTTCAGCACCGTGGCAACGGTTTCCGGCTCTGCCTTGATAAGTTCCACAATATGATCTATGCCGTAATCGAAAAGCATCTCAGCATATTTATCACTCAGCCCCGGCACCATCATCAAGGTCTGGAAACCAACTGCGGCCATTTTAGCATAGCGAGATTCGCTCTTCACATCAATTTTCCAGCCCAGCAGCAGGGAGGCAAGACGCACATTCTGCCCCCCTCGGCCGATGGCCAGGGAAAGCTGATCATCAGGCACGATAACCGTCAGGGCCTTCCGATCCTCATCCACCAGGACCATGGATACCTGGGCCGGCGACAGGGCATTGGAGACAAACTTGGCAGGATCAGGACTCCAGGGCACGATGTCGATCTTCTCCCCCTGCAATTCCTGCACAACATTCTGAACCCGAGACCCCTTCATGCCCACACAAGCACCCACAGGATCAACATCGGTCTCAGAAGAGACCACCGCGATCTTGGCCCGCATGCCTGGTTCCCGGACGGCATGGATAATCTTGACGATACCCTCGCTGATCTCCGGCACCTCGACGGTAAAGAGTTTGACAAGAAACTGATCGTTGGTCCTGGAGAGAATGAGCTGATAATCACGGGCAGACTCCCGGACCTCGATCAATAAGGCCCGAACTCTGTCCCCCTGGCGATAGGATCTTCTGGGCATCATTTCGCTCTTGGGCAGTACCGCATCGGTGCGGCCGAGATTGACAATCATATTGCCCCGCTCAAAACGCTGCACAATACCGTTGATGATATCGCCTTCCCGGTTTTTGTACATCTCATAGATGACATCCCGTTCAGCATCACGCATCTTCTGAATAATGACCTGTTTGGCGGACTGGGCGGCAATACGGCCGAGATCACCCACATCATCCATCTTTGAGCCAAGCTCATCTCCCAGTTCAACTTCAGGGTCAAGACTCACCGCCTCCGCAACGGAGACCTCGGTCTGCTCGTCCAGAACCTTCTCCACCACGGTACGAAACTGAAAGAGTTCAACCTCACCCAGCTCCTCGTTAAAGCGGACATCGAGATCCCGACGAGAACCAAACTTCTTATGGGCTGCAGAAAGCACCGCTGCCTCAAGGGCCTCAACAAGGATAGAACGATCAAAGCCTTTATCGCGGCTGATTTGGTCAATTATTCTTTTAAGCTCAGTACTCATCAGATTTCTCCAGGTGGAGGAAGATATATAGTAAATTAGTTGGCGAGACCTAAAACTCGATGAGCAGTTTGGCCTTTTTAACCTTATCACAGGGAAAGGTCAGGCTTTCGTCACCGCTTTTCAAGGTAATCAGATCACCGTGAACTTTTTCAATAATGCCCTGACCAATGAAAAGATCGTCGGGCCGGGCAAAGGTTATCTTTATTTTTTTACCAAGATTTCTCTCAAAATCACGGGGAGTGACAAGGGGCCTATCCAGGCCGGGAGAAGAGACCTCAAGATGATATTTATGAGGAATAATATCCTCAACATCAAGCAGGTGTGCACTCTCCCGGCTGACCCGGGCGCAATCATCAACAGAAATACCCTCTGGCCTGTGGATGATAATGCGCAATACCCAGCCAGACTCTTCCTGACGGTATTGAACCTCAACAAGTTCCAGACCATGGTCCGCAGTTATGGGCTTAATAATCTCATAAAGCCTGTCCAGGAGCATGCTCTGGGCCATTTCCCCACCTTGACTGAAGAAGGCCAGCCTCAAGAAAGAACGATGGCTTGGCCTCTCCTGTTGATACAATAAAAAAAGCGGGCAGAGCCCACTTTGCATAAACAGCTTAACGAATGCTTCTTTTGTCAAAAAGACAAAAGAAAAGCCGTACAAGGACGGCGAGAGGTTGGAGCGGACAACGGGGATCGAACCCGCGACACCAAGCTTGGGAAGCTTGTACTCTACCAACTGAGCTATGTCCGCTCAATCACTGCAAACAGAGGGGGTCAATGTCGCAAACCTCTTCGACCTGACAGCAAAGAGCCTGACAGTTAAGATTAACTTTTTAAACAAATATTTTTTATTTGTCAAGCTCTCAATCTTTGAGCCACCAGCACAAGCCCCCAGGAGGAATAAAAAAAGGCTGCGGATAGAACAACCCGCAGCCTTTTTTTCAACGCTTGCTGTGCTCTTATCTCACATAATGACCTTCATGGCCTGGCTGGCCATGGTCAGGATCTGGTTGGGGGCAATCCCCATGTACACAATGACCACCATCAAGATCATCCCCACGGCCCAGGTGGAGGCCCCGACCTCGACATCAGGACGATCTTCAGGATCAGAGGTGAAGGCAACACGCACCACAGAGAGATAATAGAAAATGGCGATGGCCGTGTTTAAGGCCGCCAGAATAACCAGGATCAGATGATCGGCCTGCAGGGCACTGGTGAGCAGCATGAATTTACCGATAAAACCAACAAAGGGCGGAATACCCGCCAAGGCAAACATGCCCACCAGGAGCACCAGGGCCAGGAAAGGCGACCTCTTGTAGAGACCTTTGAGATCATCCCGGCTGACATTCTCACCCTGCACGGAAACATTGCAGACCACCAGGAAGCAGGCCAGATTCATCAGCAGATAGCCGATAATATAAAAGGTGGCCCGGGCATAGCCCAGCTCATCCATGGCCAGCAGACCGAGCAACACAAAACCGGCATGGGCAATACCGGAAAAACCAAGCATCCGCTTGATATCTGTCTGCACCAGGGCCGCAAGATTGCCGTAAAACATGGAGGCCACGGCCGCAATCATCAGGATGAGCACAAGCCAACTGGAATCAGCAGGGTTCACCAGGGTCATTATCCGGATCATAATGGCCACGGCCGCGATCTTGGGCACAGTGGCAATGAACGAGGTGGTGGCATTGGCCGACCCCTCATAGACATCAGGCACCCAGAAATGAAAGGGGAAGATGCCGAGTTTGTAAAAGAAACCCACCAGTACCATGAGCACGGCAAGAAGGGCAACAGGGTTGCCAACCATACCCTGCAGGGCGGGAAGCAGCTCAATGAAATAGGTGGTACCGGTGAGGCCAAACAGATAGGACATACCAAAGAGCATGGTGCCGGTGGAAATCACCCCGAACATAATATACTTGATGGCGGCCTCCATCTGTTTTCTCTCACCAGTGGTGTCATCCCGCATGGGCACCATCAGATAGAGAGCAAAGGAGGAAAGTTCCAGGGCGACAAACAGGGTGAGAAGCTCGGCGCTGGAGACCAGCATCACCAGCCCGAGGACCGAAAGGACCATGAAGAGGTAATATTCCGCCTGTATCTTGGTGTTGACGCCTTTGAGATCAGGCGCCAGCAACAGGACAAAGGTCAGGCCCAGGGCAATGACCAGCTTGAAAAACTGCGAATAAAAATCCACCGCATAGGCCCCGAAGAACATGGTGCCGCTGTTGTTTATGCCCCAGGCACAGAGGATAGTGAGCCCCAGGCCAATGGCGATGGTGATGTTTTTGGCCAGAGTGCCTTTATCCTCGCCAAGGGTAACGAAGAAGAGGACGAGGCTGCCGCCAAGGAGGAACAATTCTGGTAAGAACAACATGGTCTATTCCTAATGTTTAATTATCAACCTGATGCTGAAAGAGCAGCCACTTTTTTGCGCAGCAATAAGGGGGGTGCCATTGCGAGAGCAAACGCCCATTACTGTCCAGCCAGGGCGGCCACGGCCTGGGAAGCGTTAACCTGGTTGAGCAGAAATTCCACACTGGTGTGCATGACATTCATAAAGGGTTCCGGGGCAAGGCCGATCCAGAATACCAGGATCAGCAAGGGCGCCAGGGTAACGCATTCCCTGAAGTTCAGATCACTGATATCTGTCCGGCCTTTGCCTTTAAAGAGCACATGCTGTAGGAGACGCAGCATATAGGCCGCTGCCAGCACCGCGCCCGGTATGGCAAAGCCGGCAATGATCTTATTATGACTGAAGGCACCCACCAGGATGAGAAATTCCCCTATAAAACTGTTGGTGCCCGGGAAGCCCAGGGAGCTGAGGGCAAATATCGTCAGAAAGGATACAAAGATGGGCAGGGTATAGGCCAGCCCGGAATGATCCTTGATCTCACGACTATGGGTCCGCTCATAGATCATACCGATCATCAGAAAGAGGGCGCCGGTGGTGATCCCATGGTTGACCATCTGGATAAGAGCACCCTCCACCCCTGAGGTGTTCAGGACAAAGATCCCCAGGGTCACAAAGCCCATATGGCCCACGGACGAATAGGCGATCAGTTTCTTCATGTCAGACTGGGCCAGAGCCGTAAAGCCACCATAGAGGATACCGGCAATGGAGAGCCACAGCATATAGGGGGCCAGGGCCAGGGTGGCCTGGGGGGTAATGGGCAGGCCAAAGCGCAGAAAACCATAGGTGCCCATCTTCAAAAGAACAGAGGCAAGGATCACGGAACCGGCCCCTGGGGCCTCAACATGGGCGGCGGGTAACCAGGTATGAAAGGGAAACATGGGTACTTTAATGGCAAAAGCCAGGAAAAAGGCCAGAAAGACCCAGACCTGAAAACTCATGGAATACCCCTTGCCCATCATGTCAGGAATGAACCAGGAATGGTCATTGGCCAGATAAAGGGCAATAATAGCCACCAGAAGCATGACCGAGCCGGCCAAGGTATAGAGGAAGAACTTGACCGAGGCATACTTCCGGCGCGCCCCGCCCCAGACCCCGATGAGCAGATACATGGGGATGAGCATCATCTCCCAGAAGACATAGAAGAGGACAAAATCCATGGCACAGAAGACGCCGATCATGGCGGTCTCCATAACCAGCAGACAGATCATGAACTCCTTCACCCTCTTGCTGATATAGGTCCAGGAACCAAGGACACAGAGGGGCATGATAAAGGTGGTCAACATGACCAGCAGGATGCTGATCCCGTCGAGACCCAGAGCATACTCAATGTTCAAGGAAGGGATCCAGGCGAATCTTTCCCCAAACTGGAGGGCCGCAGTGGCTGCATCAAAACCGCTCCAGAGCTTGAGCGACAGCAAGGCGTTTACACTTGTCACCACAAAGGCCAACCGCCTCTGGTTTTCCTCACCAGGCGTGAAAAACAACAGGCCTGCACCTATTAAAGGTATGAAGATAAGCCAGCTGAGGAGATGTCCCCCACTTATAATCAGTTCCATTCCTTAAAACCCCTTGTTCACGTTACGCAAAGACGTAGGCTATGATGGCAACGGTCATCACCGTTGCCGCAAAATAAATATTATATTGAAGCTGGCCGGACTGCAGCCGCCGCACCTGACCACCGAGCCCCCGCACACCACGGGCCACACCATCGACAACACCGTCAATGGCATGCCAGTCAAACCAGGACCAGAAAGTGGAGATGCTCATAAGGGGCAGAATGCCGGCCTTGTCCCAGATCCGTCCCACCCAGTTGTCAACGGTCTGAAAGACCACCCGGTCAAGCCACAGAAAGAGCGAGCCGCCCTGGCGATAGAACCAGTCCAGATCGATGGAAATCTTCGCCTCCGGGGTCAACTTGGAAAGGAGCAGGAAGAAGCCCAGGGCGGTAAAACAGAGGATCTGCAGGGTCTCGGCCAGATGATAGGCGGTATAGGGCTGATACTCGGCCCACTGGTAAGGCAGCATGTCATACATGAAGGGCAGATAGACGCCGATCAGCAGGCAGAGAAAAGAAGCTATACCCATGGCGAACATCATGTTCATGGGTGGATCCTGGGCCTTTTCCCAGGTCTCCGCGGAACAATTGTTCTTACCGAACCAGATAAAATAAGGGACCTTGAGGCCGGTATGGAGAAAGGTACCGGCAGAGGCCAGGGTGAGCAGAAAGCCTGCCCACATGATATGTTCATTAAAGGCAGCGGCAACAATCATCGACTTGGAGACAAAGCCTGAAAAGAGCGGCCAGGCCGAGATGGAGAGTCCGCCGATCATGGTGAAGACAAAGGTCCACGGCATCTTCTTATAGAGGCCGCCCAGTTCGGTGAATTTGGATTTGCCGGTCATGTAGAGCACGGAACCGGTACCCATAAAAAGCAGCCCCTTGTAGAGGATATGGGCAAAGGCATGGGCACAGGTACCATTGATGGCCAGGGCGGTACCAATACCGACACCGGTGACCATATAGCCGACCTGGGAGATAATATGCCAGGCCAACAGGCGGCGGGCATCGTTTTCCAGCACCGCGTAGACCACGCCATAGAGGGCCATGATCACGCCCATGGGAATCAGGATATCGAAACCGGCCAGGGAACGGGCCATGGCGTAGATGGCGGTCTTGGTGGTAAAGGCGCACATGAACACGGAACCGGTGACCGTGGCCTCACCATAGGCATCAGGCAGCCAGGAGTGAAACGGCGGCACCGCCGCATTTAAGATGAGACCGATACCGATCAGATAGGTATAGAGGGTGGGGTTGTCCACATCAAGCTGGCCAAAGGAGTAATCACCCCCGGTGACCTGGTAGCGCAGGACAAAGCCGGCCAGCAGGAAGAGGCCGCCTACGGTATGGACCAGCAGGTAGCGGTAGCCGATCTTCTGCGATTGTTCCCGCTTCCGGAACCAGATTAAAAAGACTGAGGAGAAGGCCATCATCTCCCAGAAAAGGAAGAGGACCAGGTAGTCGCCGCAGTAGATAGCACCCAGGGAACCGGCCACATAGAGCCAGGCCGCCATATGTTCATAGGGATTCTTGACATGGAGACCGTAAAGAGTGCCCACACAGCACATGAGGCTCATGATGAAGCTGAAGATGATGCTGAGACTATCCACCCTGCCAAAGGTGAGAAACCAGTCCAGCCAGTTCACCACACCATAGGTGCCGGGGGCGCCATTGACGATGAGGACCTGTAAGAAGGTGAGCAGGGGTATGGCCAGCAAAAAGGGACGCCGGACCAAGGGATTCTGCATAAAGGGCAAGAGCAGAGCCCCGACAATCAGGATGACAGAAGGGTGCAGCCAGATATCACTCATCGTAGTAATCCTCTCGTGTCATGACGCCAGAGTGGCCATACCACTTGGAGACCACAATAATAATAGCGCAGGCCAGAAACCCGAAAATAGACCAGAAAAAGGGCCATTTTTCCATGGCCGTGTGGGCATGATGGCTCTCATAGGCCACAAGGGAACCCCAAACAGCAACCCCGGCCAGGACCACGTAACAGGCCCGGATGACATATTTGAGACGATCCCGGAGATAATCGATCAGATGGACAAGTATCATCCTATCACCGCCTTAACTAAATCCATGAAAAAGTCTGGGTTTATACCGATATAAACGGAAATGGCACAGGTGCAGCAGAGGGGAAGCACCATGGAAAGCGGGGCCTCCTTAATGCCGGTATCCACCGCGCCTGCCGGCCTCTTGCCGAAAAATGCCTTATAAGTTATGGGCGCAAAATAGGCAACGTTGAGCAGGGTACTGGCCAGCAGGATGAGAATGATGCCCAGGGCCCCTGATTCGATGGTTCCCACCAAAAGCTTCCATTTGGTGACAAAGCCGGCCACCGGCGGGGCCCCGATCATGCTGAGGGAGGCCACCCCAAAGGCGCCGAAAGTCCAGGGCATGACCCTGCCCAAGCCGCTCAACTCAGAGATATTCTTCTTATGGGTGGCCACATAGATGGCCCCGGCGCAGAAGAAGAGGGTAATCTTGGAAAAGGCATGGTTGGCGATATGAATGAGGCCGCCGGCCATGCCGTTTGGGGTGAGCAGACAGACCCCCAGGAGGATATAGGAAAGTTGGCTCACCGTTGAATAGGCCAGCCTGGCCTTCAGGTTATCCTTGGTCAGGGCGATGGCCGAGGCCATGAGAATGGTGAAGCCGACAAAATAGGCGGTGGGAATGCCCAGGTTGAGCTTGTCCATCAAATCGACGCCGAAGATGTAGAGAAAGCCGCGGGCAGTACAGAAGACGCCGACCTTAACAACAGCCACGGCATGGAGGAGGGCCGAGACCGGGGTGGGGGCGACCATGGCACCGGGCAGCCAGTGATGAAAGGGCATGACGCCGTTTTTGGCAAACCCGAAGAGACAGAAGATAAAGAGCATGATAACCAGCCAGCTCTCCACATCGCCGCCCAGCATACCTTCATAGATATTGGTGGGAAAATCCAGGGTGCCGGTGATCACATAGATAAGGATCATGGCGGGCAGGAGCAGACCCTTGGCCGTGGTGGTCAGGTAGACAATATACTTTTTGGCACCCTCAAAGGCCTCTTCATCCTGATGGTGGGCAACCAGAGGATAGGTGGAGATGGAGACAAACTCGTAGAAGAGGTACATGGTGAAGAGGTTATCGGCAAAGGCAACGCCAATGGCACCGAAGATGGCCAAGGCAAAACAGGTATTAAAACGGGTCTGGGCATGTTCCTGCAGAGTGCGCATATAACCCATGGAGTAGACAGCGGCCGCAATCCACAGGCCCGAGGCAATAAGGGCAAAGATCATGGAAAAGGCGTCGGCTCGCAGGGTGAGCGACAGGCCGGGCAGAATATCAAACAACTGCCACTGGTACATATTGCCGGCCAGCACCGTATCCTTCATGGAGAGGATGGTGAGAAAAAGCCCCACCGCTGCCAGAACAGAACTGCCTTCCCTGAAATTAGGGCTGTCCTTACCAAAGCTGAAGACACCTAAGGCCCCCACCAGGGGAATCAATAGTGCCCACAGCAGTATTGAAGAGTTAATAATGGTTGGCGCGCTCATTTCCATATCCCGATATCCTTCTCTTAACCTTGCAGATCTGCCAAGTCCTCGGTTTCGATGGACTTATAGTTGCGATAAATGGCAATAATAATACTCATAACAATGGCGGCCTCAGCGGCGGCAATGGCCATAATAAAGAGGGTGATGATCTGGCCCACGGTGGGGTCTGGAGCCAGGAATCGATTAAAGGCCATGAAGTTCACCGAGGCGCCGCAGAGGACGAGCTCGGCGGCTATCAGCATCCCGATCAGACTGGGGCGTCGCACCAGACCAAAGACTCCAAAACCAAAGAGCATGGCACCGATAAAGAGGTAGGTGTTGAGTTGGGTGCTTAATGTTAACATTCTATTTTATCCCTCCCGGATCTGGCGATAACCAGGGCACCAAGAATGGCCAGGAGAAGGACTATGGAGACCAGCTCAAAGACCATACTGTAGGTGGTAAGAAGTGATGCGCCCACCTGCTTCACCGTGCCTTCATTCACCTTCAGGGCCGGAGCCATCCAGGTGGCCTTCATGGCCGTGGAGGCCAGTACCCAGGTCACGGCCCCCCCCAGCAGGATGGCAAAGGGGCCGGCCAAAGCAGGGGTCTTGGCTGCCATTTTCATCTCATCCGGCTGGGCGAGCATAATGGCGAAACAGATGGTGATGGCCACGGCACCCACATAGATGAGAAGCTGCATCAGGGCAACAAAGTGACTGTTGAGGAAGAAATAGAGGCCGGCAATCCCGATAAAACAGACCACCAGACCGAGAATGGCCCGAGTCATGCGTTTGGCCAGGGTGGCGAGCAAGGCCCCGAAAACAGTGACAATGAGCAATCCGAAGAAGATACCTTCCCTGAAGATGGGGACAATATCAGGTGAAATAGAAAGATTCATTACTTCTGCTCCTTCAGGCGTTTCAACAAGTCATAGTGGAAATCTTCCTTACGGGTACTGGCCAGATTGTACTCCCTGGAAAACTCAATGGCGCCTGGTTTGCAATTTGCAATACATTGGCCGCACAGGCTGCACTTGGTAAAATCGAGCTCATACTTGACAAGCACCTTACCCTTGACCCCTTCCTGCTTCTCCCCCTTAATAGTGATGCAATCAGACGGACAGCTCTTTTCGCACATGCCGC
The DNA here is from genome assembly GCA_024637145.1 of Desulfobulbaceae bacterium. Classification (GTDB taxonomy): domain Bacteria; phylum Desulfobacterota; class Desulfobulbia; order Desulfobulbales; family SURF-16; genus BM506. The sequence goes on from JAGXFQ010000028.1 coordinate 34,323, forward strand.
AGGAAATACATTGGTGGGTGCCGCTCTCCGCATTCTTGATCAGCTGGATATGGCCGCGATAACGGGGGGTCATCTCCAGGGATTCCCAGGGATACTGCAGGGTAATCGGCTTTTTAAAGAACTGTCGTTGGGTGATGGAGAGCCCCACGACAAGACTCTTGGCACCACCCAGTATGTTTGTAAAATATCCAGCCATATGCAGGCCTCTTGTCCTTGTTCTGATTAATGATCGCTCTATCAGTTTCCGCCCTTCTCTACCCCAGTAACTTTACCAGTCCGGCACTGGCCAGCAGGTTGAAGAGGGAGAAAGGGATCAATATTTTCCAGGAAAGATTCAGCAGAGACCAGAGGGTAACCCGGGGATAGGTCCAGCGAATCAACACCACCAGCCAGATCAGCAGGTACATCTTCACCAGAAACCAGACCACACTACTGGCTCCTGCATAGGGGATGCTTTCCGGTAAGGGGCTGTACCAGCCACCCAGAAAAAGGATGGTGGTCAGGGCGGCGGCAATGACAATATTGGCATACTCCCCCATGAAGAAGAGACCAAAGCCCATGGAGGAATATTCAGTGTGGAAACCGGCAATAAGTTCAGACTCCGCTTCACCAAGATCAAAGGGGGCGCGATTAGTCTCAGCCAGTGAGCAGATAAAGAAGATGATAAAAGTAATGGGCCCGAGGAAGTTACCATTGGTGGGCAGCAGATTCCAGTGCAGGATACCACCGGCCTGTCCGGCAACAATCTCTGTGAGGTTCATGCTGCCGCTGATCAGGACAATGGTGATGACGATAATCAGCATGGGAATCTCATAGGCGATGTTCTGGGATACCACCCGAGCCGCCGAGATAACTGCATACTTGTTGCGGGACGCCCAGCCGCCCATAAGCAGAGCCAGGACATTCACCGAGGCAAAGGCCAGGATCATCAACAGACCGATGTTAAAGTCCCGAGCCAGGATGGTCTCTGAAAAGGGAATGGTGACAAAGATCATGATGGCCGGCACCATGGTCAAAATCGGGGCCAGTATAAAGAGGGGCCTGTCCACACCTGCCGGAATAATGAACTGCTTGCTCATCAGCTTGGCACCATCAGCCAGGGGCTGCAGGAGACCATAGGGGCCAACCTCTTTGGGGCCGGTCCGCCGCTGTATATGGGCAGCACCCTTCCTTTCCACCCAGACCAGATAGGCGGCATTGGCGGCGGCAAAGGCGATAAACCCCACCAGGTAGATAACCATTTCAAATACATTGATACCAAGATCCATTGTCATCTCTCCTTAACGATCAATCTCTGGGATGACCAGGTCAAGGCTGCCCATGAAAGCCAGACCATCCGCCAGCAACATGCCTCTACTTGCCTCCTGAAAGAGACTCAGGTTCGAGAATGTCGGGGAGCGTAATTTCATGCGATAGGCCTGGTTTGCACCATCACTTACAGCCCGGATGGCAAAGGTGCCGCGGGCCGCTTCCACGGCGTGATAATAGTCACCGGCCGCCGGCTTGATCATCTTGGGCACCTTCTCCGCCATCACCGGCCCTTCGGGGATCTTGGCAATGGCCTGTTCAATAATGCGCAGACACTGCTCCATTTCATCCATGCGCACCATGAAACGGGCCATGGAGTCCCCTTCCGGGTAGACCGGCACATCAAAATCAAGCTCAGGATAAATGGAATAGGGTTCGTTTTTACGCAGATCATAATTAATGCCGGAGCCGCGCAGCACGGGGCCAGTGGCGCCATATTTGCGGCACATCTCGGCCGAGACCGGGCCAACCCCTTCTAGGCGCTGCCTGAGAATGACATTCTTGGTAACCAGATTATGGTACATGGGCAGCCGGGTGCGTAACCGCTTGACAAAGGCCAGACAGCCGCTCAGGAAATCATCCTCAACATCGTTATAACAACCGCCGAAAAGATAATAGCAATAGGTGAGGCGGGAACCGGTGACCGCTTCGAGGAGATCAAGAATCTGCTCGCGATCATCAAAGGCATAAAGCAGGGGGGTAAAACCGCCCAGGTCGAGGACAAAGGCGCCAAACCAGAGAAGATGGCTGGAGATACGATTCATCTCCGTGGTAATCACCCGGATATACTCGGCCCGTTCCGGTACCTCAATGCCGGCCATCTTTTCCACCAGTTCCACATAACCGAGATTATAGGAGAGGGCGGAGAGATAATCGAGACGGCCCATGTTGGGGAGATACTGGGCCCAGCTCCTGTTTTCCCCCATGAGTTCATGCATGCGATGGATATAGCCGAGAACCGGTTCGGCATCGACGATGTACTCGCCATCCATCAGAAGCTTGACCCGGAGCACCCCGTGGGTGGCGGGATGCTGGGGGCCCAGATTGAGCTCGAAACGTTCTTGGTTCTGGCTGAGTGGTTGGCTACTCATGGCTTAACATCCTTTGAAATCTTTGAGCAAGGGATGGAAATCACAATCTTCCGGCAACAGGAGGTACTCTAACTGCGGATGCCCTTCGAAATGGATACCGAAGAAATCAAAGGTCTCCCGCTCATGCCAGTTGGCGCCGGGGAAGACCCCGGAGACGGTGGGGATAGTGGGCTCATGGCGGGAGATACGGGCGCGCACTACAACGCGGAAGCAGGAACCACCGGTGTAGGAGTAGTCATAGACCACTTCCAGTTCCTGATCGTTAATCCAGTCGACCCCGGTAATGGCCTCCAGGGTCATGCCCGCCTCATCCAGTATCTGAGCGGCACGCACCACCTGATCGCCCTGGATCTGCACATCAACATGGACACCCCGCACCGCATAATCAACCTCAAGCACCCCGTTTCTGCGGGGCTCGGGGGGGATGGCCGTCTGGGGTTTAGCCTCTTCCTCGCCGGCGGGGCCGGCCACGGCGGCCACACTTGCCACTTCTGGCTGGTCAGCCATGCCCTCAGCGGCCAGGGCCTGCAGTTCTTGAATTACATTTTCTTTGTTCATGGCTGACTCAATCCGGATTCAACTCTCGGCCACCTACGGTTGCCGGTAATCTTTTCTTCAAGCTCCAGAATACCCTCGATCAAGGCCTCAGGCCGAGGCGGACAGCCTGGAATATAAATATCCACCGGCAGAAAGGTATCTGCCCCTTCAACAATACCGTACTGACCGGCAAACTTGAACGGCCCCCCGGAGATGGCACAATTGCCCATGGCAATAACCCATTTCGGCTCCGGCATCTGGTCATACAAGGTCTTGACAGCCGGAAGCATCTTTTTGGAGATGGTACCGGCCACGATCATGACATCACATTGCCTGGGTGAAGGCCTGAACACCTCAGCGCCAAAACGGGACAGATCAAAGCGGCTGGCACCGGCGGCCATCATCTCGATGGCGCAGCAGGCCAGACCAAAGGTCATGGGCCACAATGAATTTGCCCGGCCTATGGCCAGGACCTTATCGACCGTAGAAAGCTGAACTATTGACGATGGTATACTTTCCGATCCCACTTGAAGACTCCCTTTTTCCAGGCATATACAAGTGCCAGTGACAAAATTGCAACAAAGATGGCGACCTCAACAAAATCCCGAATTCCCCCAGCAAACTGACCGGAATTATAGGCCATGGCCACCGGAAAGAGAAACAGCACATCCACATCAAAGGCGAGAAACATCAGGGCATAAAGGTAAAAAACCATACCATAACGAATCCAGGCTGGTCCGATGGGATCCATGCCGCATTCGATGAATTGACTTGTCTTATTGGCAATATTTCTTGTTTTTCGAGGGCTGAGCAGATAGACGATAATAAAGGGGCCCACGGCAAAACCGAGACCACCAAGAAAAAAGGCGGCGATATAAAAAAGATCACCCAGAGAAGCTGCTGACATATCCACGATCTCCACTTCCTTAATAAATATTTGCCACTGAAACTCCCATTTCATAAGCGCCGGAAAAGATCCTGCGGTTATGGCAAATTCCCTCTCTTTAGCATCCGTATTTATGCTCAATTAGCCACATGTTCTAGTCGAATCAGCCACCAGTGTCAACCAGAAAAATGAATGCCTATTCACAATAAGATGAATAGGCATTCATTTTTAGACAACAGGCGAATCTAGCCATTCAACATATTGTTATAACGAAATAAATTTAGGAAAAAGCAGGGCCTACCTGAGAGCCAGGGCAGCCAGAAGGCGTTGGTGGATATTATCAAAACCACCATTGGAAAGGACGGCAACCACATCTCCTGAGTGGAGAGTGGCAAGAAGATGCGCCAGAATCAAATCGGCATCCTGAAAACAGGCAGCCTGCTGCCCCCGGGCCCTCAGGTCCGCGGCAAGTCGAGCGGCTGAAAAGTGATCCTCAGGGGCCACCCCCATAAGGGGCTCAGGTTCCTTGATAACAACCTCATGGGCATCGGCAAAGACCTGGGCATAGCGCTCCTGAAAAATTGTCCGGCGACTGGAGTTGGTGCGGGGTTCAAAAACAGCGACCAAACGCTGGCCCGGATAGGCTCCCCTGAGGGCGGCCAAGGTCTCCTGCACGGCAGTGGGATGATGGGCAAAATCATCAATCACCGTGACACCTGCTACCACCCCCCTCACCTCCTGGCGGCGACAGACCCCCTGAAAGGCGGCAAGCTGGGCAGCCATCACCTCCTGGGTCATGCCGATTTCAGCAAGAACGGCCAGAACCGCCAGGGAGTTGAGGACATTATGACGGCCGGGCATTATGCTCTTGAAATCGCCGGCAACCCTGCCCTGGCGCCGCAGGGTAAATGTCGTAAAGCCCCCGGAATGGGCCATATCCTGAAAAGACCAATCCCAGGCCGGATCCAGGCCGTAGGAAACCACTTTACAGGGTGCGCTCTGACAGAGATCGCGGATGACCGGGTCATCAAAACAGGCGACCAAGACACCATCCGTCGGCATAATAGCCACCAGACGGGCGAAAGAGGCCCGCACTGCCGCAAAATCCGCATAGATGTCCGCATGATCGAATTCCACCGAGGTGAGAATGGCGATCTGCGGCTGGTAGTGAAGAAATTTGGGTCCTTTATCGAAGAAGGCGGTGTCATACTCATCACCCTCCACTACAAAATAGGCACCCTCGCCCAGGTGAAAATTTGCCTGAAAGGCCTTGACGATGCCACCGATCATAAAACCGGGATCAAGGCCGGCCCCGGCCAGCATGGTGGCCAGTATGGAGGAGGTGGTTGTCTTGCCATGGGTGCCGGCCACCACCAGCGCTGTTTTGTTGGCCAGAAACTTCTCCGCCAGGGCCTGGGGAAAAGAGACATAGGGTATGGCCTGCCGGGCAAGCTCAAGGGCCTCGGGATTTTCACGCCTGATAACATTACCCACCACGACAAGATCGGGGCGGGGATGCAGATTGTCGGCCCGATAGCCCTCCTGCACCTGGACGCCAGAGGCAGCCAGATAGTCGCTCATGGGCGGATAGACCTGGCTGTCGGAGCCACTGATAGTGTATCCCGCCTTCTTGAGGAGGCCCGCCATGGCGGCCATGCCGGTGCCGCCTACACCCATGAGATGGATATGATGTGGATCTACAGGAAAGAAATTAAGGGATGGATCCAAAAGGGGCAGGCAGCCTGGGCTCATGCGCCCTCCTTGGCGACAGCCCCCCCTCTGGCGACCTCGCTCACCGTCCGATGCACGTCCTGAAAGGTTTCATCGAATTTGATGGGCGAAAGACGTCCCACCTCAATGAACTTGATAACCACCTCTTTGGTAATTTTCATGATCAACTCATCGGTGATGGGCTTATGGGGGGTTGAACCAGAAGGTTCCTTGTTGGGCTGTTCAGACATATCGGCTCCTCCAGAAATCAGAAACAAAAAAAAAGCCTCTGCGGCAGGAAGAAGGCCAATTCAACGTCACCAACAGAGGCTTATCCTTAATATTGGGAAAAACTTGAAGAGCCCTCCCCGATTAAAGACCAAAAGAGGTATCATGAAGAAAAAAATAGAAATGGTGGAGCTAGGCGGGATCGAACCGCCGGCCTCTTGAATGCCATTCAAGCGCTCTCCCAGCTGAGCTATAGCCCCTTTAAACCATGTGAAAAGGTGAGGGCTATTAAAGCCGATGCCCGGTTGGCTGTCAACATTTTTCCACCCAGCCTCATCTCTTTTTTTCTCGGCCCCACCCACGCCCTCCCCGGCCGGGAAAAAGCCTTTTTATTGATCTCCACTTAAATTCCTGCTTACTTTTTTTTCTTATCTTAAGTATGGTTGGTCGCGAATTGATACTAATTACTATTAACACATTACCGGGAGAAGCCCATGGCCACCAAGAAACCCTATCGCTACACCGCAGACGATCTTTTTTGCGCAACTCATAGCTAAGCCCGACTTTGTTCTTCTTGATGTCCGCAACCAAAAAGATTTTGACAATTTCGCCGTGGAAGGCCCCTCTTTTCTTCCGTATATCAATATTCCCTATTATGATTTTATTGAGGATATTGAGGGCAGTGTTGCCAGGGTTCCGGCCGGCCAGAAGATCAAAGTGGTATGCGCCAAAGAAAACTCCGCAAAATTTGTCTGCGAGCAACTGCTGGCCAATGGCTTCACCGATGTGGGCTACCTGGAGGACGGCATTGTCTCCTGGGGCAATATGCTTGCCCCCCGCCGAATCACCCCGACCGACGCCCCCCTATGAACTCTACCAGATGATCCGCCCCGGCAAGGCAGCGTGCAGCTATATGCTGGTGGCGGGCAACGAGGCCGCCGTCTTTGACCCTTCAGCAAACATTCTTTTTTACCAGGATTTCGCCAAAAAAAGGGGCGCCAAAATAATCAAGACCTTTGAGACCCATCGCCAGGCCGATTATATCGCCGGCAGCATCCCTCTCCACAATGCCATTGGCGCTGAAATCATGGTTATGCCGACGGACTTCGCAGGGGCAGACTTCCCCTACACCCCCCTCACCGATGGCCAGACCCTCTCCCTCAGCACCGGCCCGGAAATCAGCGTTATCCACACCCCCGGCCACACCCTGGGCTCCACCAGTTACCTCATTGACGGCAAATTTCTCCTCAGCGGCGACACCATTTTTATCCAGTCCACCGGCCGACCAGACTTAGGCGGCAAGAGTGAGGAGTGGTCCCGCATCCTGTATCTCACCCTGATGATCATCCTGCGCGACATGGACGATGAGATTCTGGTTCTGCCCGGCCACTACACCCTATGGACAGAGGCCGACCAGGACCTGGTTTTTGCCGCCACCCTGGGCTCTCTCAAGAAAAACAATATCGCCTTCCACTTCATTCATGAGGGCAATTTTGCCGCCTTTATCAAGGAAAATCTCCGCCCCCAGCCGGCAATATATGCCGACATCCGCCGCATCAATGGCGGCTGGCTCAAGGTGGATCAGGCCGAACAAAACACCATGGATCTGGGCAAAAATGAATGCGGGGCCAGCCATTACGGCAAGGTCGGCGTCAGCGCCGAAGCCGAGCGCCAGAAGGGTTAGGCCTTGCCGCCCTGCAGTCTTCGCCAGGCAACATTGACAGGCCGCCAGATAAGAATTATTATCATTTACTAAGAATTAATCATCCCACCAGCGAGGCAAAATATGAAAATTACAATTGACCAGAATGTTGTGGAGTTTATCCCTGAGAACCCTGTTGAAACCGAAGATCTTGAAAACCTGTGGCGCATCACGGTAGACTGTCTTAATCACAATAAGCGCCTCTCTCCCATTGGCGAGTTTGTCCCCGGCAAGAGCGAGCAGGCCCGCTTTGTCGTTGAAGAGGTCAAACCCACGTAAGGCAGCACCCGGCTGACAAATGGCCTCATCAGAGAAAAGTACCGGAATGAGCGACGACTGGCCAGGTACGGCCAAACAAACAAAACATAATTACCAACTTCAGGAGACAACAATGGACAAATGGGAATGCCCCTGTGGCTACATCTATGACCCAGCAGAAGGAGATTATGAAAACGGCATTGAGCCGGGAACCAAGTGGGAAGATGTTCCAGAGGATTGGGTCTGCCCCAAATGCGGCGCCGAAAAAGCGGATTTCTGGAAGATCGATTAAGAGTCGATTGCAAGCATCTTCTATTGCCCCATAGAAAAAGGGGGAGCACTTTTATCAGTGCTCCCCCTTTTTCTATGGTGAGAGGTATTACAAAACCGGCAACCAGAAAGCGCAGACCAGCCCCTCCACCACTGCCACCACAAGACAGTTGCCACCTTCCAGGGCAGCTAAAAATATTCCCCTGCAAAAAGTTTTGACCCAGGCAGCGCGCCCTTTGACGGCTGGCGGCCAGGCAGTTCCATTTTTCTTGCTGTTTTTTTCTTGTTTATTTAGAATGGCTCGCCAAGATGGCTGACACGCATCCCCCGAGCGATTTGTTCCCCCTCAGACCATAAAGGTGGATATCCTTGTCGTTTTTGTTATTATTGCAGCCCTTTGCCTGGCATTTTAACAAGGGGCTGCAATAATCGTTAGACTTATGTTTTCAAAATGTTATTATCACGATTATTTTGCACCTTCCAGGCCAGACCTGTAAATCCGGCTGCAATAAAAGTGATTCGTGCTCTAAATAAGCCCGGGCAGATTCCGGCATGGATAAAATTTTCCTATTTCACAACCCCTCTATAATGCACTCAGCATCTCCACCACAGACGAAGGACCTTGCTTATGTTTTCACCTTTTGACTCATTATTTGGCTGGCTCGCCAATGACCTGGCCATCGATCTTGGCACAGCAAACACCCTGGTTTACGTAAAGGGGAAAGGCATTGTTCTTCGTGAACCTTCCGTGGTGGCGGTGCGGCAGGACGGCCGGACCAGCAGGGTTCTGGCCGTGGGTAAAGATGCCAAATCCATGCTGGGCAGAACCCCCGGCAACATCCAGGCCATCAGGCCCATCAAGGATGGGGTTATTGCCGATTTTGAGGTTACTGAGGCCATGCTGCGCTACTTCATCAACAAGGTCCATAACCGCCGCACCCTGGTCCACCCGCGCATCATCATCAGTGTGCCCTCCGGCATTACCCAGGTGGAAAAAAGGGCGGTCCGGGAATCGGCGGAATCGGCTGGTGCCCGTGAGGTTTACCTCATTGAAGAACCCATGGCCGCTGCCATCGGTGCCGGACTGCCCATCACCGAACCCACCGCCAACATGATTGTCGACATCGGCGGCGGCACCACCGAGGTGGCGGTTATTTCCCTGGCCGGCATTGTCTATGCCAAATCCGTGCGGGTGGGCGGCGACAAAATGGACGATGCCATCCTGCAGTATATCAAGCGTAAACACAATCTGGCCATTGGTGAACATACCGCCGAGGTGATCAAAGCCACCATCGGCAATGTTATGCCGGAACCGCCCTATGAAACCATGGATATCAAGGGCCGCGACCTGGTCTCCGGCGTTCCCAAAACCCTCAGTATTGACTCCAGCGAAATACAGCAGGCCATCGCTGAGCAGGTGGACGCCATTATTGATGCGGTAAAGAATGCCCTGGAACTCACCCCTCCCGAACTTTCCGCCGACATTGTTGATCAGGGTATCGTCCTTACCGGCGGCGGCGCCCTGCTGACCAACCTTGACAAACGGCTGAAGGAAGAAACCGGCCTGCCCATCATCATTGCCGACGACCCCCTGTCTTCCGTGGTCCTTGGTTCTGGAAAGGCCCTGGAGAATATCGATGTCCTCAAGGAAGTCATGGTGGTCTAAGACGTTTCCACCCCGGCTTCTTAATCACCTGTTATTGCCCCTGAAAAAGGCTGAGGGATGAATTTATTGCTAATTCATCCCTCAGCCTTTTTCAGGCCTGCAGCCTCACCGAGCTTACATGAAAAAACGTCGGCATAGACCCAGCGCCCTCAAGACCTACTTTCTTTACGGCCTTGTCATTACGGTGCTGCTCATGATCATTATCACCACCGTGGGCCGCAGTCATTTCAATGTGCCGCAGAAATTCGGGATGGACGTGGTGGGCAAGGGCCAATATGTAGTCACCCGGATGGTGGACGGCATCTCCCATGTCTGGGACAGCTATATCGCCCTGACCCATGTCCGTCATGAGAACCAGGTGCTTCGGGATGAACTGGACAGGGCCATCAACACCAACCAGGAATATCGTGAGGCCATGGCCGAGAATATGCGCCTCCACAAACTGCTGCAGGTCAAAGAGAGCATCAAACCACCCACCCTGACGGCCAAGATCATCGGCCGTGACCCTTCCCTCTGGTTCCGCACCCTTACCATTGACCGGGGCACCAGTGACGGCCTGGAAAAGGGCATGCCGGTGATTACTGTTGAGGGGGTGGTGGGGCAGATCCTGGAAACATCACGGACCATATCCAAGGTGCTGCTGGCCCATGACCCCAATTCCGCTGTCAATGCCCTGATCCAGAAAAACAGGGTCCAGGGCATTGTCAAGGGCGAGGGACGGCCCGCCTATAACATGCACTACATCCTGAAAAATGCCGATGTTGAAGAAGGGGATCTTATTGTGACCTCCGGCATGGGCGGCTCCTTTCCCAAGGGAATCCCGGTGGGAACCGTTGCCACGGTAACAAAATCAAAACGGGGCATGTTTCAGAAGATTACGGTCACCCCTGCGGTAAACTTCAGCCAGCTCGAGTACCTGATCGTTATCCTTCAACAAGATTCCCTGACGGATTGATCATGCCCTGCGCCCCCTTTATCCTTGTCGCCACCCTGCTTCTTATCCTGCAAACCTCCTTTTTCCCGGGCCTGCCGGGGTGGTTTGCCAAAATAGACCCCCTCTTTGTCCTGGTGGTCTTTGTCAGTGTCCGTCTTGACCCTTACCGGGGGGCGCTCCTGGTCATCTACATCGGCATGCTCACCGACATCTTTTCCGGCATCTATTCCGGACTCCACCCCGTGACCTACCTGGCCCTCCATTTCATGATCAAACTCCTCTCCAGACCCCTTGTCTTAAACGAACCCCCTCACCAGATACCCCTGGTGCTGGCCAGCTATATCTTTGTTATGGGCCTCACCCACATGATCACCACCCTGCTCTCTCCTGAGGCTATTTCCTTGTGGAGCTGGAAAGAAATTATTGTGCGCCTCTTGCTGCTGGCCCTGATCACCATGCCCCTTTTCAGCCTGTACGATTACATCATGAACAGACTCTCACCAAAAAAGGCCCTACAGATTCTTATCAAACCTGGGAACAAAAACAGGTTTCGGGATGACTTTTAAGTTACTAAACCATGCGCCGTCTATTTGATCAGATACATAATCTTGACGAAGAGGAGCTGCTCATCCTCAAAAAGAGGGTGGAAATCACCATCATCGTCATGGTCACCTTTATCGCCATTCTAGTGGTACGGCTCTGGTACCTGCAGATCCATGAAGGTGAGAAATATGCCGACATGGCCTTAAACAACCGGGTTCGCCAGCTGCAGATAGTGGCGCCCCGCGGTAATATCCTGGATCGCCACAACAGAATCATCATCAGCAACCGGCCACTTTTCAACATCCTCTGGACCAGAGATGATGCCAAAGATCCCGATCTGGTGCTGAAAAAAATGGCAGAGATTCTCCAGGAAGACATTTCAGACGTTCTGGCCAGGATCAGAATGGTGGGCAACCATCCCAAGTTTGTGCCCATTCGTCTCAAAGAAGATGTGGCTTGGGAAACCGTGGCCTTTGTTGAGAACCACCGCCTGGAACTGCCGGGCATCCGGATTGAGGCAGTACCCTCCCGCAAATATAACTACAACAATCTGGCCTCCCATCTCCTGGGCTACCTGGCTGAAATAAATATAAGAGAGCTAAAGAACAAGAGCAGCACCCTCTACATGGGCGGCGATCAAATCGGCAAGATGGGGCTGGAAAAGATATTTGACGCCCAGCTGCGCGGCGAAAAGGGCCAGCGCCTTTTTGAAGTTGACGTCCATGGCCTGGAGCAGCAGCAACTCAAGCTCACCGAGCCGCTGCCGGGCCACGATCTGCAACTCACCATTGACCTGGATCTCCAGCAGGTTGCTGAAAAAGAGATGGCAGGCAAGGCCGGTGCCGTTATCGCCATGGACGTCAAGACCGGCGGCCTCCTTGTGCTGGCCAGTGCCCCTTCCCTCAACCTTGAAGAATTTATCGGCGGCATCTCTCAGCAATCATGGGATAAAATGGTGCATGACCCCCTCAAGCCCCTGCTGGACAAGACCATTCAGGGCCAATATCCGCCCGGCTCCACCTACAAGATTGTCACTGCCCTGGCCGGACTCATGGAAGGGGTCATTACCCCGGAAACAACCTACGATTGCCCGGGATATTTCACCCTCCATGGCCACCGTTATGGCTGCTGGAAAAGATGGGGCCACGGCAAAGATATCAATCTGGAAAAGGCCCTGGCCGAATCGTGCGATGTCTTTTTTTATCATATTGGCCAGGAAGTCGGCGTCGACAAACTGGCCATTTACGCCAAAAGCCTGGGGCTCGGCGAAAAATCGGGCATTATCCTGGAAAATGAAAAAGCAGGCCTGGTACCAACCAAAGAATGGAAGAAAAGAAAGAAGAACGAGAGTTGGCAGCAGGGCGAAACCGTATCTGTCTCCATTGGCCAGGGTTTCAACCTGACCACGCCACTGCAGATCACCCGGATGACGGCGGCCATCGCCAATGGCGGCACGCTTTACACGCCGCAGATTGTCCTTGCCATCAAAGATCAGGACGGCGCCACTCTGCAGGAGTTCCCCCCCCAGGAAAGCGGCCAGGCCTTCACCACGGCGAGAGCATTAAAACTGATCAACAAGGGGCTGGTGGCTGCGGTTAACGGTGAGCATCCAACCGGCGGTAGCGCCAAAATGGAGACGATTATGGTGGCCGGCAAAACAGGCACCGCCCAGGTAGTGCGGCTGGAGCACTACAGTGAGACAGAGGTGGAAGACGTGCCCAACAGATTCCGCGACCATGCCTGGTTTACCTGCTATGCCCCGGCGGAAAATCCTGAAATTGCCGTTACCGTGCTCAACGAGCATGGTGGTCATGGCGGCTCCGCAGCCGCACCCATTGCCAAGGCCGTACTGGAAGCATATTTTAACAAAAAGAACGCAGAACCAAGCAGCGCGCAATAAGAATTTTTATCACCGGCCCCTCTTCTTCATCCTGACTACTGAATTCACAACTTCTTAAAAAAAAATGTTTCAATTTGACCGCAGACTTTTCCAAAACTTCGACTGGGTCCTTCTTGGCCTGGTAGCCCTCATTGGCGCTATGTGCCTGGCCAATCTCTACAGTGCGATGCCAGACACCTTCCGCGGCACCCCGGTTTATCTCAAGCAACTCTACTTCTTCATCATGGGCTTTGCCCTTATTCTCCTCATCATCAGTGTTGATTACCGGATCCTGGTTGAGTTCAATTATACCCTGTACGGGGCTGTTATCTGCCTGCTGCTCTTCTCCTCCCTCTTCAGCAGTGGCCTGGCCGGCACCAGCCGCTGGATCGATCTCGGTTTTTTTAAATTGCAGCCCTCTGAACCGGCCAAACTGATGCTGGTCATCACCCTGGCCAGTTATTATTTCCGCAAGGATACCGGCAAGGGCTTCACCCTCAAGGAACTTTTTGTCCCCCTCATGCTAGCCGGCCTCCCCTTCGCCCTTATCGTCAGTCAGCCCGACCTGGGAACCGCCCTGATGCTTGCCTTTATTTTCATCTCCATGACCCTTTTTGTAAAATTACGCTGGTCCACCCTGGTCACCCTGATCGGTACCGCCTTCCTCACCGCCGGCATCGGCTGGCAATATCTGCTCAAGCCCTATCAACGCCAACGCATTGAGACCTTTCTCAACCCCGGCTCAGACAGCCTCGGTAGCGGTTACCACATTATCCAGTCCAAGATTGCCGTGGGCAGCGGCCGGACCTTCGGCAAAGGCTATCTGCAGGGAACCCAGGGCAATCTCGACTTCCTGCCGGAACGACATACGGATTTCGCCTTTTCCATCTGGGCGGAGGAATGGGGTTTTTTTGGCTCCCTCTTCTTTTTTGCTGTCTATTTCTTCCTGATCTTCTGGGGCCTCAACATCGCGCTTTCCTCCCGAGACAAGTTCGGCACCCTCCTCTGCATAGGGGTGGTATCACTTATCTTCTGGCAGGCCTTTATCAATCTGGCCATGGTCATGGGGCTGTTACCGGTGGTGGGGATGCCCCTGCCGCTCTTCAGCTATGGGGGCTCGTCGCTGTTAACCACCATGGCGGGCATCGGCATTCTGATGAGTGTCCGGATGCGCCGCTATCAGGCGCCGGTGTGAATTCGAGGATTCAAGAATTCAGGTGAAGAGTGCCGTGGCAACAGAGCCCGACCACCTCTTTTTAGAGCCATTTCTTACCACGACAGGCCCCAATAACGAGCTTAGCCAGCCCCTTGATAAAGCGAGGATCGTCATTGAGGGAGCTGGTGCGCACCAGGCGCATGCCCAGCTCCCTGGCCAGTTCGGCATACTGGATATCTATCTCATACAGGGTTTCCACATGGTCGGAGACAAAGCTGATGGGCATGACCACCACTTCCTGCACCCCCTTTGCCGCCAATTCAAGAAGGGTATCCGGAGTTGAGGGGGACAGCCATTTCACCGGCCCTGAGCGACTCTGGAAGCAGAGTTTGCCGCGGATACCCGTCTTCTCCTCCACCTCGACAATGGTTTTGGCCAGGTCGTGGAGATAGGGATCCCCCTCTTCAATAAACTTCATGGGCAGACTGTGGGCGGAATAGATCAGGGTGGGGGTGCCTGTACAACGGCCAAAGGCGTTGTGCACACCGCGCACCAGGGAGGCGATATAGTCAGGCTGGTCCGGCCATGCTTCCACGGCAGCGATCTCAAAGGGGTATGGCAGCTCGTCTGCCACCCGGGCAAGATCAGCGACGGATGAACCTGTAGTGGCCTTTGAATAGTGGGGATAAAGAGTGAGGGCAACAATGCGGGTGATCCCTTGGCGGCCCAGGGCCGTCAAGGTCTGTCGGGCATCGGGATGCCAGTAACGCATGGCCATATCAACCTGAAAGCGGCCCAGGGGGGCGAGCTGCCCAGCCAAGACTTCCCCCTGCCGGGCCGTAATCTTCCGCAGGGGTGAACCACCGCCGATTTGCCGGTAGGCCTTACAGGATTTGGGGGCGCGACGCCTGGCAATAAACCTGGCAAGGGGTTTCTGGAGAAAAGGCAGGGGGGAGAGGTGGATGATCTGGCGATCGGAAAAGAGGTTGAACAAAAAAGGTTCCACATCCTCCAGATGTTCCGGCCCCCCCAGATTGAGAAGGACCACACCTATTTGGGCCTCAGCCGGTTTCTGCATAGTCATTTTTCAGCTCACCTGACTCCTTCACCAGGTCCGGGACCTGGGCGGGTTTAAAAGCAAGAAAGCTGAAGATCCGCTCTTCCAGCTGACACCATTTTTCGAAATTTTCCAGAATCATAGCGGTGCGCTGGGGATCCCCTTGCCCATACCGCCCGATGATATACTCCAGCCGTTCACCCAAAGAGACAATCTGGTGGTGCTTCACCCTTTTATCGGCATACGAGACCACCTCTTTGGCTGACAGCCGGGCCGGCGAAAAGTCCCTGAGCATCACGTGCTCGCCAACAATATCGGCAACCTCAGCAAAACCAAGGGCCAGACAAATCTCAGCACCCACCCGGGCATGGTTACAGCCGCTCTCCAGGCACATGGTCTTGGCGATATCATGAAGCAGGGCCCCGGCCACGGCCAGCTCCACGTCTATCTGGACCCCGGCCCTGTTCAGCTCGCCGCTCAGCATGGTGGCCACCCGGGCCACCATCACCGAGTGCTCCTTGATATTGCCAAGCATGGCATGATCGGCCATGAGCTGACGACATTGGGAAATTGAAGGAATCATTTTTTAGCAACCGAATATAAAGAAGATAAGGGAGTTAGAGAAGGTAAAGAAGGTGTTCCATTCTATAACTTCTTTACCTTCTCTACCTTCTCTAACTCCTTTTACTTAAGCGATGAACCGTGTCTACCACAAATTTGGCCTTCTCCGGCGGTGTTTCGGGCAAAATGCCGTGGCCAAGATTGAAGATATGGCCCTTGGCCGCCTTGCCTCTTTCCAGGATAGCGGCTATCCGTTTCTCGAGCTTATCTTCGGGCAGCAGCAGGGCAATGGGGTCCAGGTTGCCCTGAATGGCAATATCCGGACCAAAGACCTTGATGGCAGTGGGGATAT
The DNA here is from genome assembly GCA_024637145.1 of Desulfobulbaceae bacterium. Classification (GTDB taxonomy): domain Bacteria; phylum Desulfobacterota; class Desulfobulbia; order Desulfobulbales; family SURF-16; genus BM506. The sequence goes on from JAGXFQ010000028.1 coordinate 50,461, forward strand.
CCACCCGCCAATCAATACCCAGGACATCGGCACCCGAGGTCTTGGTCAAATCCAGCAGCCCAGCGCAATTATTGGCAAAATAGATAAGGGGTACACCAGCGGGCTGCAAGGCCTTGATGATATCCTGCACATAGGGAAGGGCAAACTCGGCAAAATCTCCGGGGGAGAGCACACCGGCCCAGGAATCAAAGATCTGCAGGGCCTGGGCGCCGGCCTCGGCCTGGGCCTGCAGATAGGTGATGGTACAATCGGTGATCTTGCGCATCAAACCGTGATAGAGCTCAGGATTGGTGTACATCATCTTTTTGGTGTTCCAGAAGGCCTTGGAAGAACCACCCTCAATGGCATAGGTGGAGAGGGTAAAGGGCGCCCCGGAAAAGCCGATGAGGGGCACCCGGGTGGCCAGCTCCTTGCGCAGCAGTTGAATAGCCGCCATCACATAACCCAGCTTTTCCATGGGATCTGGCACAATAAGCCGGTCAAGATCGGCCTGGCAACGCACCGGATTGGCCAGAACGGGCCCCTGCTTCTCCTGGAAGTCCAGATCCATGCCCATGGCCTCCAGGGTCACCAGGATGTCGGAGAAGAGAATAGCGGCATCAACCCCCAGGATATCCACGGGCTGCAGGGTAACCTCAGCCGCCTTTTCCGGGGTCTTGCACAGTTCCAGAAAAGACATCTGGCTCCTGACCTTGTGATAGTCAGGCAGATAACGGCCGGCCTGGCGCATGATCCAGATGGGGGTATGGGAAACGGCTTCTCCGCGACAGGCTTTCAAAAAGGTATCGTTCATGAAGTAGGTACCGGGTTTGAGGTTTATTGGTTACTAAGCCCTGGGGCCGTCACTTTCGGCACGTTGGCAAAGGATGTTATTCTTCAGCGGCGGCAATGAAGGTGCGCGGCACATAATTGCAAAAAGGCTCTTCCGCCATATAATCACCGCTCATGGCATAGGCCCGGGCCCGGCAGCCGCCGCAGACCGTGACATACTCACATTCGCCGCAGCGGCCCTTGTAGGCCTTGAAGTCGCGCATTTCATGAAAGAGGGGGGAGTTTTCCCAGATATCCTGGAAGGATTGCTCCCGGATATTGCCGGCCGCCTTGGGGAAATAGCTGCAGGGCAGGACATTGCCATCCACGTCGATGAGGCAGATAACCTGGCCGGCCAGACAACCCTTGGCGCCGCCGGTGGAAAATTTGAGGCTGCGCCGTTCAAACTCATCACCCTTCTCCTTTTTCTTCTGGAGCAGAACCCGGTAGTAGCTGGGGGCGCAGGTGGGACGCACCAGGAGCTCATCTTCATTCTTCTCCATCTCATAATGCCAATCCAGCAGCTCATCATACATCTCCTGGGGTACCAGCTCCTCCATGATATCCTCGCCGCGGCCGGTGGGAACGATCATGAACATGTACCAGGCCTTAGCCCCCAGCTCCTTGGCAAGCTCATAGACTTTGGGCACCTCATCCTTGTTGCGCTTGGTAAAAGAGGAGTTGATCAGAAAAGGGATGTCATTTTCCTTGAAAAGGCGGGCCGCTGTCATCACCCCGGCAAAGGCCCCCGGCTGATTGCGGAAATCATCATGAATCGCCGCCGTGGAGCCGTCCAAGGACAGGGAAACCATCTTGATGCCGCTCTCCTTTATTTTGGTGCAGATCTCCTGGTTGACCAGCAGGCCATTGGTGGCCAGACACATCCGCAGACCCTTGCCGGTGCCGTAGGAGGCGATATCAAACACATCCTTGCGCAGCAGGGGTTCGCCACCGGAGAGCACCACCACAGGGCTGGCGTAGGAGGTGATGTCATCGAGAATGCGGGTGGCCTCGCTAAAGGAAAAATCTGGATGTCCCTCCACCTCCAGGGTGGATGAGGAGCGGCAATGGACGCATTTCAGATTACAGCGCCGGGTGATCTCCCAGGCAATCCATTTCGGTTCAAATTTCAAGATGTTACTCCATTTTTTGTCATTTTCAGCCCTTGACATGGACCTGCTATCGCCTATCAAAGACCAATCTCGTTGTCAGCGGCACCGGCAACACCAAAAAATCTTTCTCATAAATAATCAGCGGCCACCCCGGCCAGTTCGCTGCGCTCACTCTTGCGCAGGGTGACATGGCCATGGATGGGCAACCCCTTTAACCTCTCCACCGTATAGGCCAGGCCGTTACTGGAAGAATCAAGATAGGGATTGTCAATCTGGTAGGGATCACCGGTGAGTATCATCTTGGTCCCCTCCCCGGCCCGGCTGATAATGGTCTTTACCTCATGGGGGGTGAGGTTCTGGGCCTCGTCAATAATCACATACTGATTGGGGATGGAGCGGCCCCGGATAAACGTAAGGGCCTCCATTTCGATGATATGATCCTTGAGAAGTTGTTCCACTTTTTTGCGGACCGTCTCCACGTCCTTTTCCGAGGCCTTGCCCCCCCGGTCACCAAGAATATAGGTGAGATTGTCAAAGATGGGCTGCATCCAATGCCGGAGCTTGTCGTCCTTATCCCCGGGCATATAGCCCAGATCCTTACCCAAGGGGATAATGGGCCTGCTCACCAAAATCTTCTCATACTCCTCAAGGGCGATGGTGGTCTCCAGGGCGGCCGCCAGGGCCAGCAGGGTCTTGCCGGTACCAGCCTGGCCCACCAGGGTGACGATCTTGATCTGGGGATCAAGCAATAGCTCCAGGGCCATGCGCTGCTCTTTGCTGCGGGAATGAATCTGCCAGGCGCTGTCATACTGTTTATTGAGGCGGACCAGGGTCTCGGCTGAACGGGCCCGGGCCAGGGCGGTGTGCTTAGGGTCAGCCTCGTCTGTTAAGAGGACAAACTCATTGGGATAGAAATCATAACCCGCAACAGGCAGCTCCTCGTTCTGAAAAATTTCGGCAAGCAGGCTGCCCGCCACCTCTATCTCCCGGTAGCCGGCAAAAAGCTCATCAAAATTAACCTTCTGCTTTTCAAAGTCCTGGACCTCCAGGCCCAGGACATCGGCCTTGAGACGGGCATTAATATCCTTGGAGACAAAAACAACCTGCTTCTGCTGGGACAAAAGGGTATAGGCCACGGCCAGAATACGGTTGTCCGGCACCGCCAGATTGAGACTGGGATGTTTGGAGGTCTCATGCTCAAGGACGATCATCACCTTGCCGCCGTTTTCCATGGCCACCCCGTCAGAAAGAGGACCTTTCTGCCGCAGACGGTCGAGCTCCCGGACCACCTGGCGGGCATTGCGCCCCAATTCGTCACTGCGGCTCTTGAACTTGTCAAGCTCCTCAATAACGGTCATGGGCAGAACCACAATATTATCGGCAAAGGAGTTCAAGGCCTCGGCATTGTGGAGAAGGACATTAGTGTCCAGAATGAAAAATTTCGGGGCTGAGGTCATAAGGGTGTACTCGATCCTGAAAAAGAGAAAAGAAAGAATTGCGGCAGAGTGAGGCCGGGCCGGACGTCTGCCGGAAAAAATCAAACTTTAAACTAACCAGGAAGACCTTAACCTGGCAAGAAAAAAGGGAAATTGTTTGCCCCCAGCGATTATGATGCTATACATCAACACTAATGGCTTGCCGGCCTTCTTGAGCACAGGCCCCGGAGAGGGCTAAAGAGGCGTTTTACCCCGAGAAGCCTCTGCCGCGCCGGTGGCCATAAAAAAAACCGGTGACTCCTTATAAAAACAGCACTCTTCCTGCCTAATTCGACCGCAGCCCTGCCATGAAAATAGCCCTTCTCCAGATAAACCCCGTCATCGGCGACTTCAGCGGCAATGCCGCTCTCATCCGCAAAGAGGCCTTGCGGGCCAAAGAGATGGGGGCCCAGCTCGCCATCTTTCCAGAACTGGCCCTCTGCGGCTACCCGCCCCTGGACTACCTGGAACATGCCTCCTTTCTCCAGGCGCAAAATACCCACCTGGACGGCCTCATTAAAGAGATCAGGGGTATTGCCGTTCTCTGCGGCATCATCAGCCGCAGCCAGGCACACCAGGGCAAGCCCCTGCACAATACGGCCCTGCTTTTCAGAGACGGTGAAACCCTCCATGCCAGTCACAAGAAGCTGCTGCCCACCTATGATGTCTTTGACGAGAGCCGCTACTTCCAGCCCGGCACATCAAGCCAGTTCTTCTGCCTGGACGGCCTCAACCTGGGCCTCACCATCTGCGAGGATCTCTTCAATGACATTGATGCCTTTCCCGGACAGCCCTATGCCACTGATCCGGTGGCCGAGCTCAAGGCCCACCATGACCTTGACCTGCTCATCAACATTGCGGCTTCGCCCTTCACCATGGGCAAGCAGCATCAGCGCCATCAGCTCTTTGCCGCCATCAGCCGCAAATATGGCGTCCCCCTTCTCTACTGCAACCAGGTAGGGGGCCAGGACTCCATTCTCTTTGACGGCACCAGTCTTGCCTTTGACGGCCAGGGCAGACTCTGCGGCCAGGCCGACTCCTTTGGCCAGGACCTGCTGCTGGTTGACAGCAACCACCTTACTCCTGTGGCCAAACAGCCCGTCGACAAGATGACAGCCCTCCATGACGGTCTGGTAATGGGCACCAGGGATTATGTCAGAAAATGCGGCTTCAGCAAGGTCCTGCTGGGACTCAGCGGCGGTATTGATTCGGCCCTGACCTGCGTCCTGGCCTGCCAGGCCCTGGGGCCAGAAAATGTCCTGGGCGTGGCGCTGCCCTCGCCTTACTCCTCGCCGGGCTCCCTTGCCGACGCCAGAAGGCTTGCCGAGACGCTGGGCATCCGCTTTGAGATTCTGCCCATCAATGCCCTCTTTGACAGCTGCAAGCAGAGCCTGGCCCCTTTATTTGCAGGCTACCCAGAGGATGTTACGGAACAGAACATCCAGGCCCGCATCAGGGGGGTGCTGCTCATGGCCCTGGCCAACAAATACCGGGCCCTGCTGCTCACCACGGGCAACAAGAGCGAACTGGCCGTGGGCTACTGCACCCTGTACGGTGACATGAGCGGCGGCCTGGCCGTGATCTCGGATGTGCCCAAGATGCTGGTCTATGAACTTTCCCGCTATGTGAACAGGGAGCAGGAGATCATCCCGGCCACCACCCTCAGCAAACCACCCAGTGCGGAACTGGCCCCCAACCAGAGGGATCAGGATGACCTCCCCCCCTATGAGGTCCTCGACCCCATCCTCGCCGCCTACCTGGAGGAGCATAAATCCATTGCCGAGATTGTCAAGCTGGGCTTTGCCGAGGAGGTGGTGCGCGATGTAGTGCGCCGCATCAAGACCAACGAACACAAGCGCAAACAGGCGGCAATGGGTCTCAAGGTCACCAGCAAGGCCTTTGGCTTCGGCCGGCGCTATCCCACGGCCGAGGGTTTTCAGGGCTAATCTTGCCACCCCTCATGCCCCGGGGCTGCCCCACCCCTTACAAATCCGGGTCAGGCCGGAGGCGCAGAAAGGAGGGGAATCTGGGAATTCCAGATCCATATTTCCCATAAAACTTGAAGGTAACCATGGCGCCCATGGCAGGCGGTGCCTGCCGTTGCTGGTCAGTAAAGCCGCTGCCTATTTTAAATCGGGTGCCGTCAGCAAGCTCCACCAGGAGAGCGCCGAGCCGCCCGCTGTTTCTACCCTTGCCGGGCAGATGGCCCACCACCCTGGCCTCGGCATCCTGAAAGCTTTTGACCTTGCGGATATCAGCACTGCGGCCGGCCACATAGGGGGCATCGGCTCGGCGGACCATGAGCCCCTCGCCGCCTGCTTCTTCAATCCGCTTCAGCTCCTGACGCAGATGGTCCCGGTTGCTGACCATGGTCTGGGGGATAACAAAGGCATAGTCAGATGGATGGGAGGCAAACCAGGTGCGCGCCTTCTCGAGGCGGCGGGTAAAGCCGCCGGCCTCCAGGGGCACGTCAAAAATGGCGAATTTGAGCTGCAACCAGCCGTCATGGGGCTGCTCTTTTTTGACAATGGAGAGGGTTTGCTCAAAAGTGCCGCGGCCGCCCCACAACTCCCCCTCCAGGGCAAAGGAGGGCAGGCCCTGGATAAAGGCGGGCAACGGGGCCAGGAGATGACCGTTTTTTGTCCACAAGCGGTGACCGTCCCAATAGCCGCGCACCCCATCGAGCTTTTCACTCATCAACCAGCCGTCAATATCGAGATCTTCCTCATACACCAGGGGCAGCATGGGTCCCACAGCACAGACCGGGCCCGGCAGCAGGCCACAGCCCAGCAGCAAAGCGGCAAGGAAGGAGAGGATCAGCGGCAAAGGTCGCGGCTCACGGCGCTCTGGTCGTAAAAACATAGGCCTCCAAAAATGCCCCTGCCCCGGGCCGCCATGACCGCGGCAGGGGGCAGCAGGGGGCAGCAGGAGATATGGACTTGCTGCTGAGGGGGAATATTCAGATCCGGCAATGACTGAAAAGGGGGGGGCCTTTGATGATCATCTCGGCAATAGTCATCTTGATCTTGGGCAGGACCTTTCTCTTCACCCCCAGCCACTCCATCTCCACCTGGACAAAATCCTGGAAAATCTTAGTGCGGTCCATGCGGGGCAGCTCTTTACCATCGCCGGTGATCTCCTGGCAGCGAAAGCAGCCGGGAAAGAAGAGCTGCTTGCCATCGGGCCTGGTCATTACCGAGGGCACGCCGTGCAGGCGGCAGATGAGCAGACGGTGGCTATAGAGGCCGCAGAGACCGGCATCGTTAAGAGGGCAGATGATCTGCGGCCGTGCACCGCGGCCCAGGGCCGCACTACTCTGGACAACATACTGCTGGGAACGGTGCTCAAACTCCTGCCGTTTTACCGCCGGCAGCTCCTGCAGGCCCAGCCAGAGATAGGCCCATTCACTGTAGGTATGGTGCTGAAAATAGCTGTCGCAGCAATTATCCGGGCAGCCGGTGCAGCTGAAGTCGAGCTGCCCGGCCACCAGGGCATACTGCTCTTCTATCTCTGCATAGATAGCGGCAATACGGCTGCTGACAGATAAGGGCAGAAGGGGGGCGGACATGACAAAGGACTCCTTTTGATTATTGAGAAGCCCGAATTTAAGTCCACAGCCGGCTGCCGCAAACGCCGCACTTCCCACACCAGGATTTTTATAGTCACAAAATCTGAAAAATGCAACCAGCCCCGGCGAATGGCAACGCCTCATCAGGTGAAGGAAAAAGGCAAAGGGAGAGCGGCAATCTCAGCCATGACAGGTGGGGCAGGATTTACCCTGGGGCACCTGCATCTCCACATGGCAGGGCCAGCAGAATTTTTTATGAAAATCATTACCGATCCCCACCTTATTGACCAGTTCCACCACCAGTTTACCGCCGCCCTCCGGGTCAAGATGGCAGGAGGAACAGGCCAGCTTGGCCTGATGGGTCCGATGGGGGAAGATAACCGCCTTCATACCGCCCTCCACCTGGAATTTCTCTTTCAAATCAATGGATTCAGGTCCCTGGGCACCGGCCATGACCCACGGAGCAGAGACCAGAAAGGCCGCTGTCAGCACCAGACCGATTTTTCCCTTTGGCATAATCCCCTCCCCGCTTTTTTTCAAAAAGAGAACCGGGCAAGAGCAGAAACCTGCCCTGGCCGGCCCCTGCCAACGATATCCTAGACACTCTACGTCAGAAGGAAGGCGGTTGGCAAAATTTTTCTGTCAGCAGCACCGGGGTGGGCACGATACTGCTCTGCCTGTCGTCTATGATCTGCAGCCCGGAGATGAGAAAAAAAATCCCCGGACCAATATAATTGAGCCGGGGATGCCCAGCTCTTCCACAGAGAGGGTGCAAAAATCCTTGGTCCACGGGAACCTTCACCTTCATTTTTTTTTTTTTGAAGTAGATCTTCTGACTCCCGGCTCATCCTCCTTCCGCACGTTTCTTTGTCAGACTTGCTCCCCGGGGGGGGCTACATGGCAGCAATAATGGCGTTCAAAGTGGCGCTTGGCCGCATGGCCGGGGTGACCTTATCGGTAAGGGGCCGAAAATAACCGCCGATATCCGCAGCCTGGCCCTGGGCACTTTTCATCTCCTCGACAATCTTGGCCTCATTGGCCCCAAGCTCGGCGGCAATCCCCGTGAAGCGGGCGGCAAGCTCGGCATCCTTGCCCTGGGCGGCCAGGGCCTGGGCCCAGTAGAGGAGCAGGTAGAAATGGCTGCCGCGGGTATCGAGCTCAGCCACCCGGCGGGAGGGCGACCTCTCGTTTTCCAGGTGCTTGCCGATGGCCCGGTCCAGGGTCTCAGCCAGCAGGGCGGCCCGGTCATTGCCATGGGTGACGGCAAAATGCTCAAAGGAGGGGACCAGGGCGCAGAACTCACCGAGAGAATCCCAGCGCAGATGGCCCTCTTTGAGGAACTGCTGGACATGCTTGGGGGCGGAGCCGCCGGCCCCGGTCTCAAAGAGGCCGCCGCCGTTCATCAGCGGCACGATGGAGAGCATCTTGGCGCTGGTACCCAGCTCCAGGATGGGGAAAAGGTCGGTGAGATAATCACGCAGGACATTACCGGTCACCGAGATGGTGTCCTCACCCTTTCTGATTCTCGCCAGGGAGAGGCGCATGGCCTCGTCCGGCTGCATGATCCGGATGTCAAGGCCGCTGGTGTCATGGTCAAGCAGATAGGCCTTGACCTTGGCGATGAGCTCGGCATCATGGGCCCGGTTTGCATCGAGCCAGAAAAGGGCCGGGGAACCCGTGACCCGGGCCCGATTAACCGCCAGCTTCACCCAGTCCCGGATGGGGGCATCCTTGGTCTGACAGCCCCTGAAGATATCGCCCTGCTCCACGGCCTGCTCCAGCAGGGTGGCGCCGGAGGCCGCCTCGACAATGCGGATGGTGCCGCTAGCGGGCGCCACAAAGGTCTTGTCGTGGGAGCCGTACTCCTCGGCCTTCTGGGCCATGAGGCCGACATTGGCCACCGAGCCCATGGTGGCCGGATCATAGGCACCATGTTGCTGGCAATCGGCAAAGACCTCCTGGTAGATGGTGGCATAAGAGCGATCCGGCACCATGGCAATGGTGTCGTGCAGCTTGTCATCAGCTCCCCACATCCGGCCGCCGTCACGAACAACCACGGGCATGGAGGCATCAACAATAATATTATTAGGCACATGGAGGTTGGTGATGCCCTTACTGGAATCCACCATGGCCAGCTGGCAGTTCTGCTGGTAACAGGCCATGATATCCGCCTCGATCTCCGCCCTTTGCGCCTCCGGCAGCCTGGCGATACGGCTGTAGAGATCGGCCAGGCCGTTGTTGACATTGACCCCCAGCTCGGCAATGACAGCGGCGTGCCGGGTAAAGACCTCCTGATAAAACACCGTCACACAATGGCCGAACATAATGGGATCAGAGACCTTCATCATGGTGGCCTTGAGATGGAGGGAGAGCAGCACCCCTTCCTTTCTGGCTGCGGCAATCTGCTCGCTGTAGAACTGCCGCAGGGCGCTGACCTTCATCACCGCCACATCAAAGACCTCCCCGGCCAGCAGGGGGATCTTTTCCTTGAGAACCGTGACAGCGCCCGGCGTGTCCACATGCTCAATGCGGACCGTGCAGGCCTGGGGCAGGGTGAGCGATTTCTCGCTGCCGTAAAAGTCGCCGCCGCTCATATAGGCCACCCGTGACCGGGAGTCCTTGGGCCATGGCTTCATCATGCCATGGGGATTCTTGCGGGCAAACTCCTTGACCGCAGCAGCAGCGCGGCGATCGGAATTGCCTTCGCGGAGCACGGGATTAACGGCACTGCCCAGCACCTTGGCAAAACGGGCCTGCAGGGCCTGGTCCGCCTCGGTCTTGGCCTCCTCCGGATAGTCGGGGATGGCATAGCCCCTGGCCTGCAGCTCCCGGATAGCCTCCTGGAGCTGGGGAACAGAGGCGCTGATATTGGGGAGTTTAATGATATTGGTCTGGGGCAGCTTGACCAGCCGGCCCAGCTCAGCCAGATCATCAGGAATCTTCTGCTCCGCGCTCAGATTCTCGGGAAAATTGGCGATAATCCGACCGGCCAGGGAGATATCTTTTTTGACAAAGGAGATACCGCAACCCTTGGTACAGGCCTGCAGAATGGGGAGCAGGGAGTGGGTGGCCAGGGCCGGGGCTTCATCAACGGCCGTATAGATAATGGTCTGCGTGGTCATAGGGTTTCCTTTATTTTTTCGGACCCCGCGGCCCACCGGAATGGCCGGTGGGCCGCGGTTTCAGGAATGGCAAAACAAGAAGAAACCCTTATCATATACCTGCTGGGATTGCAAACAGGATCAAGACCCGGAGGCGCAACAGCAGGGCCTAGGGCCGGCCGAGCTCCACCAGCTGCATAGAATTGTTGGCCTCAGGATGTCGCGGCGAGGGTCCCTGGACCAACAGGACCAGGTTTATGGGCATGTTGTGGTCGGCCAGCCATTGACGGGCATAGTGGTTCCACTCATCCGGAAAGGCGGGCTCATACTCGGGATGAACGCCATAGGAAAAGTGCAGAGCCCGGACTGTTGCCAGGCTGGGACTGGCGGCCACAATAGCAACCGGCAGCCGGAAGCGCGTTATGTTGCGGGCGGCAGTGCCGCTCATGGTGGGAACGAAGATTGCCGTGGCCGCCGAACGTTCCACTGCAAAATTGACGCTCTGAGCAATCAGGTCTTTGGGGCTGATCTTTTCATCCAGATCCGTGCAGGCCAAAAACTGGGTCCGCCGCCGGTCGGCGTGAAAAGGTTCGGCTTCCGCGGCTATGCGGACCAGCATCTCTACCGCTGCCACGGGATAGCGGCCCATGGCAGACTCACCGGAAAGCATCACACAATCGGTGCCGTCCAGGATGGCATTGGCCACATCCGTGGCCTCGGCCCGGGTGGGTCTTTTCTGCTGGGTCATGGACTCCAGCATCTGGGTGGCGGTTATGATCGGCTTGCCCAGCAACAGCGCCTTTTCCATGATTTTTTTCTGAGCCATGGCAATGCGTTCGATGGGGATTTCCACCCCCAGATCGCCCCTGGCGATCATGATGCCGTCTGCTGCCCTAAGAATTTCATCAATATTCTCCAGGGCCCCGGCCCGCTCGATCTTGGCGATCACAAAGGGCTGGTGGCCAAGGGCGGCGGCTGCCCGGCGAACCGCCTCAATATCCGCGCCATTGCTCACAAAGGATTGACCTATGGCATCCACCCCGTGGGCCAGGGCGAACTGCAGGCAGGCCTGATCATGTTCGGTGAAAGCGCTGATCCCCAGATCGATGCCCGGCAGATTGAGGCCCTTTCTGGAGCGGAGTTCGCCGCCCACGATGATCCGGCAGTGGACCTCACTGCCCTCCACCTGCAGGACCTGGAGCTGAATAAGGCCGTCATTAATAAAAAGGAGGTCCCCAACCGCCACTATGCTGGGCAGCTCCACAAAACTCACCGATACCCGGGCTGCACTGCCCACGATCTCCTGGGTGGTGAGGATAAAGGTGTCATCGGCTTCCAGTTCAATGGGCTCGGTGGCAAGTTCTCCTATCCGCATTTTGGGGCCGGGCAGATCGGCAAGGATTGCCACCTGTCTGCCCATGGCCGCCGACACCCTGCGGATATCTTTAATCACCCGGCCATGGGTCTGGAAGTCGCCATGGGAAAAATTGATCCGGGCCACATCCATGCCGGCCTCAATGAGCCTTTCGATCATCTGGGGCGAATCCGAGGCCGGACCGATAGTGCAGACTATTTTGGTAAACCTTTTCGCCAGATTCATATCATCACCACACTGAAGCTTTTTTATTACCCTTTCTGCCAGAGTGGCCTTTTACAGCCAGGACGCAGCCAGCATCCTCCTGCCACCCTGCCCGAACAAAGAGCATCAGCAGCTATGGTAGCTGAAATCAAGGGAGACGGAAAGCGCAAAGCAGATCCCCGCCCTTTAAAGTGCGTCTGGCCTCCCCGGCGCAGCGGGCAAAAAAAAAGGCCACCGCCTAACGCAGTAACCCTTGTCCCGGGGGAAGGAGGATCTCCCCTGCCCCGATTTTTTTTCTCGGCCCACTCTAGAGGAATTTTTTCTCCAGCTTGTCGGAGAGGAGCTCAATCTGACCGCGGGTGGAACCATCCCGGGCAATCTTGGTAGTGATGGCGCGCACGCCATGGACCACAGTGGAATGATCGCGGTTTAAGGCCCGGCCGATATCGGCCAACGGCAACTGGGTATGTTTGCGGGCCAGATACATACAAACCTGGCGCGGAAAAACAATGGCCTGCTTTCTGGACTTGGATTGCAGGTCGTTGATGGTCACCCGGTACTGGGCAGCAATGAAATCACGGATCATCTCCACGGAAATCTGGCCCTGCTGACCGATGATATTGCAGAGGGTTTCCTTGATCAGGTCAAAATCAGGAATGACCCCCAGCAGGGCGGCCTGGGCCTTGATCCCGACAATGATACTCTCCAGCTGCCGGATATCGCCCTTGACGTTTTCAGCCAGGTAGCCGATGAGATTCTCATCCAGGGCCAGTTCGCAATTGGCAGCCTTGCGGGCGATAATCTTCTGCCGGGTATGAAAGCCCGGGGGATTAATGGTGGTGATCAGACCGTAGGCCAGCCGGGAACGAAGCCCCTCGTCGAGATTATCAATTTCCCGGGGCGCTTTTGAGCTGGTGAACACCACCCGCTTGCCGCACTCCATCAACACATCCAGGGTTTCGGCAAGTTCCATCTGCGTCTTGGTGCGGCCGGAGAGGGTGTGGACATCCTCAATGAGCAGGACATCACACTCGTTCTGATATTTTTCTTTGAAATTGACCATGGTATTGGTCTTGATCCCCTTGACCATTTCCGCGGTGAGCTGCTGGGCAGTGAGATAGTGGAGACGGGTTGAGGGCACATGATTAACTATATGATGGGCCACGGCATGGGTGAGATGACTCTTGCCCATGCCGGTACCGCCGTTGATATAGACAATATTGCCCACATCATCCCGGTGGTTGGCAATGGCATCACAGGCGGAATGGGCCAGCATATTGCAATTGCCCACCATGAACTCGGCAAAGGTATAACGGGGATTAAGGGCCTTGGTAAATTTTCTGACCACCGGCATGGTGGGGAGACGCATCTGCCGCGCTTCAGGGGGGAGATCCTGGGGCAGCAAAGGAGCAGCTTCGGCGAAGGAAATCTGCACACCTTCCCGGCCAATCTCCTGCAGACAGGTCTGAATATCAACAAGATATTTATCATTGACCCAGTCACAAAAAAAACTATCCGGGCCTGTCAGGACAAGGGTTCCCTCGTCAACTTCCTGGCCCTTTAAAGGCGATATCCAGAGAGAATAGGCATTTTTAGGTATTTTTTGTGAAAGTTGTTCTTTAACGGCCTGCCAGAGCATAGATATAAACTCGCGGAGATCAATGAAGGTTTGTAGTGCTGAAACGGTCTAAAATTGTTGCAACTCTTTTAGTCAGAATGAGGAGGAGTGTCAAAGTCGGTTACCGCGGAAAATTTAAAAAAAAGGATTGAGTTATCAACAGACTGGAGACAGGCTACTGACTTGAATTCGGCACACCGCCCTTGCTATTTGAGCCTAATTACGCGCTTTTTGCGTCCACAAAAAAAATGCCGCGACAATAGGGCTTTAGAGCCCATCCCTCTCCTTCTCGCACCTTTTAACGAAATTCTTAATGTTACCATTTCCGCCTGTTTCCTCTCATTTGCTCATCTTTACTCTTGATTACAAAAAAAGAATGTCGCCATTCATGGCATGTTTTTTAATTGGCGGCCCGGGAGCGTAGCCACAGGGATCGACAAGGGATCCTCTTTTAAAAAAGGAGCCCGAGAAGGGATTCGGAAATAATCTTTCCGGGAAAAATGTTAGGAACCTGAACCGCACCCAGCCCTGTTTTTCTTTTTTCCTTCATTATCAAAGCACTTTCCATTACTATGCCCAGCATGGACATTCACCACCTGAAAATTTTTGCCGCTGTGTATCAAGAGCGCAGTTTTTCGCGGGCCTCTGAAAAACTGCACATCAGCCAGCCCACCATCAGCGAGCACATCAAGAATCTGGAACAGGAGCTTGACTGCCGCCTCTTTGACCGGCTGGGACGTTCCATCATCCCCACACCCCAGGCAGAAGTGATCCTCCCCAAAGCACTGCAGATCATCGAGGAGATGGCGGCCATCCCCGACCTCTTGAAAGAGGCCAGCAGCACCATCTGCGGCCACCTGATCATCGGCGCCTCCACCATTCCCGGCACCTACCTGCTGCCCCACCTGGCCGCCCGCTTCAAAAAAAAACACCCAAAGGTCTCTTTTGAAATCCAGATTCATGCCAGTGCCCGGATCGCGGCAATGATTGCCGGCCATGCCCTGCTGTTGGGGGTGGTGGGCGCCCCCCTTGACCAGAAACAGATCACCCTGTACCCCTTCTTTGAAGATGAATTACTCTGCGCCGCCCGTGCGGAGCTGGCCAGCCAATGGCAACAAAGCGATCTTCAGTCCATGCCTTTTCTGCAACGTGAGCAGGGCTCAGGCACGCGTATGGTTGCGGAAGAATTTCTTAAAGAAAAGGGAATAAAACTGGACAAGATGCAGATTGCCGCCACGCTGGGCTCCACTGCCGCCATCAAGGAGGCCATCAAGGCCGGCCTGGGCGTCTCCATTCTCTCCAGGATGGCCATCAGCGAAGAATTGGCAGCCGGCAGCCTGCAGGAGATCCCCCTGGGCGGAGCCCCCATGAGGCGCAGCTTTTACCTGCTGCGTCATGAAAAGCGCAGCCTGCCCCCCCACTACCAGGCCTTTGCCGACATGCTAGCCCAGGCCACCACCACATAGGGAGAATACTCCTTGCTCCGCAAGGTCTCAGCGAGACAAACTCTCCCAAATGGGGGGCCAGAACATCTTTATGAATCAGGGGATACGCGTCAGCAGCAGAAGGGGGCTGATCAGGCAAGTGTTTCTTCTAAATTTTTCTCTGTCTTTACATTATTGCGGCCTGATTCCTTGGCCAGATAGAGGGCCTTGTCAGCCCTTTCAATAACGGAACGGATGGTATCCATACTATTTATCTGGGCCACCCCGATACTGGCCGTTATCTTCCGTAACGGTTTTTCCGTCTCCACCCGCACAGGTGTTTTAACGGAAATCTGGATGCGCAGATGTTCAGCTACAATAAGGGCATCAGCAAGGCTGGTCTCCGGCAGGATACAGATAAACTCCTCACCGCCATAGCGGGCCGGGAAATCACGGCCTTTCAAGCCTTTGTGGAGAATAGCGCCTAATGTCTCCAGAACAAAATCTCCCACCTGATGACCATAGTCATCATTAAACCGCTTAAAAAAATCAATATCCAGGATGAGCAGAGAAAAACCTCTCCCTTCACGCTGGTATTTCTTATAAAGACTCGCCATCTCCCGATCAAAGGCCCTGCGATTGTTCAGGCCGGTGAGGCCATCCCTGGCGGCCTCCTCTTCGGTATACTGGAGCTTGAGGCGCAGGGCCTGGGTCTCCTGTGCAGCCTCATCGAGCTTCTGTTGCAGGGTCCGGCTGGAATCGGCTACAGCCTCGGTATGATGGACCATCTCCTTGACAATCGTCGTCATCTCATCGAGACCAGCGACCTTGGACAGTTGCGCAACAAAATTCTCCAACCGGCCGCTATATTTATTGGCCGAGACATGGGCGCCCATCATCTCGTTAAAAACCTTTTTAACCAGCTCTTCGGTTTCCGTCTGCACGTCCTGAACCAGAAGACTCTCGGTCTCGGCCCGCAGGTATTTATTGTATATATCCTGATGCAGAGCAGAGTCAAAATGCACACCTGAGGCCAAAACAGCATCCACCTCCTTGTTAAGCATAGAGTGGGATTTGGCAAAATAGGCGTACCAGACCGCATAGGCGATGGGAACAAGTTCGATTTTGGCCAGAGCGGCGTGACTGAAAATCTTTCTTTCTATACCGCCGGCAGGGAAAAAATCTTGAACTTGAGAAGTCATAGAAGGTGAGGGGTCGACCGTTGTTTAGCCAAGGAAGGGTCCGGATTTGGGTGGGTCCATCTTCATTTTGTTTGGGCTGAGCAGAGAGTATGCCCTAACTTACCGAAAAACCTACGCACACGAAAAGAGATTTTTTAAAATTGTGCCAAAAACCCCGGGACCATCACCCCTCCGGGCCGACCCCGATCTCCACAAAGAGGCGGCGGCCCAGCTCATTGCCGTGCCGGTCCCGCCAGACAATATGCACCACCTTATTTGCGCCGAAATGGATCTCATAGGAGCTGTCCGCCCATTTTTTGTTGAGGCGCGCCCAGGGTGAGTGAGGGGTATAGGCCACCACTACCCCTTCCTTTTCAGCCAGGGGAGCAAAGGCAATGCCCTCCCGGCTCAGCATATTGGCCACCTGATAAGAGGGATCCCCCACACTGATCTTCACCACCCTGCCGTCCGGCCCTATCTGCCAGGAAAGAAAGACCAGCAGGAGAATGGCCCCGGCCGTGATAAAGATGATCTTGTTATTACGGCTACGACTCTTTTGACTGTTTTCCATGGCCACTCCCTGATAATTCCTGAAAGAATTCCGGATAGAGCATTCCGCCAATCTGCCTGATCCCCTCAAGAAGCCGCATGGTGGGCCGGGAAACAAGTTGTTCATCAATGAAACAGATCCGGCCCTCCTGAACGGCCTTGATGGCCATGAAGCCCGGCTCCTGCCTGATCAATTCCTCATCAACCCGGTTCATCACCCCCTGCTGGGCCAGAAAGACGTCAATATCGCCCCCCTTGGCCAGGATCCGTTCCTTGCCGTAATAAGCGATGTTGGTGCTGCGCACCTGGCCGGCATCAGCGGCAATATTGATACCGCCGGCGCTCTCCAGGGCGAAGATGGCCAGGGAGGTGGGCATGAAGGTCTTCATTCGGCGGTGAATGGCCTCAAAATAGACCCTCTGCCGCTGGCCTGGCTCCAGGGCCGCGGTGTAGCTGACCAGGGCGGCCCATTCCTCCTGAAAGCGGGCCTCCATAGCCGCGGCCTCTGACTGCCGGCCGGTGAGCAGGCCCAGTTGGTGCCAGTAGGAGAACATCTCAGAAATGGAGGTGGGCTGCAGAGAAACCACCTGAATGCCGGCCTGGGCCAGCTGTTCCATGAGCTGGGGATAGGAGCGCATGATCATGGGCCGGACAAGAACCAGATCGGGTCGGGCCGCAATAAACTTTTCCGCATCCTCCCGGTAGTGAAACTTCCTCTTGGTGCGGGCCGCGGCCGGAAAATCATCATTCGTGGCCACCCCGATGATCTCGGCGGCCAGCCCCAGGCTGAAGAGATTCTCGGTGTGGGCCGCATAAAGAGAGATAATGCGACTGAAGGGTTTATCAAAACGAATGGTCCGGCCATTATCGTCAACAAACTCGGCCGCCACCCCCCAGCCGGGCAGGCCGAGCAGGAGAAGGCATACAAAGAGCTGCACAAGAAGTTTCGTCATCAAGGTCTCTGCTGTTGCCACTGAAAGGAAATCTGGTGGCTGTGGTTAAAATCATTAAAAGCGGCCTGACAGGGAATACCATACACCTCAGCAATCATGGCAGGCACCAGGATTTCCTCAGGCCTGCCTGCGGCCCGGAGGGCCCCTTCCTTGAGCAAAAATATCTCGTCACAAAAGGCAGCGGCCAGGTTGAGGTCATGGATGGCGGCCAGCACAATGCCCCCTGCCTCCACCTTGCGCCGCGCCACCTGAAAGATCTGGATGGTGTGCTGGATATCGAGATTGGCGGTGGCCTCATCCATAATGAGCAGCGGCGTATCCTGGGCCAGGGCCCGGGCCGCCACCACCCGCTGCTTTTCCCCGCCGGAGAGGGCCGTCATCAGACGCTCCTGGAGATGTTCCACGCCCAGATCCGCCATGGCCCGTCGGCTCAGGGCCAGATCCTTGAGACCGGGGGTGGCGAACCTGGGGATGTGGGGGTGGCGACCCATGAGGACCACCTCCCCTACCTGAAAATCAAAACCAAGGCCAAACTCCTGGGGCACCAGGGCCATCTGCCGGGCCAGATCCGGCCGGGAGTAGCTGCCAAGCTCCCGGCCCTGGAGAGAAATGGCACCGGCGGCGGGCTGGCGGTTGGCAATGAGCAGATCAAGGAGCGTGGTCTTACCGCTGCCGTTTGGGCCCAGCAGGCCATAGAAACGGCCGCTTTTAAGGGCAAGGCTGACATCCCGCAACACCTGCCGCTCCCCATAGGCATAGGATATCCGGCGGGCTTCAAGAAAGGGCATGGAGCTGTTTCCTCCTGAAGATGTAGCAGAAAAAAGGACCGCCGATGAGGGCGGTGAGCACGCCGATGGGCACCTCAGAGGGCAGCACGGCCCGGGTCAGGGTATCGGCTCCCAGCAGCAGAATGGCCCCGGCCAGAAAGGAGACCGGCACCAGCTTCCGATTATCAGGGCCGACAATAAAGCGCATCAGATGGGGGGTGATCAGGCCGATAAAGCCGATGATCCCGGAGACGGAGACGCAGGTGGCCGTGACCAGCGACCCCACCACCAGCAGGATCTTGCGGGTGCGGGCGGTGTCCACCCCCAGAGAGTCGGAGCTGCGCTGGCCCAGGGCCATGATGTTGAGATCGCGGCCATAATAAAAGGCGATGAGCAGACCAGCAACCGCCGCCCCCAGCACCAGCCCGACATGGGGCCAGGTGCGGGAGGCAAAGCTGCCCATGAGCCAGAAGATGATCACCGCCACCTGCTCATCGGCCAGATGCTTGATAAAGCCGATACCGGCCGACAAAATGGCCGCGACAATGACCCCGGAGAGGATCAGGCTGCTGGTGCCCAACCGGCCGTCCACCGAGGCCAGGGCCAGGACCACAAAGAGGGTGGCCACCGCGCCCACAAAGGCAAAGAGGGGCACTGAGTAGACACTGATAAAGGCGATATTGATGAGCAGGGCCAGGGAGGCGCCGAAAGCGGCCCCGGAGGAGACCCCCAGGGTGTAGGGATCGGCCAGGGGATTAAGGAGAATGGCCTGAAACAGTACCCCGGCCACGGCCAGGGAGCCCCCCACCAGGACGGCGGTGAGGATGCGGGGCAGACGGACATCCCAGACCACATAGCCGAAGGTGGGGTCAATACCGGCCGGCAGAGAGGCGCCGCTTATCCTGGCCCAGATGATCTGGGCCACCTCCAGGGGAGTGATGGCCAGATAGCCCATGCCTGCCGAGAGAAGAATGGCCAGCAGCAAGACCAGGCTAAGCGTGGTGATCATGAGATAGGGCGGCCGGTTATATGAAAAATGAGTTGTCATAATAAGTAAGTAAGTATCATACCAAAACTGTTTCACCACAAAGACACAAAGGCACAGAGGTTTTTTTCTTCGTGTCTTTGTGTCTTTGTGGTGAAAATCATTTCTGGTTATTATCTCCAAGCTTCCCCACAAACCACGCCACCGCCCCTGGCGTGCCACCAAAATGAAGATGGAGATAGCCGCCCAGGGTGTTGCGCAGCTGATACCCTTCAGCGCGGCCATCCTGCAACTGGTAGACCCGGGCAACCTCCGCAGGCATCTGATCAATCTCCGAGTAATGAAATTCGTGACCACGCACAACATTACCCTTTTCACCCCACAGGCTGTCATCCACCAGAGTGGCCTCCCGATAACCAAGACTGCGCAGGCGCTTGGCCATGGTGGCCCGCACCGGAAAGGCCCCTACCATCTCATGATAGGCACCGTCATGATCAACAATACCTTGAGTGAGATACATGAAGCCGCCGCACTCGCCGTAGAGGATGCCGCCTTGGGCCGACCACTCCTGCAGGGCGGCGCGCATCCGGACATTGGCGGCCAGCTCAGCCCCGAAAAGCTCGGGATAGCCACCACCCAGATAGACTCCGCTGATCTCAGGGGGCAGTTCCTCATCGTGGAGGGGGCTGAAAAAGACCAGCTCCAGGCCGGCCTCTGCAAAAAGATCCAGATTATCCTGATAATAAAAACAAAAGGCCTGGTCCCGGGCCACGGCCAGGCGCCTTCTGGGTCCGGCCAGGGAGGCGGTCTGGCCACCAGGGCCCGTTGCCGGCCCCGGTCCATCATCCCGGCTCAAGGCCAGCAGCCTCTCCACATCCACATAGTGGCGGATGGTGGCCGCCAACCGGTTGATGGTCTCCGGGGTCAGAGCGCCCTCCTCCCCCATATGGAGGCCGAGATGGCGTTCCGGGATGGCAAACTCGGTATCCCGGGGCAGATAGCCCAGGACCGGCACCCGGCAAAAGCGCTCCACCGCGCCCTGGACCAGCTCCAGATGGCGGGGGCTGCCGATCCGGTTAAAGATCACCCCCACCAGCTGCACCTCCGGATCCAGCTCACTGAACCCCTTGACCACGGCAGCCACGCTTTCAGCAGCAGAGCGCACATCCACCACCAGTACCACGGGCAGGGCAAGCTCCTTGGCCAGGGAGGCGGCCGAGGCGGGGCCGCCGTCAAAGAGCCCCATCACCCCCTCCACCACCCGCACCGGGGCCGGATGACCATTAAAGAGCTGCCGGACAAAAGCAGCACCGCACATGCGCAGATCCAGGTTGCGACTCACCTCCCCGCACACCACGCCATGGAGGGTGGGATCGATGAAATCAGGGCCGCACTTGAAGGGCTGCACCCCGTGCCCCAGGTGGCGCAGGGCCGCCATGAGACCCAGAGTGACGGTGGTTTTGCCGCAGCCGGAATGGGTGCCGGCGATGAGAAAGGATGAAGACATTTTTCTATCTGATTACCCGGATGATGGTGATAGGGCTCATTGCATCGTTGTGAGAGCATGTTTTTTCACCACAGAGGCACAGAGACACGGAGAAAAACCCTTTGTGTCTTTGTGCCTTTGTGGTGAGGTTTTTTGTTATCAAAACCAGCGATTTATTTGCGGCCCGGATGATAGCAATGAGGCTCAGTTCTTCGCTATCGTTTACGTCGCTGTGGTGCTTTTTTTCACCACAAAAACATTCTTTTAAATACCCCTTGAGGGGTACAAAGGCACGGAGGAAAACCCTCTGTGTCTCTGTGCCTCTGTGCCTCTGTGCCTCTGTGGTGAGGTTTTTTGTTATCAAAACCGCCGATTCATTTTTTATAACCAGGAGCCTGAACAATTCCAACAGGTTAGTAATAAGGAACCCCTGTCCGGGACAGAAGGCATAGTAAAGGGTCACCCGCCAATCCGCAACACCCTTGACATCTCCTTTGCCATTTTGTACATATACTCCCTGTTCAGGTGCCCGTTTTAGGGGCATAATAGGGAATCCCGTGCAAATCGGGAACGGTCCCGCCACTGTAATTTTTCTACCCTGCTGTCAGGCAGGGTATCTGGTCTGGCCACAAAGCCACTGTCCGCAGGGATGGGAAGGCGGCCACGACTGAAAAAAGTCAGGAGACCTGCCTGGATACGTGTTGCCTCCTTAAATGGTAAGGGGCAACCGGCAACCTCCGCGGAGAGGGGTCTGGCCAGATTGAGTATGCACCTTTTTTCTGAGCCGATCCTTCACAGTCATGAGGAATCGGTTTTTTTATTTTTCACCTTCAGAAAAAAGGAGCTTCCTCCCAATGAGAATCATCCAGGCGCTTATTTTCACCTCCCTCCTGCTGCTGGCCACCCTCTGCCCGGCCAGCGACAACCAGTATGGCCAAGAGAGCAGGGCAGCCATTGTCATCGCCTCCTTCGGCACCACCCAGCCCCAGGCCCTGGCCGCCATCCTCAATATCCAGGCCCAGGTCAAAGCGGCCTTCCCGGACACCCCGGTGGCCCTGGCCTTCACCTCCAATATCGTCCGCAATATCTGGCAGGAGCGCGCTGCTGACCCTGATTTTGGGGCGGCCCATCCTGAAATACCCCGCGAGGTCCTCCACGTCCAGGGCATCCTGGCCACCATGGGCCTCCTGCAGGAGCAGGGCTATAATGCCCTCATTGTCCAGCCCACCCATATGGCCCATGCCGAACAGTTCATCGATCTGTGCGCCTATGTGGATGGCCTGGCCTCCATCAAGACCGTCAAGGCCAAATACCGGCCCTTCCATGCCCTGGCCGTGGGGCGGCCCCTCACCGGCACCCACGGGGTGGAGCATGATTATAATGAAGATATCAGGATCCTGGCCCAGGCCCTGGCCCCTGATGCCCAGCTGGCCGCCGAGAGCGGCGCCGCCCTGGTCTACATGGCCCACGGCAACGGCCATTACTCCACCGGCGTCTTCAGCCAGTTTCAGGAGGTGATGCGCCGCCTCTACCCGCAGGTAACCACCTACGTGGGCGGCGTCGAAGGCTTTCCAGACTTTGCCTCCCTGAGCAGGGAACTGGAGCGCGACAACGTCAAAAAGGTGCTGCTCAAGCCCCTGATGATTGTGGCCGGCGACCATGCCTTAAACGACATGGCCAGCGACCAGGAGTACTCCTGGAAGAGCCGGCTGAGCAAAAAGGGCCTCACGGTCATCCCCGTCCTTGAGGGAGTAGGCAGCAATGACAAGGTGGCGGCCATCTTTGTCGACCATATCCGCGATGCTGCCCGGGACCATGCTGTGACATTGCGCTAAGGCGCAATCTTTGCTAGAAACGTGGAGACACTTGGGGGGCCACCCTTTCTTCTCTTTGTGAGATTTGCTGGCCCCCTTTTTCCCTGCCCGTAACGAGGAACGACCTTGCCCCAGATACGCGACATCAAACCCCAGGAGATCGAAGCGGAGAGCTTCCGGATGATCGAGGCGGAGCTTGGCCCCCACTCCTTTACACCGGAGCAGTTCGCCCTGGTGCGGCGGGTGATCCATGCCACCGGCGACTTCTCCTTTGCCGACAACATCCGTTTCAGCCCTGAGGCGGTGGCGGCCGGCCTGGCTGCCATCCGAGCCGGCCGCAACATCCTCACCGATGTGCAGATGGCGGCCAGCGGCATCAGCAGGCATCTTCTGACCCACCATGGCGGCGAGGTCCTCTGCCGGGTAAGCGATCCGCACACCGCCGAACTTGCCAAAGAAAGGGGCTGGACCCGTTCCGAGGCAGCCATGGAGCTGGCTAGCCAGGACAATATCGGCATCATTGCCATCGGCAATGCCCCCACAGCCCTTATCAAGGTGCTGGCCATGCTGGCGGCTAAACGGCCCGGCTTCAAGCCGGATCTCATTATCGGCGTGCCAGTGGGCTTTGTGAATGCCGCCGAGTCCAAAGAGCTTTTGGCGGAAAACAACTTCCCCTTTATCACCTCCCTGGGCCGCAAGGGCGGCACCCCGGTGGCCGTGGCCCTGGTTAATGCCCTGCTCCGGCTGGCATAGATGGCGGCCAAAAGCAGAAAACTGCGCTCCGGCTACACCACCGGCGCCTGCGCCGCCGCCGCAGCCAAAGCAGCGGCAACGGCGCTTTTTGGGGGCAGCTGCCCCACAGAGGTGGAGATCCCCTTCCCTGATGGCAGCCGGGTCACCTTTGCCGTGAGCCGCTGCCAGCTGCGCCACAAAGAGGCAGAGGCAGCAGTGATCAAGGATGCCGGCGACGACCCGGACGTCACCAACGGCGCCGAGATCGTGGCCGTGGTGGGCCTGATGTGCGGCTGCGGCGCTGAACCGGTGGAGATCAGGGCGGGTCGCGGCGTGGGCCGGGTCACCAAACCGGGCCTGGCCCTGGAGGTGGGCCAGGACGCCATCAACCCGGTGCCGCGGCAGATGATCAAGGCGGCGGTGGCTGAGGTTCTGGACCAGGCAAGGGAGCGCCAGGATGTCATTGTCTTCATCTCCATACCAAAGGGCGAGGAGCTGGCCAAAAAGACCCTCAACCAGCGGCTGGGGATTGTAGGCGGCCTCTCCGTCCTGGGTACCACCGGCATTGTCCGGCCAGTATCGGCCGCGGCCTGGACCGCCACCATCAGCGCCTCCATGTCCGTGGCCAGAAAGACAGGACTGGAGGAGATCGTCCTCGCCACCGGCCGCACCTCAGAGGCGGCGGTGCAGAAAGAACTATTCCTGCCGGAAGAGGCCTATGCCATGATGGGCGACTACCTGGAATTTTCCCTCCAGGAGGCGGCCCGCCACGGCTTCAAGAAAATCCATCTGGCCGCCATGTGGGCCAAGGTGATGAAGGCGGCCATGCAGGTTCCCCAGACCCACGTGCGCCACGGTGCCCTGGAGGTGGAGGCGGCCCTGGCCTTCTTAGGCGAGCTCGGCGTTGAAGATGAAGTACTGGCCAGCCTGCAGGGCTCCAACACGGCCCGGGAGATCTATGGCCGCCTCACGGAGTTGGACCGCGCCGATATTATTGAAGAGGTGTGTCTGGCCGCCCAAGCATACGGCCAAAAGGTTTCTGGTCTACTGGTAACGGTTTATCTGGTGGACGGCCAAGGCAAGCTGGTAGTGACGGTGTGAAAAAAAAATTGTTTGATAACCACAAAGACACAGAGACACAGAGACACAAAGAAAGACAAAAAAACAAACCTTTGTGCCTTTGTGTCTCTGTGTTGAAAAGTACACTTTAAAATGCCACATAAAATCATTCTCATAGGCATCGGCCCAGAAGCGCTCACCGCCAAGACCGAGGCCCTGCTTGAGGCCTGCCCCGTGGTGGTGGCCTCCAGCCGCCATCGCCACCTGGTGCCGAACGGCAAGGAGATCATTGCCATCACCCCGGTCCAGCAGACCCTGGACCTGGTGGCCGCGCGCCTGCAGGACGGCCCGGTGGCGGTGCTGGCCAGCGGCGACCCACTCTTTTTCGGGATCGGCCGCACCCTTTTAAAGACCGTGGGCCGCGACCGCCTGGAGGTCCATCCGGCGCTCTCCTCGGTGCAGCTGGCCTTCAGTCGCTCCAAGGAACCGTGGGACGATGCGGCCTTTGTCTCCCTGCATGGCCGCGAGACAGAGCATATCCTGGCGCTGCTGCTGCCCCACGACAAGGTGCTGGTCTTCACCGATGGCAGCAACAGCCCGGACGCCCTCTGCCGCCAGCTGCTGGCCTGTTTCGCGGCAGTGGATGACACCGAGACGCCCGGACGCTACGAGGTGATGGTGGCCGAGAACCTGGGCCAGAAGGAGGAACGGTTGACCAGCGGCAGCCTGGAGGAGATCAGCAGCCACTCCTTCAGCCCTCTGAACGTGGCGATCTTCAAACGCCAGGCCCGGTCCCAGCCCTTTTCCTTTGGCCTGGAGACGAGCGCTCTCAAGCACAGCCGCGGCCTGATCACCAAGGACGAGGTCCGGGCCGCTACCCTCCATAAACTGCAGCTCCCCGAGCAGGGTGTACTGTGGGACATCGGTGCCGGCAGCGGCTCGGTGTCAGTGGAGGCGGCCCGCCTCTGCCCCGGCCTGATGGTCTATGCCGTGGAACGCCAGGAGGCGGAGCAGGCCAATATCAAGGCCAACATCAGGAGCTACCAGTGCCATACCGTCCAGCTCGTGGCTGGACCGGCCCCGGAGGTACTGGCGGCACTGCCGGCGCCGGACCGCATTTTCATCGGCGGCAGCGGCGGCAACCTGGCACAGATTATTGACGTTGGGGCAACCAGGCTGAAGCCCGGCGGCATCATGGTGGCCAATGCGGTGCTGGCCAAGACAGCAGCGGCAGCCCCGACCCTCATGCAAGAACAGGGACTGCTTGTGGATGCCTGTGAGATTCGGGTGACCAGAATAACGGCAACAGGAAACGAGGAAATGAGCCCTATTACCATCATCCGGGGCCGCAAATAAATCGGCGGTTTTGATAACTACAGCCTCACCACAGAGGCACAGAGACACAGAGGGGTTTTTCTCCGTGCCTTTGTGCCTCTGTGGTGAAAAAAACATGCTCTCACAACGACATAAACGGAACACACATTGAATACCTTTTATATTATCGGCACTGGCCCGGGCGACCCGGAACTGATCACGGTCAAGGGTCTGCGCACCATGGAAAAATGTGCCACCCTGGTGGCCCCCAAGGCCAAAGTAAACGGCGACTCCACCGCCCTGGGCATCGTCAAGGGATTGCTCAACCTCGATGACAAGAAGGTCGTCGAGGTCTGCTTCCCCATGCACAAGGTCAACAACGGCCGCAGCAGCCGGGAGGTAGAGGCGGCCTGGCAGGAAGCGGCCCGTCTCATCCTTGACCATCTCAAGGAGGGCGATGTGGCCTTCCCCACCCTGGGCGATCCGGCCGTCTACTCCACCGGCTTCTATGTCTACGCCACCCTCAAGGAAATGGCGCCGGACATGGAGATCAAGATCATCCCCGGCATCACGGCCATGAGCTGCTGCTCGGCCATGGGCAACCAGCCCTTATGCCTGGGCGGCGAGGTGCTGGCCGTGGTGCCGGCCACCTTTGATGATGACCGGCTGCGCGCGATCCTGGCCAACTGCGACTCGGTGGTACTGATGAAGGTCCACACCGTCCTGCCCCGCCTGCTGGGCCTGCTGGATGAGCTGGGGCTGACAAAACGTGCCGTCTGTTACGAGCAATGCGGCATGGCCGGAGAAAAGGTGCACAGCGACCTGCGGCAGCTGGTGGGCCGGGAGCTCCACTATTTTTCCACCATCATCATCCGGAAGTAAGGATGGACGGACTAAAAACTCATTTTTTCACCACAAAGACACAAAGACACAAAGGGAAAAAACCTCTGTGCCTTTGTGCCTTTGTGGTTCATAAAACACTATGATGAACCACCCAAACACCATATACTTTGTCGGCGCCGGGCCCGGCGACCCGGAACTGCTCACCATCAAGGGCCGCCGCCTGCTGGACGAAGCAGATCTCATTGTCTATGCCGGCAGCCTGGTCAATCCCGCCCTGCTGGCAGGACTTAGCGCCGAACTGCACAACTCGGCCCCCCTCAACATCGAAGAGACCACTGCCCTGCTGGTGACAGGCCACAAGGCCGGTAAGAAGGTGGTGCGGCTGCACACCGGTGATCCTGCCATCTTTGGGGCCATCAAGGAGCAGATGCTGCGGCTGGACGCCGAAAACATCCCCTACCAGGTGGTGCCGGGCGTCAGCTCGGCCACGGCCGCGGCTGCGGCGCTTAAGGCCGAACTCACCCTGCCGGAGATCTCCCAGACCGTGATCATCACCCGCCAGGCCGGTCGCACGCCGGTGCCGGACAAAGAAAAACTGGCGCTGCTGGCCAGCCACCAGGCCACCATGATGATTTTCCTCAGCGTCGGCATGATCGACACCGTGGTGGCCGAACTGGCGCAAGGCGGCTACCCGAGCCATACCCCCATTGCCGTGGTGGAAAAGGCGAGCTGGCCCGATGAACGCACAGTACGCGGCACCCTGGCCACCATCGGCCGCCAGGTCAAGGAGGCGGGCATCACCAAGACCGCCATGATCGTGGTGGGCGAGGTGCTGGCCGGCCGCCTGGAGAGCGAAAGCAGGCTCTACGCCAAATCCTTCAGCCATGAGTACCGTCAGGGTTCATGAAGATCGGCATCCTGGCCATAACCAGCGGCGGCCAGACGCTGGCTACTGAGCTGGCCGCCCAGCTGCCAGAGGCCACGATGCTGCCAATGAGCGGCACCTTTGCCGCCAGCCTGGCAGCGGCCTGGCCCCGGTATGACGCCTTCATCTGCATCATGGCCACCGGCATTGTGGTGCGCACCATTGCCCCCCTGCTGCGCGACAAAGAACACGACCCCTGCGTGGTGGTGCTAGATGAACAGGGCCGCCATGCCATCAGCCTGCTGGCCGGCCATCTGGGCGGTGGCAATGAGCTGGCCCGCCGTCTGGCCCGGCTCACCGGCGGCCAGGCCGTCATCACCACGGCCTCCGATGTCCTGGGCCATACCGCCCTGGACCTCTGGGCCCGTGACCACGGCCTGGTCGTGGCGGACAAGGCCGCCTTTACCAGGGCCATGGCCCGGCTGGTCAACCAGGGCCGCCTCGCGGTGTTCAGCGAGGTGGAGCTGCCGCAATGGCCCGCTGATTTTGTGATGACCGGCAAGCCGGCCGAGGCAGAGCTTATCATCGCCATCCACCAGGAGGTGGCGGGACGCCGGCCCCAGCTCCACCCCTGCTGCCTGGTGGCCGGGGTGGGCTGCAACCGCGAGACCCCGGCCATCGTCATCCAGCAGGCCTTTGACGAGCTATGCAGCGAACACAACCTGGCGCCGGCCGCCTTCCGCAATCTGGCCTCCATTGATCTGAAAAATGATGAAAAGGGCTTGCTGGAATTTGCCGCGCAGAATAGATACCCCATAGACTTTTACCCCAAGGATCAACTCAACCAGGTTCCCGATCTGATCGCCTCAGCCGCCGTGTTCAAGGCCACCGGCGCCCAGGGCGTTGCCGAACCCGCTGCCATCTTAAGCAGCCGCGGCCAACTTATTATAGGAAAACAGAAATGGCAGGATGTAACACTTGCAGTGGCCCAGGCCGCCTGGCCGTGGTCGGCACCGGACCGGGCAGCATAGACCATATCACCCCCAAAGCCGTACAGGCCATAGCCGCGGCCGACGTGGTGGTGGGCTACAAGACCTATCTGGAGCTGATCCCGGAACTGCTGATGGGCAAAGAGATCCTCTCCTCGCAGATGATGCAGGAGGTGGACCGCTGCCGCCAGGCCGTGGAGCTGGCCGCCGGCGGCAAAAAAGTGGCGCTGGTCTGCGGCGGCGATCCGGGCATCTATGCCATGGCCGGCCTGATCTACGAGGTGGTGATGGAGATCGCCCCCACGGTGCGGGTGGAAATCATCCCCGGCCTGGCAGCGCTCAACTCCTGCGCCGCCCGCTTGGGCGCGCCGCTCATGCATGACTTTGCCGCCATCTCGCTCTCTGACCTGCTCACTCCTATGGCGCTCATTGAAAAACGGCTGGAGGCAGCGGCCATGGCCGATTTTGTCATGGTGATCTACAACCCCAAGTCCAAGAAACGCACCAGCCAGCTGCTTAAGGCCCAGGAGATCGCCCTCAGGTACCGCAAACCAGAGACGCCGGTGGGCATCGTCACCGCTGCCACCCGGGCCAACGAGACCACCCAGCTCACCACCCTGGCCGAGCTGCACCACGCCGAGGTGGGCATGCAGTCCACAGTGATCATCGGCAATTCCACCACCTACACCTGGCAGGGGGTGATGATCACGCCGCGCGGCTATCACACCAAATACACGATGGGCAAGGAGTAAGAGATGGCCCCGGCCTGTGCTGATGCGGCCGTCCGGGCCGCCGCCCATTTCAGCGCCAGCGCGGCCGGACTGAGAGTGGCGGAGATCGGCAGCGGCAACATCAACGACACCTTTCTGGTCCGCGGCCCCGGCCAGGCCGCCTTTATCCTGCAACGCATCAGCCGTCAGGCCTTCAGTAGGCCGGAGCAGATCTGCGCCAACCTCCAGGTGATCAGCCGCCACCTGCCGCCCCACACAGTGGCGGCCCTGGTCCCGGCCCGGCGCTGGGTGGTGCCGCAGCTCCTTGGCAGCCGGGAGCAGGGCCTCTGGTGGTGCGATGCCACCGGCAATTTCTGGCGGGCCCAGAGCTATGTGGCAGAGGCCGTCACCCTGCCGGGCCTGGCATCGCTTGCGCAGGCCCAAGAGGTGGGCCGCAGCCTGGCCATCTTCCACAGCCTGGTAGCTGCCATTCCCCCCACGGCCCTGCAGGCCGCCATCCCCCACTTCCACCAGACGCCCCACTATTTCAAGCTCTACGAACAGTCCTGCCAGGCCGCCAACCAGCCACAAGCCAGTGAGCTGACCAACCAGTGCCACCACTTCATCCAGCAGCGGGCCCACCAGCTCAGCACCCTGGAGGATGCCAAGCAGCGGGGCGAGCTGCACGAAACCGTGATCCACGGCGACCCAAAGCTGGCCAACATCCTCTTTGACAGCAAAACCCACCAGGCCTGCGCCCTCATTGACCTGGACACCGTGGGCCCCGGCCTGCGCCTCTACGACCTAGGCGATTGCCTGCGCTCCTGCTGCAATCGCAGCGACCCGGATCAGAAGCCGGAGCACACCCGCTTTGACCTGGAGCGCTGCCGCGCCATCCTTAGCGGCTACCTGGAGCATGGCCGCCCCCTCCTCACCGCCGCAGACCATAGCTATCTCTACGACGCCATCCGCCTCATCCCCCTGGAGCTGGGCCTGCGCTTCTTCAGCGACTACCTCACCGGCTGCCACTACTTCAAGACTTCTGACCCCCTGCACACCCTGCACCGCGCCCTGGCCCAGTTTCAGCTGGTGGCAAGCATTGAAGCCCAGCACAAAGAGCTGGTTGAGCTGCTGGAGGGTTTGGAAGACTGAGAAGTGGAGGGTTGGCCGCCAGGACAAGGACATTACCCACAAAGACAGAGAACAACCGGGGACATCCAGCAGGATAAGCCGCTGTCCTGACACAAAAAAATCTTGAGCTCCTTTATGGTGTCAGGTAGACAGAGATCATACCGAACCCTTTTAGAACTATAGATATAAGCGGCTCGAAACCAGGCAAGAGTCAAAAGCTGGCTTGACCTCTTTCCCTCATCCTTCTATCTGTTCCCAGGTCAGTCAAAAACGCAATCGCGGAACAACACAACTCTCCTCTCTGTTTTCTTGGCTTTATACATTGCCTTATCGGCATTTTTGAAAAGGATGTCTGCCGTTTCTCCATCTGCGGGGTATATGGAAATACCGATACTGACTTTAATAGAAAGAACAGTCTCCTTAAACTTGAAGTCCTCGGAAATTCGTTTAACAATCAACTCTGCAAGGCGAGTTACCTCGGCTTCTTGCTTGACTTCCAATAACAGGCACACAAATTCGTCGCCTCCCCAGCGACTGACCGTGTCTTCTTCGCGGGTGGCAGACTGTAAACGGTCTGCCACCGTGAGCAGCACCTTGTCTCCCAGATCATGACCATAGGAGTCGTTAATGTTCTTGAAATTGTCGATGTCCATAAACAGGACGGCGAGTTTCCAACCATGCCGCTTGGCCTGGATTAACCCATGATCGAGGCGCTCTTCAAATAATACACGGTTCGGCAGACCTGTGAGCGCGTCATGAAGCGCAACGTTTCGTGATTCTTCTTCTTTGGCCTGGGATTGCGATAAATCGTCGCGCACATCGGCGAGATCGTGCTTCACACCAGAGAGTTCGGTTTCGATTACCAGTCGTTGCGCCACCTCCTTGGCAAGTTCGGTGTTGACCTGATGTAAATCGTCTGCGGCTTTCGCCACTTTATATTCGACCTCTTTGTTCTGATTGATGGCCTCTTTGATGATCTGCACAGGGATCTTGACTCCTTTTCCCTGCTTGAGAATTTCATTTACCGAAGTGAGTTCATTTGCAGCCTTCTTGACAGTTACTTTTATTTTCTTATTGCGGTTAATGACACGTCCAAGTGAAGCATTCTTGTCGGACAGCAGTTCCCGTTTTGAGATAACTCGTTGATTTTACGTTATGTATTTTTTTGTCTTTCGTAAACTTTTTAGCCATGGCACGATGTGCCCGACAAGCGTGTTTGTTGGCCCTGGTTATTAAGAAATAACAACGCTAAAACAATATGATAAATTAACACCGGAGGCGATTTTAAGATTGACA